>JAFTGI010000087.1 GCA_017458195.1 Prevotella sp.
TACATTTCGTATTGTCCCGTGTCAGTTCTCCGAGTCTGCGACCCATGCCAGCCGCCAAAATAATTGCCTGCACTTTTTTACTTTTTTACCTTTTTACTTTCTTACCTTTTTACTTTTTTACCCTTTTACTTTTTTACCTTTTTACTTTTTTACCTTTTTACTTTTCCTCCACCAGCGGGGTGCCAAGCATCTTCTCGGCTTTTTCCTTGGCTGATTTAGCCTTGTCGCGGGCCTTCTCCAGATCCTTGGCGGCATCCTGGGCCTTGCTCATAGCCTTCTCGGCAGCCTTCTGGGCAGCCTCTACCTTCTGGGTGGCCTTCTGGGCAGCCTTCTCGGCATTCACCTGAGCCTTCTCAGCCTTGGCGATGGCAGCCTTAGCCTTCTCGTAGTCCTTGACGGCGGCCTCCTTCTTGGCCTGCTCCTTGGCAGCGGCCTTCAACTCCTTGGCGCTCATGTTGGTAGCGTCCTGCACGGTCACGGTGTTCTGGGCCTGGATGCCCATGCATGCCATGGTCATCATGGCAATCATCAAAAGTTTCTTCATTGCTTTTCCTGTTTTAGTTTAATTAAATTGTTTTCGCGTGCAAATATAAACATTTCTGCCGACATGTGCAAGAAAAAGAGGCAAAAAAGCATCCTCAGAGGTGCAAACGGACGTCGATGCCGACCTGCAGGGGGTTGCCCCGATGAGCATAATAGTTCAGCGTGCCGGCCATCGAGCTGGGCGTGGCGAAGGTGTTATACTTCGTATCGGTCAGGTTGCGTCCCCAGAGGCTGACGACCAGCCGGCCGAAGTCGGCGTCGGCATGGGCGCCCAGCACGGTGTAGAGTTTCTGCTCCCATAGGTTGGCCTCATCCCAGTAGATTTTGCCCTGTGCGGTCAGGTTGGCGCCGATAGTGAGCGAATGGAGCAGCGACTGGAAATCGATGCGGTAGTCGGCCGTGGCCGAGAAGGTATGCTCGGGGATGAAAGGCACGCGCTTGTCCTTGTAGTCGACGGCCTGGTTGACGCCATCGACCTTGACGCTGTCCACGTAGTCCTTGAAGACGGCGCGGGTGTAGCCGTAGTTCAGGCTCCAGTTCAGATGGTTGTCCAGGACCGAGCCGCGCAGCGATGCCTCGACGCCACAGCTGTAGCTCTTGCCGGCATTGACCATCATGCGACCGAAGCCGTAGTTGCCGGCCATGACGGAAAGCTGCTGGTTGCGGATCTGCATGTAGTAGCCCGTCAGGTCGAACTGCATCCTGGAGTCGAAGAGGTTGAGGTGAGTGCCGAACTCATAGTTCCAGCTTTCCTCGGGCTTGTAAGAAATCGTTTCGCGAATATTTTTGTAAGCCTCTGTGTCGTGGACTATTTCCATGTCGCCGCGGGCCCGCTGGGCGACGTCCTGCAGCTCGGTCTGAAGAATGTCACTGAACATCTGGATATTGAAGCCGCCGGCGCGGTAGCCCTTCGACACCAGGGCATAGACGTTGCTCCCGCTGTTGTCAATTCTGTAGGTCAGGCCCACCTTGGGCAGCCACTGCGAGAAGGCATTGTGCTCCTCGTGCGTCAGGTCAGAGATGACGTTGGCCTTCACGCTGACGCCCATGACGCTCTCGTCGAGGCTCATGGCACCGCGGGTGGCATAGTCAATGGACGTCTGGCTGAGGTCATAGCGCAGTCCGAGGGTGGCCGTGAGGCGGTCGGTCAGGTCAATGTCCGACTCGTGGAACAGTCCCCAGTTGGTCTGGGGCGTGCGGAACAGTCCGGGGATGGTCGCCATGTCGAGGCGTATGTGGCAGCCGCCGGCCCGCTCAATCATGGCCTTGGCGGCGTCCATGCCCATGCGTGCTGCCATCGAGTTGAGCATGCCGTAGTAGGCGTAGTCCTCAATGGTCTGCGAGAGGAAGTTGTTCATCTCCGAGTCGAAGTAGACGGGGGCATTGGTCTTCAGGGCCTGATAGGAGAAGAAGGCGCCTGAGGTCCATCGCCACGGCCCCTCGGTGCGGCTTTTCAGCGAGAGCTCCTGGGTCACGGCGTTCTGGAGCTGAGCCTGGTCGAGGTGCATATAGTCGAGTGGCCGATAGTCGATGTCCATCAGCATGTCGTCGTTCAGGTATTGCCACGAGGCCGTATAGTTCAGGTCGGCCCAGTCGCCGCGGTAGTTCAGGCTGAGGCCCGCGGTCAGCATGTGGCGGTCGTAGGTGCCCTGACGGTTGGTCGAGGGATCCTGGGTGTTGCCGTCCTGGTCCATCTGGCCATAGGGAAATCCGTTCTGGCTGACCCACTGGTAGTCGCCGATGAGGTCGACGAGCAGGCGGTCGGTGGCCTGCCATTGCAGTCTGAGGCGCCCGCCGGCCTCGTTCATCTCGTCGGCATGGTCGCCGGTGGCTGTGTTCTCGAAGAAGCCCTGCTGGCCGCTGTAGAATCCTGCAATGGAGAAGCCCAGCCGGTCGCTCACCTTATTATAATGTGCCACCTCGGCATTGCGCCAGAGGCCCGTGCCGCCTGAGAGGCGCACGTCGGTGCCCTGATAATGAAGGGGCTGGCGGGTGTGCATGCGGATGAGGCCGCCCTCGGTGTTCTGACCGTAGAGGGTGCCCTGGGCGCCGCGCATCACGTCGACGCGCTCCAGCTCGTAGCTGTGCGTGTTGAACATCGACTTGTTGAGCACGGGAATGTTGTCGACATAGATGCCCACGGCAGGACTGTTCACGCGCGAGCCGATGCCGCGCACGTACATGGACGACGTGTAGCGCGAGCCGTAGTTGGGCATGGCAAACGAGGGGACGTAGAGCGACAGGTCGCGCAGGTCGCGCACTCCGAGCCGGCTGATTTCCTCATGCCCGACGATGGTGCTGCTCACCGGCTGGCGCCGCAGCGTTGTCAGGTCCTTCACCACAACGACCTCGTCGAGGTCAATCACTCGCGACGTATCGCCAAGCTCGACGGGGCCGGCCTCTGCCATGGCCAAAGCTGGCAGCATCGCTAAACTCAATAGGAAGTTCTTTTTCATACGAATGTTTCTGATTTCGGGTGCAAAGGTAGTCAAAAGCCCTGACCCGTGCAATCCACATTTATATGGATTTCGCCGCATGAAAACGCTCATTTCTTTGTTTTGACCAGAATCTTACCTCCCACGACGTAGACGCCGGCGGGCAGACGGCCCAGATCGTCAGCAAGACGCAGGCCGCTGAGGCTGTAGACGCCGGTGGCAGCCCCGGCCTGACCACGCAGTGGGGCCTGGATGGCGTCGGGCTGCACCCCGAAGGCGCTGACAGCGAGCGACGGGGCTTCGGTGTCCGACGTGAAGTAGGCACGGAACGGCTGTTCCTGAGTGTCTTCCGTATTCAAGAACCGGTTGCCATCGCCGTTGAGGAGATAGACCGTGGCCGGCAAGGTGGTGGCCAGCGTTCCGTGGAACTGATGATGGTCGCGGGCCACGACGCCGGGATGTCCGGCTGCCACGACGGCATCGTCGGCCATGAACTCGACGGGCCTGCCCACATGCTCCGAAGCGCAAAGGCTGATGATGTAGGGCTGGTAGGCCTCAAAGGCGGGTGCATAGTCGAAGTACAGGGTTTCGGGAGCGTCGCCACTGAATGCCATCAGATAGACGTCGGCAGCCTCGTCGTCGGCACTGCGCGGCCAGTCGGCCGGTGTGCCGTCGACAGCAATGCTGTCCACGGCGAACGGCAGCATAATGGTGCTCCATCCGTTGTTCTCGGGCGAATAGGCCGTTTCGAAGGTGCGCTCGTAGCTGACATGCCCGACGGTGAAACTCACGGGGGTGTAGAAGTCGTAGCCGTCCTTCAAGACGATGGTCTCGGCCTTACCGCCCTTGACCACATTGCTGGCCTCGAGGGCTGCAGGCACATCCTGCTCGTCGGCAATCATATAGATGGTGTTGGGATTGGCGGTCGGACTGACGCTTACCACGCTCAGGTCAAGTCTGCTGAGGTCGACGGCCGTAGCCTCGGCATCGGGCCTGAACGTGCTGGCCAGCACAGGCACGACGCGCTTGACGCCCTGGCCGTCCCACAAGTCTGCAATGCCCTTGGCCAGCACGATGTTGTAGTGGGTGTCCTGTATGCTGCCGTTCATCTTCAGCACAAGCCTGTAGGTGCCGTAGCCCGACGTCTCATAGGTCATGCCCGTATAGCTGACCGTGTGGTTGGCGGAGAAAGATGTGAAACTTGTGTTATATGATCTCAGCATGCTCCTCCACACGCCGTCGCTGCCCTGCTTCTCTAAGGAGAAGTTAAGCTCGATACTCCCTGCCAGATTGGCCCCGGAGACGTTCTTCACGGTGGGATTGAACGTCAGTGTCTGGGTTTCGTCATCGCTCAGCACGTAGATCAGACGATTGCCCTGCTCGTCGATGTTCCAGTCGTCGCTGGCCTCGTCGACGGTCAGCTGCGAAATCATGAACTTGCCGTCGTGTGAGTAGGGGTCGGCGCTGATGTCAACCTCGTGGTTTGCAATCACGTCGGAGCCAGCCTCGTCGGTGGCCAGCCACAGATGCCACTTGCCAGACGCCGTGGGGGTGAAGGTGAATTCAATGGTCGTCGTAGCGTCGCGCTCGATGGTGACGCCGCTCCAGCCGAGACTTTTGCCCTTGTTGTCAGGATTCTGGCTGGCAAAGAGGAACAGTCGTCCGTAGAATTCCTCGCCCTCATTCTGTATGGTCACGCTGAGGGTCTGGTCCTGTCCGGCCAACTTGTTGCCCTTCAGGCTGATGTCGGCCACATGCAGCACGCCCGGGAGGGGCATGATGGTGAATCCGATGGTCATGTCCTCGCCGACCACGGCCTCGATGTAGTTGCGCTCCGGGTTCATCCGCGTCAGCCATGCTTCGGTGCCTGTCACGCGGCTGATGCCCACCAGTTTGTAGGTGCCTGGGGCGGTGAGTCCGAGGGCATCGCGATTGATCCTGTAGTTGCTGAGCTTGACGCCCGTAGAATGCTGCATCATGCGGTTGGTCTGCACGACCAGCGGGCAGCTGATTTGTCCCTCGTCGTCAATCTGTCCGATGCCGAAATCGAAGTTGTTAGTCGCACCGGTGTAGTTGTAGGCCACGAAGCCGAGCACGTCGCCACTGAACGTGAAGTCGCTGAAGCTCAGCTGGGCTCCCACCTGGCCGGCAGTCTCATCGCCGAGACCGTAGACCAGCTCCTGAGCAAAGCTGTAGCCGTCGTCGGACGTGCTGGCACCGATGCCGCTGTTGTTGTTGGGGTTCATCACGCTCAGCACGAAGTAGCCGTCGCTGAGTCCGCCCCACCCCCAGTTGACGTGGAACAGGCCGTAGCCGTCGTAGCCGTCGATGATGAACGTATGGCCGCCGCCGCTCGACTGTCCGCCGAGCATCACGGGCCTGCCTTCGCTCAGTTCCTTGCCAATCAGTTCGGTCCATTGGCGGTAGCCGTAGCTGTCGCGAATGGCAAAGTTGGCCTGCACTCCGAAGTAGGTGCGCAAGGCGTTAGGCACGGCCGCCGTCTGGGCGCCCGAGCCGCCGTTCATGTCGTCGCGATAGTCCATGCCTACAGCTGCGCCGCAGTAGGCCATCAGCTTGGCCACGGCCTCCTTTTCTTCAGCGCTCTCGCTGCCGGAGTAGTATTCGAGCATCTTGTCGAAGTCGAAATCCGTCATGGGCTTTGCGTCTACGTGCACCTGTCCCTGATTCCAGCGCGACGGGCAGTCGTAGCCGTCAATGTCCATGATGGTGCCTATAGGCTTGCCGGTCGTCTGGTTCAGATACTTGAGCACCTGAGCCATGGCCGTAGCCACACAGCCCGTCACACTCGGCTGGTTGTTGACGAACAGCGGGCACTGGCCGTTGAAGGGCGCATCCTGGTTCCACTGTGTCGTCAGCAGCGGACCGATGGGCTCGCTGGGGTCAAAGTCTTGGGCCGCAGGAATGGTGTCTTCATGGGCACGCAGCCACCCGATCTGGTCGGCATAGCCCTGCAGCCACGACTTCATGTTGTCGGGCATCCGGTCGGCGTCGAAGCTGCCGCTGTCGGCATAACCCAGAATCGAGGGGGTGCGCTCGTCGGCGCTGACAAGGACGAAGCCCTGCCCTTGCCCGACGTTGAAGACATAGTAAGCCGGCTGTTCGTCGGTCTGGCTTACCATCCTCAGGTTAATGCCGGCCTGCCGACTGGCTGCGACGGCCGTCGGCCTCTCTGAAAGAAACTGTCGTGCACGCTGTCGTGCCTGCTCGGGCGTCACCGTTCCAGCCATCATCACCATGGGGGCGATGAAAGCTATTGAGAAAGCTAAAAGAATATTCCTTATCATGATATGCTTGATTTTAAGCCGCAAAGTTACAAATTTTCTGCGAAACCGCAAACTCATTGCCTCACTTTTTGGGCTGACGGTTCAGAGCAACGGGGAAAACAGCCGGGCGAAGGACTCTACGAGGCGTTTCAAGAAGCGTGGGTGCATCAGGTCGGGCACTGAGGTCATGGCAACGGACTGGCGCTCGTCGTCGAGGAAGACCTGACGGAGGCGACGGGCAATGGCTTCACCATAGACGAAGGCGTTGGCCTCAAAGTTGTTCTCGAATGAGCGGAAGTCGATGTTGGTGGAGCCGCACGAGGCTATCTGGTCGTCGCTGACGAGCAGCTTGGAATGGAGGAAGCCCGGCTCGTAGAGAAACACCTCGACGCCGGCCTCGACGGCGCGACGCAGGAAGCTCCGGCTGGCCAGCTCGGTGAAGCGGGCGTCGCTGCGGCGCGGCACCATCACCCGGACGTCGACTCCCGACAATGCTGCTGTCTTTAGGGCGAAGAACACGGCATCGGTGGGCAGGAAATAAGGCGTCTCGATGTAGACATAGCGGCGGGCAGACATGATGATGCGCACGTAGCCCTGCATGATTTCGGCCTCGTCAGCCGTAGGACTGCTGGTGACGACCTGAAGGAGGGAGGACGCCTGCGGCGCGTGAACGTTAAACGTTGAACGTTCACTCGGCGAAGCCGATTCATGTTCACTCGGCGAAGCCGAAGGATAGTATTTGGCATCGTTGAGCAGCGACGTGTCAACAAAATACCAGTCGATGAGGAAGGCGCGCTGAAGAGCGTAGACGCCGCGGCCCTCAATGCGGAGCATCGTGTCGCGCCACCCGTCCTTCACGTAGCGCACGGCAATGTTCATGCCCCCGATATAGCCCACGCGGCCGTCGATGATGAAAAGCTTGCGGTGGTTGCGATAGTTAGCCCGGCGGGCGAAGGACGGGAAGCGCACGGGCATGAACGGCTCCACCTCAATGCCCTCGCGGCGCATGCGCTCGAAGAAACGGGCGGGCACGTTCCAGCACCCTACGTCGTCGTAGACGATGCGCACCTCGACGCCCTGGCGCGACTTGACCACAAGGGCGTCGCTGACGAGCTGACCCAGGGGATCGTCCTCGAAGATGTAGATGTCGATGTGAATGTGGCTGGTGGCACTCGCTATGTCGCGCAGCAGGGATGGAAAGAACTGATAGCCGTCGGTGAGCACCTCGACGTCGTTGCCACCGAACGGCAAGGAGAAGCTCTCGTTGACAAAAAGGTCGATGAGGGGCTTCTGGGCCTCCGGCAAGGTGAGGTCGCGCTGCTCCACAAAGCCGTGCATGGAGCGCTTGGTGAGCTCGTCCATGGAACGCCGGCTGACCTTGCGCTCGTTGCGGCGGTTCTGGCCGAAGAAGATGTAGGCGATGATGCCAATGACGGGCACAAAATAGATGACCAGGGCCCAAGCCATGGTCTTGGCCGGCTGCCGGTTGTCCATGAGCACATGGATGACCGCCCCGATGACGACCACCTGATACAGGATGAATATCAGGCCTTGTATGCTCATTCTATGCCGATCAGCTTATGGGTTTGCAGAGAGAGGCGCCACTCGGGATGACGCTTGATATAGTCGACGCAGCCTGCCACGATACGGCGGTTGCGCTCAGCATCGCCCGTGTCGCAGGGCTGGAGGAAAAGCCTGCGCCCCTGCGGGGCTAAATGAGAAATGAGATATGAGTAATGAGAAATAGTATCCTCTACAACGGTTGCCTCGTCGAACACGATCTTCAACTCGTCGGGCTGGCGCTCCCATTTTTCTTTATTCAGTTTTCCTTTTTCTTTTTTCGGTGACACCGTCAGCCAGTCGAGATTGCGAGGGGCCGGACGGGTGCCGTTGCTCTCCATCGCGACTTCATAGCCATGACGATGGAGCATGTCGACAAAGGCTTCATCCACCTGCAGGGTCGGCTCGCCGCCGGTGAGGACGACAAAGCGTGACTCGTAGGGAGCAATGGCCTCAAGGATTTCTGCTTCGGTCATCTCGCGGTAGGAATCGAAGTCCGTGTCGCAGAAGGGACAACGCAGGTTGCAGCCCGCGAAACGGATGAACACCGCCGCCCGTCCGGTGTTGTAGCCCTCGCCCTGCAACGAGTAGAAAATATCATTTACGCGAAACCCCTTCATGACATAAATAATCCTCAATTTTCAATCCTCAATCTCATAACAAGCCATGTTGCCCTCGCTCTCCTGCACCGTGGCCTTGTAGCACTGGGGAATCTGCTCGACACACCAGCGGGCAATGTTCTCGGCCGTGGGGTTGAAAGGCAGTACGTCGTTGAGGTTCTGATGGTCGAGCGGCCGCTTGATCTTGCGCTTGATTTCAGTGAAATCAACCACCATGCCGTTCTGGTTCAGCTCGCAGGCCTTGCAGTAGATGGTGATAATCCAGTTGTGGCCATGCAGCTGGCTGCACTTGCTGTCATAGTCGAGCTCCAGCCGATGGCTGGCCGACACTTCGATTCTTTTACTGATATAATACATAACATCTTTCGTTTTAGACAATGAGATCGCTGCCCAGCTGGCGGGCCAGGGCATCGCGGATCTCCTTGGTTTCCTTATGTTCTTGTAATAGTTGCATCATTCTCTTTACGTCGCTGCCGACGGTTCGCAGCTGCTGTTGGATCAATCTGAGGCGCCCCTCCATCAAGTCGAGGCGGAAGTCCATCATCAGATGGCGCACGCGCTGACACAACGAGCCCTCGCGCTCCTCGACGGCGAATCGCCCTGCCAGCTGGTGACGGTCGATGGCCAGCCGGGTGGCCAGCTGGCTGACGTTGAGGTCAGGATGGCCACAGAAGTAGCTCTCGGCCTTGAAGCCAGGGTCGCCGCTATGCTCCACCGCCTCCTGAAGAATCTGCCGGTGCAGGGGGAGCGCCAGCTGAAGACTGTCCTGACTGAGGTCGAAGTCGATGTACTGGGCGACGTTGAGCGTCGTCGTACCGCCGTCCTCAGTCTCCACATTGTCGAAGATGACCTCATCGCCATGCCTCACCACCTCGCGGATGAGCAAAAGCTCCACCTTCGAAGCCTGTTCCTGTGGGCTGTGAAGCGTCAGCGGGTCGGGCTGGGTCGTCACACTGGCTGGTTCGGCAAAGCCTTCACCCGGGATGTATGGGGGTGGCACGTCGTCCGGAGCAGGCGGGCTCACCGTCGTTGCCGGTGCGCCCGACTGTTGCCTGCGCTGTTCGCGCTCGCGCTCCTTTTCCTTCTCCTCCAGGCTTCGGGTGATGTATTTGTTCATCTCGGCGATGAGGGTCTGCTCCTTCATGTTGATGCGCCGCGCGAAATCAGCAATATAGGTGGAGCGCAGAATCTGGTCGGGAATGACCGAGATACTTTTGACGATGCCGCCGATGCCTTCGGAGCGCTTCACGGGGTCATCAATATTCTCGACGGTCAGCCGGCTCTTGAAGGTGATGAAGTCGGTCTGATGATCATCGATGTATTTCTTGAGTTCCTCGGTTGAGTGCTTGCGGGCAAAAGAGTCTGGGTCGTCGCCGTCGGGCAGCAGCAGCACCTTGATGTTCATGCCCTCCTCGAGCAACATGTCAGTGCCGCGCATGGCGGCATGGATGCCAGCCTCATCGCCGTCGTAGAGCAGCGTGATATTGTTGGTGAAGCGATGGAGCAGACGTATCTGATAGACAGAGAGCGCCGTGCCCGAGTTGGCCACCACGTTCTCAATGCCGGCCTGATGCATGGCAATGACGTCGGTGTAGCCCTCGACCATGAAGACGCGGTCGTCCTTGACGATGGCCTTCTTGGCTTGATAGATGCCATAGAGCTCGCGCTCCTTGTGGTAGATGTCGGAGTCAGGCGAGTTGACATACTTCTGCGCCACGCCCTTCGTCCGTGAGTCGAGCACACGGCCGCCGAAAGCCACCACCTTGCCGCTGACGTTGAGCCAGGGGAAAATGGCGCGGCCGGAGTAACGGTCATAGATGCCCTTCTCGTTTTCTATGCAGAGACCTGTTTTCACCAGAAACTCTTTTTTGTAGCCTTTGGCGACGGCAGCAGAACACAGGGCATCGCGCTTCTGCGGTGCATAGCCCAGCTGGAACTTCTCGATGATGTCGTCGCGAATGCCGCGGCTGCGGAAGTATTGCTTGCCGATGGCAATGCCGTCGGGGTCGTTCTTCAGCGTATTATGAAACCAGTCGCGGGCCCACTCGTTGACAATGAACATCGACTCGCGCTCGCTCTGCTGGGCGCGCTCCTCGTCGGTCAGTTCCTTCTCGACAATCTCGATGTTATACTTACGGGCCAGCCAGCGCAGCGCTTCAGGATAGGTGATCTGCTCATGCTCCATCAGAAAACCGGCAGGCGTACCGCCCTTGCCGCAGACAAAGCAGTGGCAGATGTTCTTGGCAGGCGAGACCATGAACGACGGGTTACGGTCGTCGTGGAACGGGCACAGACCCTTATAGTTCACGCCCGCCTTCTTCAGCGTCACGAACTCACCCACGACGTCGACAATCTTTGCCGCGTCGATAATTCTGTCGACTGTTGCCCTGTCAATCATAAATCGCGTGCAAAGTTACGACTTTTTTTTCGTTTCCATGTCACAAAACGCGTTTATTTTAGGTACTTGGCCAGTTCGGAGCCGTTTTGGCGCAGACCCTTGGCCATCGACTGGGCGTTCATCTGAGCGCCCATTTTTGATGCGTGGGTGTGGTCTTTCTTGAAATACTGGCCGGCCTTTTCCTTGATCTCGGCCACCTTGGCGCGAGCCTTTTCCTTGTCTTCTGGCAGCTTCTTGACGGCAAACTTCTTGTCGAGGAAATCGGCGCTAATGTTGTGCATGTCAACGAATTCCACACCTGTCTGCTCAACCACCTCGCGATACCATTTGCCATAGGAGTCGTCGCGGCGCTCAACGCGTCCGCCGGGCCATTCGTTGCGCGGCGTCAGCGAGACGAGGATGGGCGTGGCGCCTTTCTCGCGCACGTCGTCAATCATCTTCTTCAAGTACCAGCCGAAGGAATAGACCACCTCGTAGGTGTCGTTGTCCAGATGATATACATGCAGCGTGTCCTGCGTGCCGGGGATGACGCCGCGGGCTTTCTGGTCGGTGATGGGACAGATGTCGTTGTGGCCGAACTGAATCGTGACGAAGTCGCCCGGCTGCAGCGAGTTGTAGACCTTGTCCCACAGCCCTTCCTTAATAAAAGTGCGCGTGGAGCGGCCGGCGCGTGCGGCATTGACGAGCGTTACGCGGGTCGTGTCGAATACGGTCTGTGCCTGCGAGGCCCAGCCCCACATGCCGTCGTCGTCCTTGTCGCTGTTCTTGACGGTCGAGTCGCCCGTGAAGAAGACCACCGGCTTGCCCGGATGGCGCTGAACATTGAACATTGAACATTGAACATTGAACATTTTCTCTTGCAATGGTCTCAGCTGTGGATTCTTGCTTTCCCAAATACCCTCGGCAGCGCAACGGGCGTTCAGCTCGGCACCGAACTTTGACGTGTGGATATGGTCGCCAAGGAAGTGATATTTCTCTTTCCATGAACTGAACGAATCAAGCTTTTGCCCGCTCAGCTCGTTCAGGTCGACGAAGGGCACGCCCTCCGTGGCAGCCACGTAGGCAGCCCACTCCGTCTGCGGTTTGCGCACGATCTTGCCTTTGTCGTCGTAGGCGTCGCGCGGGGTCAGCGACATCAGTATGGGGTTAGCCCCCTTGGCGCGGATCTCGTTGACGTAGCGGCGCAGGTAGTTGCCATACGAATAGACGGTGTCCTGACGCTGCGTGCGCTGGTTGAAGCCGACGTACATCGTGTCCGGGTCGACTCCGGGGATGACGGCGCGGGCGCGGCGCTTGTCGAAGAACTCGCCGTTGTCGTTGTGGCCGATGGAGACGACGACCCAGTCGCCGGGCTTCAGCGCCTCGCGTACGGCTGGCCAAAGGTCAGTATAGAACGTACGGGTCGACATACCACCAAGCGCTTGATTCTCAACCGTTATTTGATTTTCATTGAAGTATTTGTTTGCGTAGAATCCCCATCCCCACTGGCCATTGGAGCCGTCGCCTCGGGTGCCGTTGCGCATCGTTGAATTGCCGATGAGAAAGAGCACGGGATTGCTTCCGCGACGGGTGCTGCCCGGCTTGGGTCGCGACATGAGGGCCTTGGCAATCGAGTCGGGCGTGTTGTCCACCACCTTGTTTACGTCCTCAATCGGGTCGGGCAGATTGTCAAAAACTTGCGCTGCACTGCTCAGGGTCAGCGCCATTAGTGTCATAGTTGTCAGTAGTTTCCTTGTCATGTCAATCACATTTTGACTGCAAAGGTATAACAATTATTTTGAAAAGCCTCAACTTTGCCAATTAAATTTCGCCAGAAATCCGTACACCCCGTGTGTACGATTCGTACATCCCGTGTGTACGAATCGTACATCCGTGGTGTACACATTAAGGATGAGTTTTTAATTACTCACAAAAACATGCACAAAAACTTAGAAATGTGCACAATAAATAGGGATTTGTGCTCTTTTCACATTTTTTGTTTTGGTATTTGAACAAAAAGCAGTAACTTTGCACCGCCAAAAAGCAAACATTATACACATTATATATTTTATATGGCATTAAAGATTGTTGTGCTGGCCAAGCAAGTGCCAGACACCCGTAACGTGGGCAAGGACGCCATGACTGCCGAAGGCACCGTCAACCGCGCCGCCCTGCCCGCCATCTTCAATCCCGAAGATTTGAACGCCCTGGAGCAGGCTCTCCGATTGAAGGAGCAGCATCCGGGCTCAACAGTAGGAATCCTCACGATGGGTCCTCCACGTGCAGGTGAAATCATTCGTCAAGGACTTTATCGCGGTGCCGACACCGGTTGGCTGCTCACCGACCGGCTCTTTGCCGGCGCCGACACGCTTGCCACCAGCTATGCACTGGCCACGGCCATCAAGAAGATCGGCGACGTGGACATCGTCATCGGCGGTCGTCAGGCTATTGACGGCGACACGGCTCAGGTGGGCCCGCAGGTGGCTCAGAAGCTGGGTCTGAACCAGGTGACCTATGCCGAGGAGGTTTGTTCTGTAAACGACAACAGCGTTGTCGTCAAGCGAGTCATCGACGGCGGCGTCGAGACCGTCAAGGCCCCGCTGCCCGTGGTGATTACAGTGAACGGAAGCGCAGCCCCCTGCCGCCCGCAGAACGCCAAGCTGGTGATGAAGTACAAGCGCGCCACCTGCCCCATGGAGCGGCCCGCACGCCCTGTGGCCGACGGTTCTGCCGCCGGTAACTACGACTACCTCTACGACGAGCGCCCCTACCTGACCCTTAACCAGTGGTCGGTGGCCGATGTCGACGGCGACGCCTCGCAGTGTGGATTGGCCGGCTCGCCCACCAAGGTGAAGGCCATCAAGAACATCGTGTTCCAGGCCAAGGAGAGCAAGACCCTCACCGCCTCTGATGCTGACATCGAAGGCATGATCAAGGAACTCCTCTCAGAAAAAATCATCGGCTAACTGTCCCGTCTGTTGCTGTATCACAGCAACAAACCCAACAAAGAAAGAAAAGACAATGAACAACGTATTTGTATATTGCGAAATAGAAGGCCAGGTGGTGCAGGAGGTCTCTCAAGAGCTGCTCACCAAAGGCCGCAAACTGGCCAATGAGCTGGGTGTTGAGCTCCATGCTGTCGTGGCTGGTACCGACATCAAGGACAAAGTGGAGGATCAGATTCTCCCTTACGGCGTTGACAAGCTCTTTGTTTTCGACGCCCCCGAGCTGTTCCCCTACACGTCGGCTCCCCACACCGACATCCTCGTGAACCTCTTCAAGGAGGAGCTGCCGCAGATTTGCCTCATGGGCGCTACGGTCATCGGTCGTGACCTCGGACCCCGCGTGTCGTCGTCGCTGACAAGCGGACTGACCGCCGACTGCACCGAACTGGAGATTGGCTCGTATGACGATGCCAAGACGGGCAAGCACTACGACCAGCTGCTCTATCAGATTCGTCCTGCTTTCGGTGGCAACATCGTGGCTACGATTGTCAACCCCGACCATCGTCCCCAGATGGCAACCGTCCGCTCAGGCGTCATGCAGAAGGCTCTTTGGAACGCGGACGCCTCGACCGCAAATGGTGCTGGCGTGGACGCTCCCAGAGGTGAAGTCGTCTATCCCGAGGTCAGCAAGTATGTCAGCCCCGAGGCCTTTGTTGTTAAAGTGCTCGACCACCACGTGGAGGCCGCCAAGCACAACCTGAAGGGTGCTCCCATCGTCGTGGCCGGTGGCTACGGCATGGGCTGCAAGGAGAACTTCGACATGCTGTTCCAGCTGGCCAAGGTGCTTCATGGTGAGGTGGGTGGCAGCCGCGCCGCCGTCGATGCCGGCTGGCTCGACCACGACCGCCAGATTGGCCAGACGGGTGTCACCGTTCATCCGAAGGTCTACATCGCTTGCGGCATCAGCGGACAGATTCAGCACATCGCCGGTATGCAGGATTCGGGCATCATCATCTCTATCAACAGCGATCCCGATGCCCCCATCAACCGCATCGCCGACTATGTGATCGTGGGCACTGTTGAGGAAGTCGTTCCCAAGCTCATCATGTATTACAAGCAA
>JAFTGI010000088.1 GCA_017458195.1 Prevotella sp.
CCCAGGAGCAGCAGCTCGGCCGTGTTGTACATGCCGCGATACTTCTCCATGCCGATGTAGACCACGTTCTTCAGGCAGGGGAACCGCTTGCTGTTCAGTCGGCCGCGCTCGCATGTCTTCAGCTCGGGCAGCATCGTGTAGGTCATGTCGACATAGTTGCAGTCCCACGTGCCGTCGGTGATGCAGAGGGTGTGCATGTCGGAGTCCTTGCAGAGATATTCCAACTCGTTCTGCTTATAGTTCGTGTTGACCGTGACGAGCACGGCGCCAATCTTCGCCGTGGCATAGAGGAACGTCAGCCAGTCGGGCACGTTGGTGGCCCAGATGCCTACGTTCGAACCTTTCTTGACGCCGATGGCGAGCAGGCCTTTGGCCAGGTTGTCGACGCGCTCGTTGAACTGGCGCCACGTGAAGCGCAGGTCGCGGTCGGAGTAGACGATATACTCTCGGTCGGGCGTCGTCTCAGCCCAGTGCTCGAGCCACTGCCCCAGCGTGCGCTCTGACAGCGTGTAGCCTTCACCATGAGTCTCAGCGGGGTAGCGACGCAACAGACCCACCCCCGACCCCTCCCTGTGAGGGAGGGGAGTAGTTACATCTAATATCGGAGAATTATCAATTTGCTTTTCCATTATGCTCAACTTGTTATTTCTATTTATTCCCCTCCCTGCAGGGAGGGGTCAGGGGTGGGTCTTCTTCTTTTAGAATGGAATATACACCAGCGCCAAGATCCTTGCGGCCTTGCCCAGGGCGCCGTGCACATGGTGCTTCACGATGGAGTCGTAGTAGATGCTGTCGCCCTCGCGCAGCGTGTACTTCTCCTTGCCGTATGCTATTTCGAGTTCACCGCTCATCACGTAGATAAACTCCTCGCCCTCGTGGGCCGAGAGCTTGAACTCGCGCTCCTCGCTGGGCTGGATGTCGATGATGAAGGGCTCCATGTGGCGGCCGGCCTTCTGGCGGGCCAGCGGGTGGTAGTCCATGTTGCGGCGGGCCTCGGCAGCGTCGTTGCTGAAGCTGATGGCGCCCGAGCGGTCGTGCTCCTCAGCCCTGCAGACGACGGGCCCCAGCTCGTCGTTGTCGTCGAGGAAGGTGCCCAGGCGTACGCCCAGTGCGCGTGCAATCTTGATCAGCGGTCCCAGCGACGGCAGGAAGTCGTCGGTCTCAATCGACTCGATCTGCTCGGCCGACAGGCCGCTGCGCTCCGACAGTTCATCCACGGATATGTTCTTCGACTCCCTGATTCCCTTAATCTTGGAACCAACAATGGAATGGCTATTGCTCATGAGAAATAAAATGATAAAAGTTTGAAAGTGTTATTGAAAACGCCTGCAAAGTTACAAAATATAACCTAAACGCCGTCGTGTTTTTAAAACATTAACATTCTGAGCACGAGCCAAATTTTGTACAGCACCGATGTGCGAAATCTGGTTCTGTCATTTTATTTTGCCGTATTCTTGCTTATTTTGCGAATAATTTGTAACTTTGCAGCCTAAAACGGAAATCAGACAAAAATCATGTTAGAAGTACGCAACCTGCACGCCCGCATAGGCGACAAAGAAATACTGAAGGGCATCGACCTCACTATCCGCGACGGCGAGACGCACGCCATCATGGGCCCCAACGGCTCCGGCAAGTCGACGCTCTCGGCCGTCCTCGTCGGCAACCCGCTCTACGAGGTCACTGAGGGCGAAGTGATCTTCAACGGCAAGAACCTCCTGGAGATGAAGCCCGAGGAGCGCGCCCACGAGGGGCTGTTCCTCTCGTTCCAGTACCCCGTGGAGATACCCGGCGTCTCGATGACCAACTTCATGAAGGCGGCCGTCAACGAGAAGCGCAAGGCGCAGGGCCTGGAGCCCCTCTCGGCCGGTGAGTTCATCAAGCTGATGCGCGAGAAGCGCCAGATCGTGGAGCTCGACCCGAAGCTGACCAACCGCTCGGTGAACGAGGGCTTCAGCGGCGGCGAGAAGAAGCGTAACGAGATCTTCCAGATGGCCATGCTCGAACCGCGGCTGGCCATCCTCGACGAGACCGACTCGGGCCTCGACGTCGATGCCATGCGCATCGTGGCCGAGGGTGTCAACAAGCTGATGAAGCCTGACACGTCGGTTGTCGTCATCACCCACTACGACCGTCTGCTCGAGATGATCCGCCCGCAGGTGGTGCATGTGCTCTATCAGGGCCGCATCGTCCGCACCGCTGGGCCCGAGCTGGCCAAGGAGATTCAGGAGCATGGGTATGAGTGGCTGAAAGAGAGACCCACCCCCGGCCCCTCCCTGTGAGGGAGGGGAGTATATAGTTTATTCCTCTTAAATAAATAAGGTATGGAAAAACAAGAGAAGAATCTAAATACTCCCCTCCCTCACAGGGAGGGGCCGGGGGCGGGTCTTCAATATATAGATTTATTTCGCGATTGTCGCGAGATGATCTGCCGGCATTCGGCCGACGTGATGAATGCTGAGCGCGAGGCGGCCTTCGAGCGCTTCTGCGCTGAGGGGTTCCCTTCGAAGAAGGTGGAGCGCTATAAGTACACCGACATCCAGAAGCTCATGGCACCCAACTATGGGCTCAACCTCAACCGGCTGAGGATTCCCGTAAACCCCTACGACGCCTTCAAATGCGACGTGCCCAACCTCTCGACATCGCTTTACTTCGTGGTCAACGACGCGTTCTACGGGGGCCGCGAGCGCGACGACATCATCGTCGGGTCACTCTCGGAGCATGCCGACAAAGTGGCTGACTATTACAACAAACTGGCTGGCAAGGATGCCGACGCCATCACCGACCTCAACACGATGCTGGCGCAGGACGGACTGCTGGTCTACGTGCCCCGCGGCGTCCGTGTCGAGAAGGCTATTCAGGTCATCAACATCCTGCGCTCCGATGTAGACCTGATGGTCAACCGCCGCGTGCTCGTCGTCGCCGAGGAGGGCGCTGAGGTGACGCTGCTGTTCTGCGACCATGCGGCCGACGACCGCCAGTTTCTGACCACTCAGGTCATCGAGGTTTTTGCCCTGGCCGACGCGAAGGTCAACCTCTACTGTCTGGAGGAGACCCACGCCAAGAACGTCCGGCTGAGCAATGTCTACGTCGACCAGCAACGCTCGAGCCGCGTCTGCCACAACGTCATCACGCTGCACAACGGCGTGACGCGCAATAAGCTCGACCTGACGCTCAGCGGCGAAGGTGCCGAATGTCAATGCAACGGCTGTGTCATTGCCGACAAGCAGCAGCACGTTGACAATAATACGCTGATCACCCATCGGGCCTGCCACTGCACCAGCAACGAGCTTTACAAATATGTGCTCGACGACCAGGCCACGGGCGCCTTCGCCGGCAAGGTCTATGTGGCGCCGGGTGCCCAGAAGACCTCGTCGCAGATGACCAACCAGAACATCTGCGCCTCGCGCGAAGCCCGCATGTGGACGCAGCCGATGCTTGAGATCTATGCCGACGACGTGAAGTGTGCCCACGGCTCCACCGTCGGTCAGCTCAACGACGCGGCCCTCTTCTACATGCGCCAGCGCGGCATCCCCGAGCATGAGGCCCGCACGCTGCTGCAGGTGGCCTTTATCAACGAGGTCATCGAGGCCATCGAGCTGGAGCCCCTGCGCGACCGCCTGCACCACCTGGTAGACAAGCGCTTCCGCGGCGAACTGAATAAATGTGAGGGCTGCAAGCTCTGCAAATAGCACTTTGCAACCGGGTTGCAAAACAAAAGCCATACCTTTGCAGCGGAATTAAAACAAAGCAAAGGTATGGCACACGAAAATCACCATCACGAACATGAGCACGAGGGCGGCCTCCGTCGCCAGCTGCTGCTCATCCTGCTGACGGCCGTCCTGCTCATCGCGGCCGTCGTCATTGAGAAGACCTGCGGGTTGTCGACGTGGCAACTGCTTCTGGTCTATCTTGTTCCCTATCTTCTTATTGGCCATGAGACGCTCCACGAGGCCGTCGAAGGTCTGGCCCACGGCGATGCGTTCAATGAGCATTTCCTCATGTCGGTGGCCACCATCGGTGCGCTCTGCATCGGCTTCCTGCCCGGCGCCGAGACGCAGTTTCCAGAGGCCGTCTTCGTCATGCTGTTCTTCCAGGTGGGCGAGCTCTTTGAGGGCTATGCTGAGGGGCAGAGCCGCCGCAGCATCGCTCACCTGATGGAGATAAGGCCCGACGTCGCGAGGGTGACTTCCGAAGGAGGGGAGAGCGTGATGATGGAGCCGGAGAAGGTGGCCGTCGGGTCACTGATTACGGTCATGGCAGGCGAGCGCGTGCCGCTCGACGGTGTCCTCGTTGAGGGCACGTCGATGCTCGACACGTCGGCCCTGACGGGCGAGAGCGAGCCGCGCGAGGCCGTCGTCGGCGACGAGGTCTGCTCCGGCTGCATCAACCTGGGGCGCACCATCCGCCTGCGCACCACCAAGGCTTTCGGCGAGAGCACCGTTGCAAAGATCATCCGCCTTGTCGAGGAGGCCGGCGAGCAGAAGTCGCAGAGCGAGACCTTCATCACCCGCTTTGCCCGCATCTACACCCCCGTGGTCGTCGTCCTGGCCGTTCTCATCGCCGTCGTACCATGGTTGATCGCTCAATTCTCAATTATCAATTATCAATTGTCAATTTGGATTTACCGTGCCCTGATGTTCCTCGTCGTGTCGTGCCCCTGCGCACTGGTCATCAGCGTGCCCCTGACGTTCTTCGGCGGCATCGGCGGCGCCTCGCGTCGCGGCATCCTCATCAAGGGAGCGAAGTTCATGGACGTGCTGGCCAAGGTGCGGGTCTTTGTGTTCGACAAGACCGGCACGCTGACCCACGGCGTCGTGCTGCGCGAGGACGACGGCTCGATGAGCCGCAATGTCGTCGGCGACCAGGTGAAGGCTGAGGCCCGCGAGGCCGTTGCCCTGCTGAAAAAGTTGGGCGTGGCGAAGACCGTGATGCTCTCGGGCGACCGCGACGAGGTGGCCCGCCGGGTGGCTGAGGCCGTCGGCATCGACGAGTATCACGCAGAACTGCTGCCCGCCGACAAGGTGGCCCTGTTCGAGAAACTGAAGACGCAGGGCACGAGCGCCTTCGTCGGCGACGGCATCAACGACGCCCCCGTGCTGGCCCGCGCCGACGTGGGCATTGCCATGGGTGGACTGGGCAGCGACGCCGCTATCGACGCTGCCGACGTGGTGCTGATGGACGACCGGCTCGAGAAGTTGCCGCTGGCCATCCGCATCGCCCGCCGCACCATCGCCATTGCCCGCGAGAACGTCTGGTTTGCCATCGGCGTCAAGGTGCTGGTGCTGTTGCTCGCTGCCTTCGGCTTGGCCACGATGTGGCTCGCCGTCTTTGCAGACGTTGGCGTGACGGTCCTGGCCGTCCTCAACGCCATGCGGACACTGCACGTCAAGGAATAAAAACAGAGGCACGCTACCCGTCGCGGGCGGCGTGCCTCATTATTTACTAACTTTTAGTCCCTATTTTGTAATCAGGTTGACCGTGCGCCGCTCCTTAAACACAGGCATGGTCTCCGAAACGGTGTCTCCCTCGAAGTGGGACACGTCGCAGAGGATGATCACCTTCAGCGTGTCAGCCGGCAGGTCGGGCAGGCTGTTCTTGTCGAAGGGCACGCCGTTGAGCATCAGCCGGGCATCAGTGCTGAGCCCGATGCGGAAGTAGTCGTCGGCCGCGCCGTTCAGGAAGAGCAGGTCGTGGCGCGTGATGACGTGGCCGCCGTCCTTGTCGCTATAGACAGCGCCTAAGGGTATGCTGATGCTGAAGCGCTCAGGCAGCCGCACCTTCCCCTTCCTGGAGGATTCAATGAACTTGATGAGCCGTTCACGCTTGTTGAAGGGCTGATGACTGAGCGTGGGGTCGTAGATGGCCACGGTGAGCCAGGTGTAGCCCTCGCGGGTGGTCAGGGGCAGCAGGCCCTTCATCAGCGGTTTGGGCATGGCCTGCAGCAGTCGCATCACCTCCGCCCGCAGCAGCGGGTCGATGTGCTCGTCCATCTTCACGTCGCCATGGCTGCCGTCGGCCTTCACGTAGGGCTGTGTCATGATGTTGCCGCCAATGCCGCGACGGCGCATCTCGTCAGTGTATTGCATGTGCTGCTCCAGCCAGTACTGCGCCATCTGATAGCGTTTGTTGGCATCTTTGGGCATCGGCTTCCGCGGGTCGAAGGCCAGTGAGTCGTCGCGGACAGGCGTGTCGGCCGTCGGCGCCTCCACGTAGACCGTCTGGGCGGTGGCCATCAGCGAGAGGGCCACGACGGGCAGCAGTGCGCAAGCCTTGAGCAGGGCCAAGGCTCTTGGGGTCTTTTCTTTTTTCATCATTGTGATTCGTTGTTTGAGTGGACTGTGATGAAAGCCGCTGGCGAGGGTCTGCAGCCGAAGGCCCACGGCTTTGCTCACAAGAAGTTGTTGATATCTCTTTGCATCGATGCCTTGACGGATGGTGGCCTCGTCGGCCTGATATTCATGGATGACTTGCAGGTCGCGCCCGATGAGCCACACCGCAGGGTTGAACCACTGCACGGCCTTCATCAGTCCCACGGCGATGAGGTCTAGGCTGTGCCACAGTCGGGCGTGCGCCTTCTCGTGGGCCAGCAGTGTGCGCCCGTGTTGCTCATAGTCGTCAGCGCTGATGACGATCGAGCGGAAGAAACTGTAGCAGGCAAAGTCGCCACCTTTTATAATAATGGTGAAGCCTTCGCGGTCGCGATAGTGCAGTCCGCCGCGCAGGCTCCGCATGATAACGCCCAGTTGCCATAAGAAGCGGACGAGCATGAGGGAAAGACCAAGGAAATAAAAAAAGAGACCTACAACACCTACCATACCTCCCACACCTACTCCCCCTACACGACCCACCCCCGGCCCCTCCCTGTGAGGGAGGGGAGTGATTAGTTTTTCTGTTTGATTTAG
>JAFTGI010000089.1 GCA_017458195.1 Prevotella sp.
AGTGAGAAGTGAGAAGTGAGAAGTGAAAGGTGAAAATTCATCTTTCATTTCTCACCTTTTATTTGTCGGATTCGGGAAAAAGTTGTAACTTTGCACCCTCATTTAAAATATTATAGGCAAAGTTTTTTTAGCTATGGCATATCTTTTTTCATCAGAATCCGTGTCGGAGGGACATCCCGACAAAGTGTGCGACCAGATCAGCGACGCCCTCGTCGACCAGTTCCTGGCCTACGACCCGCAGGCCCGCTGCGCCATTGAGACGTTCGTCACCACCGGCCAGGTGGTCATCATGGGTGAGGTGCGCAGCGATGTCTACATCGACCTGCCGACCATCGCCCGCAACACCATCAAGCGCATCGGCTACACCAAGGCCGAATATCAGTTCGACGGCAACTCCTGCGGCATCCTGACCGCCATCCACGAGCAGAGCCAGGACATCGCGAGGGGCGTGGACAACAGCATTGACCAGGGCGCCGGCGACCAGGGCATGATGTTCGGCTATGCCACCAACGAGACGGAGAGCCTGATGCCCGTGACGCTCGACCTGGCCCACCTCATCATGCGCACCCTGGCCGACATCCGCAAGGAGGGCCAGGTGATGACCTACCTGCGGCCCGACGCCAAGAGCCAGGTGACCGTGGAATACTCTGACGATGGCATTCCCCAGCGCATCGACACCATCGTCGTCTCGACCCAGCACGACGAGTTCGACGAGGACGAGGCCATGCTCCGGCGCATCAAGGACGACGTCATCAACATCCTCATCCCCCGCGTCAAACAGCAGATCCACAGCGAAAGCGTGCTGGCGCTGTTCAATGACAATATCAAGTACTACGTCAACCCGACGGGCAAGTTCGTCATCGGCGGACCTCACGGCGACACTGGCCTGACGGGCCGCAAGATCATCGTCGACACCTACGGCGGCAAGGGCGCCCACGGCGGCGGCGCCTTCTCGGGCAAGGACTCCAGCAAGGTGGACCGCTCGGCCGCCTATGCTGCACGCCACATCGCCAAGAACATGGTGGCTGCGGGCGTGGCTGACGAGATGCTCGTCCAGGTGAGCTATGCCATCGGCGTGGCCCGCCCGATGAACATCTACGTGAACACCTACGGCCGCAAGCACGTCCAGATGAGCGACGGCGAGATTGCCAAGCGCATCGAAAAACTGTTCGACCTGCGCCCGAAGGCCATCGAGCGCACGCTGAAGCTGCGCCAGCCCATGTACGTCGAGACGGCCGCCTACGGCCACATGGGCCGCAAGTGCGAGGTGGTGAAGAAGACCTTCACCAGCCATTATCACGAGACGAAGACCATCGACGTGGAGCTCTTCACCTGGGAGAAGCTCGACCGCGTCGACGACATCCGCCGCGAGTTCGGATTATAAAGCTCCATGCTTCAGCAGGACTCCATCATCACTCAGCATGCCGACCCGGCGGTCAATGCTATCAATGACCTGCCGGCCGACACTGCCCTCGACGCCGCGTACGACCAGTTTCTGGAGCTCGACTACAGCCCCCACCACGACGCGCCGAGGGCGGAGTCGTCATGGACGCTCATGCCCGACTCGTTTGCCCTCTACAGGGCCCACGTCGACTCAGCCCTGATTGAGCAGGCCGACGTCCACCGCTACCTGCACGACAGTTTCTTCGAGCGCGACAGCATCTACCGCACCGAGGTCAGCACGCCGGGCTACGGCGTGGCTGGCGACCCCGTGCCCTACACCCTCCGCAGCGACAACATGATTGCGCTGTCGCTCCTGCTATGCTTCGTCGTCTTCAGCGTGTCGCTGGCCCGCTCGAAGCATTTCATCACCCGCCAGCTGAAGAAGTTTTTCGACACGCCCCATGGCGACGACGACGACGAGCTCGTCAGCGAGACCTCCGGCGAACTGCGCTTCCAGTTCTTCCTCGTCTTCGTTGGCTGCCTGCTCATCGCGCTCGCCGGCTATCTGTTCGTCACCGACCGCATCGCCCAGACCTTCGTCCTGGCCAACGACTTCCAGCTCGTGGCCCTGCTGTTCGGCGCCATGGTCAGCTACTATGGGGTGAAGGCGCTCCTCCATACCATCGTCAACAACGTGTTCTTCGGGAGTAAAAAAAACATACAATTCCTGAAGGCCTCTCTTTTCCTGACGGCCTCGATGAGCGTCCTGCTTTTCCCCATTGTCATGTTGATGATTTATTTCGACTTTTCAGTGCAAAATGCCACTTATTTCTTCGTAATTGTGCTTATAATGGTTAAAATGCTGACATTTTATAAGTCGTGGGCTATCTTTTTTCGACAAAAAGGGGGCGTTCTGCAAACTTTTTTGTACTTTTGCACCCTCGAAGTGACGCCCCTGTTCGCTTTCTGCGGTCTGATGTTGGCGTTGATTGACGTTTTGAAAATAAATTTTTAAGACATAGCGATGATTAAAAAGATCTTGGTTTCGCAACCAAAGCCCACGAGCGACAAGTCGCCTTACTTCGACATTGCCCGCCGATTTGACGTTGAACTGGTGTTCCGCCCGTTTATCAAGGTCGAGAGTATCTCGGCCCGCGAATTCCGCACACAGAAAGTAAACCTACTGGACTACACGGCCGTCGTGTTCACCTCGCGCCATGCCATCGACCACTACTTCACCCTGGCCAAGGAGCTGCGCGTGCAGATTCCCGAGGACATGAAGTATTTCTGCGTCACTGAGACCATCGCCCTCTATATCCAGAAGTATGTGCAATATCGCAAGCGCAAGGTCTTCTTCGGCACCACCGGCCGCGTGGACGACCTGCTGCCCACGATGATCAAGCATAAGACTGAGCGCTACCTCGTACCGATGAGCAGCGTCCACACCGACTCGCTGACGCAGCTGCTCGACTCGAAGAAGCTGCAGCACAAGGAGTGCGTCATGTACAAGACCGTCAGCAACGACTTCACTCAGGAGGAGATCGACACGTTCGACTACGACATGCTGCTCTTCTTCAGCCCCGCCGGCATCGAGTCACTGACGAAGAACTTCCCCAACTTCGACCAGGGCAAGATAGCCATCGGCACGTTCGGCCCGGCAACGGCCAAGGCCGTTCACGACGCCGGTCTGCGTCTCGACCTGGAGGCCCCCACCGACAAGTATCCCTCGATGACGGGCGCCCTGCAGCACTATCTGCTCATGCAGGAAGATTGATTTTTAATTGATAATTGAAAATTGATAATTGAATATTAGAAGTTTTCAATTCCCCAAGGCCGAGCGCATCGTCAGCCAGAAAACCATCGACGAGCTCTTCTCGGGTGACCACAGCCATTCGCTGGTGGCCTATCCGGTGAGAGCCGTTTTCATGTTGCGCCCATGTCAGGCCGGCGACGAGCCGGTGCAGGTGCTCATGAGCGTGCCCAAGCGCCGGCTGAAGCATGCCGTCGACCGCAACCGCGTGAAGCGCCAGCTGCGCGAGGCGTGGCGACTGCAGCATGTGGCCGTGCTGGCCGATGCGCTTCCTGCCGGTCAGTCGCTCTCCGTTGCCTTCGTCTGGCTCCAGGACGGGCTGAGCCCTACGTCCACGGTGGCGGCCAGCATGCACCATCTTCTTCAGCGCATTGCCCGAAAGCTATGAACCGTCTGTGGTATTACACGAGTTGGCTACTGAAGTGGTTGCTGCTGCTGCCCATCTTCTTCTATCAGCGCTGCATCAGCCCCTTCACGCCGGCATCATGCCGCTTCACCCCCACCTGTTCGCAATACGCAAAAGAGGCCATACAGAAGCATGGCCCCTTCAAGGGTTTGTATCTGGCCGTGCGCCGCATCCTGCGCTGCCATCCCTGGGGCGGCTCAGGCTACGACCCGGTACCGTAAGGCAAATCAATAACAATCGTCCATCTCCTTGTTCACATCAGCCTTCGGGAAGGCCGTGATGCGCAGGCGGGCGGCGCCCATCGGCACGAGCTGCAGCGGCTGCGACTCGGCGGAGCGGGCAGCGAAGCGCGTGGGCAGGAAGGCGGTCATGCCCGTGGCGTCCATGCCCCACGAAGGCACCTGACGGCCCTTGGCCGTGAACGTCAGGGGCACGGCGTCGGGCGTGAAGGGATAGTTGTCCGACGGCCACTCCCGGCGACTGACGCTCAGGCCGAGCGGCAGTCCGTCGTCGCCCATCTCCAGGGCGTAGTTCCAGGGGCTGTCGGCAAAGATCTCGTAGGCCGGCCACAGCGAGGCATCGACGCCGGCCTGCCAGTGCGAGTCGTCCTGCACGATTTCGTGGTCACGGCTGTCGCGCTCGACATAGCGCTCGTCGATGCGCAGCGAGAGCGTCAGCGGCCCGTAGTCGACGCTCACGCTCGACTTGTTGGCCTGCCATGTGCGGGTGGAGAAGGTCATGGGCAGGCGCAGGGTTACGACGTCGCCGGAGTGCCAAGTGCGTTTAATATAAGCAAAGGAAGCCCCCCCTACGGCCCCCGAGGACAAAGCCCCCCCTACGGCCCCCGAGGTAAAGGCCCCCCCTACGGCCCCCGAGGGGGCTTCTATAGATAAGGGTGCTCCGTTCAACAGCAATTCTATCGTGTCCCCCTCGGGGGACGAAAGGGGGGCTTTTGGGGCTTCCTTAGCCCATGCCGGAATCCTCATATAGAGCGGGAATTCAACGGGCTCCTCCGTATGAATCGTCAGCTGGATGTTTTCTTCAAAGGGATAATGCGTGTCCATGGTGAGGCGGACGGTACGGCCGTCGGCCACCTTCGCCGTGGTCTCACTGGCCAGGTAGACCATCGCGGCCAGACCGTCGTCGCCCGTGGCCATGACCAGATGCTCGGTCAGGTAGGGCCAGCCCATGCCGTGGTTGTGCTGACAGCAGCGGCTGCTGAACGGGCTCATCGAGAGCATGCCGCGCAGGTCGTTGTCGATGCTGGGCCCGTGCAGGCGGCCGTCGCTGATGGTCATGTTCGGCGAGGTGATATAGCGCAGGGCGCGCATGTCGGCCGTCAGTGCGGCGGGCAGCGTGTTGAACGCCACGTCCTCCAGATGGTCGGCCCAGAAGGGGTCGCCCGTGATCGACAGCATGATCTCGTCGCTGGCCATCTGCTCCACGATGGCACAGGTCTCGGCGCCCTGCCGCGGGTCGCTGTAGCCCTCGCGGGCGTTCTCGTCGGCCCCGAACATGCCGCCCGGCACCTGCCCGTAGCGCTCGCGCATCCAGAAGTGGTTGTCGTAGGCATGCTGCAGCATCTGCTCGTCGCCCGTCAGTACATAATATGTGGCAGGCTCACGGAAGCCCTGCGCCACGTTGACGCCGTGCCAGTTGGGCAGGTCGCGCGTCAGGGTCCAGTCTGAGGTGTTGCGGTGCAGCTTCTCGATGAGGGGCAGCAGCTCCTCGTTGCCTGTGCGGTTATAGAGCCAGATGACGCTCCACTCGTTGTCGCCGCCGCGCTTGTTCTCCCAGTAGTCCTCGAGGAACTGGCTGTCGTCGACGCTGAGTTCCCACTTCATGTAGTTGGTCATGGCCGTCAGCACGCGCTCGTCGCCGCTATACTCATAGTAGGTCTGCAGCGCCCAGAGCATGATCATCTGCGCCCACACCTCGGGGCGGCCGCCGCTGGTGTTGCGCGGCCCGAGGAAGCCGTCGGCCTTCAGGTGGGTCAGCACCCCTTCGAACCACGTCTGCGCCTCCTGCTTCAGGGCGTCGTCGTCGAGAATATAGGCCAGCGAGCAATAGCCGCGCAGCCAGTAGGGCACCTCCTCCCAGCCGTGGTCGCCCTGGTCGCTGAGCCACTGGTTGCCCTGCTTGTCGAGCCAGGCGCTGACCGTGCCGAGCTGACCGTTGAGGCCGTCGCGCTGGCGCAGGAGCACCTCGCGCAGCCAGCCCTGCGGCCGCACCGCGCCGACGGGCAGCTTCAGCAGCCGTCCGCCGCTGAGCGGGGCGCGGAAGGCGGTGTAGTTATCGCTGCTGCCTATGGCAGGTCTGTCGACGATTGTCACCCTGTCCTGAGCATTGACACTGATGCTGACCGAAGCCAACAGGACGGCCAGTGCACACCTTGTTTTTGAAAAAATATCCATATCTCTGTCTTGTTTTAATGATTCCTTTTATTGAGAAATGCCGCTTCTTCAAGGTAATATACCCCTATATTGGTGTCGAGAAGCGGCGTTTTTGTCATTTTGCCATGTTCCATCGCCGTCGGTCATGGAGCGGAAATGTATTTTCTTCCGTTCCGAACAATCAGCGCCGGGGCATGGCGGCCCGCAGTGCTGACCGGGCGGCCCTGCAGGTCGTAGAGCCGGCCGTCGGTGCTTCGGGGCATGGGCTGCGGCTCGCTGACGGCCGTCAGTTCAGGGTCGTAGGGCTCGGTGATGCTCAGTCCGTAGTCGATGTGGCCACCGCCGCCGCCCTGCTGCAGCGAGACGCAGAGCACGTTGTCGCCCTCGCGCAGCAGGCGCTTGTTGGCGGCCGTGAGCGTATAGCGGGCATAGTCGTTGTCGTTCCATCCCGAGGCGCTCCAGATGAGCGTGCCGTTCAGGTAGACGCGCGGGTTCTCGTCGTAGCTGATGGTCATCACGACGGTGGCGTCGGCCATGGCGGCCAGCTGGTCGGCCGTCAGCTGGAAGTGGCGCCTGACGAGCAGCGGCTGCACCTGGCTGCCCCAGGGCGTATGGCGGAACTGGTCGGGCGAGTTGCTCAGCGGCCCGTAGCCCATGATCCAGTCCTCCTCGTTGATGCATCGGCCCGTCCAGTCGGCAGGCTCCAGCTGGTTGAGCTCCTCATTATTATTTAATAGGTAGTAGGCGCACGGCCAGGGCCCGTCCGTGAGCGTCGGCAGCAGGGTGGTGGTCAGCGCCATGTCGGCCTCGTAGAGCCCGCAGTCGGCGTAGGCACCGCCCCAGTTCTGGTGGACGTGGACGGCCAGCACATTCTCCGTGCCGTCGGCCCGCAGCAGGGCCTTCTGTCCGGCGCTGAGCAGCGCATATTCATCGTTGTTCCATCCGTCGCTGACGCTGTAGACCAGCACGCCGTTCAGGTAGAATTCCGCCGGCGCGTCGTCGTGGCCACAGGCCAGGAAGAGGTCGGCCGCCGGCAGCTCACTGAGCGTGAACGAGCGGCGCAGATAGATGTCGCCGGTGATGTCGGCCGTGATCCAGCGGTAGGAGCGCTGGTTCTTGTAATATTCGTCGCTGCTGAAGGGCGATGTCTGCAGGGACCACGTCTTCGCCCCGTCGGTCAGCTCATAGTCGGGCTCATACCACTGCCGTCCGGCGGCATCCTGCGGGGGCGTGCCCCAGACATGGTTGTAGTCCTGGTCCTGATAGCGGCGCCCGTCGTTGAAGACCATCACCTGGGCCTGCCACGTCTCGGCCGGCGTGTACTGCGACGAGGGCAGCACCGGCTTCTGGGCGTTCCACGTGGCCGTGACCACCGGCTCCTGGGCCCGTGCGGCAACGGCTGCGAGCCCTGCGGCCGCCAACAGCAAAAGAATCCTTCTGTTCATAGCAATATTCATGGTTTATTGTTGTTGCAAAGTTACTGAAAATGGCGGACGCCGAACCGTAAAATCTGGTCAAAAAAAGACATCAGCATGTCATGGGTCGTATTCTTTCCTTTATCGACCGGAAAGTTTCCCTGCCATTCACGCGAAATGACTACTTTTGTGGACAATTCTTTATATTTACCAATAAACAAAAACGTTATGAAAAAGTTTTTACTGATGATTGCAACCGTGCTGACGGCCATCGCCGCACAGGCACAGGACGTGACCGTCGTTGAGAACGTCAACGACTACACGGGAAGCGACGCCTACGTCTTCAACAAGGCTGACGGCAAGGTCTACGTGCTCAACAACCTTGGCGGTTATGAGCGCTATGGTGTCTATCAGAAGACCGCCACGCTGAAGGTGGCCGGCGGCAGCGACACCGACATCGAGTACATCGCCACAACCGACGGCATGACCTCGATGCCCTACATCAACACGGGCTACACCCACCGGGCCGACACACGCGCCGTCGCCGAGGTGGACCTCTCGACGAAGAACAATGCATGGCAGGCCGTCTTCGGCAGCCGCGCCAACATCACCTCGCAGGGCTTCATCTTCTTCTGCCGCTTCGACGCCAACAACCAAGGCGCCTTCGTGCGCGACACGCAGGAGAAGCGCGGCGACGCCGACCTGCCCCGCGGCGAGAAGATCACCATCGACGCTACGGGCAACACGGCCCAGATCTTCAATGCCGCCGGCGAGCTCGTCTCGACCATCACGTGCAACAACGTCGTGGGCAACAGCGCGGGCAACTGCCCCTGGTACATCTTCGACTTGAACAACAACGGCAACGAACGCCACGGACGCGACAACTCGTCGGCCTACATGAAGCTCTACAGCTTCAAGGTCTACGAGGGCGAGACGCTCGTCATGGACCTGCAGCCCATCGTCTCGGCCACGGGCCAGGGCGGTCTGCGCGACAAGGTGAGCGGCCAGCGCTTCTTCTCGGCCCAGGAGGGCGCCGAGTTTGCGCTCAGCCCCGACGGTGAGGCTGCTGCCAGCGATGCCGGCATCACGGTCTACGAGGGCAAGATGGTCATCAACACCACCGACGGCAAGGTCTACAAGTATGTCGGCGGCGCCTTCACCGAGCTCGGCACGCCTACGCTTGAGCAGCTTGCCAACGGCGACTACAAGAACATGAAGAACTGGCGCAGCAACGACGAGCACTGGAACAACGTCTTTGCCTATGGCGACAACATCGCTTACGACGAAGCCACCAACACCAACACCTTCGACCCCTACGTGGGCACGGGCGGCTGGGAGCCCCTGTTCTATACGGCCGACGTGGAGGCCGACGCTGACTACAACGTCTCGTTCAACTTCAGCTCCAGCAACTGGAACTCATGGAACGACGGCGCCTACGCCACGCTGCCCTTCAAGGTGCTCGACCGCACGGACTTCGACCATGGCAACGGAAACTACAACGACGCCGGCCTCATTGCCTCCATCCGGCTGCCCAAGAGCGCCAACGACAACCTGGCCGTCAACGCCGACTTCAACAGTCCGACCGGCAAGGCCAACATGATCGTGCAGTTCGGTGTCGTCGCCGATGCCAGGAATGACATCTGGTTCCGCTTCAGCAACCTGCTCGTGCAGAAGTATGTCTACCCCGAGGCTTATCCGACGGTGAACCCCTTCGGCCCGCAGCTGGCCCTGCTCATCCCCGAGGCTGAGGCCTGCGACGTGGAGACGACCGAGGCTCTGGCCAACGCCCTGGCTCTGGCCATCGAGGCCGCCAAGGCTGTCGCCGACAGCGACGACCTGGCTGCCCAGAAGGCTGCCCTGGAGAACCTGCAGAAGGCTCTGAACGACGTGAAAAACAACAACGTGGCCGTGCTCCGCCAGATCATCGCCCTGGCCAAGGCTGAGGGCATCGACGTGACTGCCCAGGAGGCTTACCTCGTCAACGGCACCGAGGGGCTCGACGGTCAGGTCAACGCCCTGCGCGTGGCCCGCAAGGTGGCCCACATCGAGAAGGACGAGGCCCAGTATGAGGGCAACGTTCCCGCCGAGGGCGAGTTCTATCTCTACAATGTCGGCCGCAAGGCTTACCTGACCAGCGGCTCCGACTGGGGCACGCACGCCGCCCTCGGACAGCCCGGTCTGCTGGGCACGCTGGCTCAGAACGGCGACGGCTACACCATCCAGTTCAATGAGCTCATCCAGGGCGACGCCCGCGACAAGTATCTCGGTGGCAGCCCCTATGTCGACTGCGACAACAACGGCAAGGGCACCTATGTCTTCGAACCTGTCGACGGCAAGCCCGGCGTCTATGCCGTCAAGGGCAACCGCGGCTATCTGGCCTTCGACCCCGAGGGTGAGGTCGACGGCGGCGGCAACCATCACTTCAACACCGTGACCGCCACATGGGCTACGCCCGGCAATGCCGACGCCGAATGGATGCTCGTCACGAAGGCCGACCGCCTGGCCCAGACGGAGAACGCCACGGTAGAACAGCCCGCCGACGTGACCGTCATCGTCCGCGACGCCAGCTTCAACAAGCATGCGGCTCTCGACGCTCCATGGAGCGACCTGAACCAAGGCTGGGAGTGGGGCAACCGCCACTTCGGCGACAAGAACACTGAGACGTTCAACTCGCAGGCATATAACCTCTCGCAGGAGGTCACCTTCCCCGTGGCCGGTGTCTATGAAGTGAGCGTACAGTCGTACTATCGCGACGGCAACATCGGTCCCCACGTGGAGAGTGTTGCGGGCGGTGACGAACTGCATGCTCCCGCCGTGCTCTATGCCGGCACGGAGCAGACCCCGCTGGTCTATATCCACGCTGAGGCCGACCGCGCTCCCGGCGAGGGCACCGACACGCAGATTGGCAATATCCCCAACAACATGATGCAGGCGGCTGCCTTCTTCCAGAACGGACTCTACTGGAACACGGTCCGCGTGACCGTCGAGGCCGACGAGACCCCGCTGACCATCGGCATCCGCAAGGATGGCTCCGACCATCGCGCTGACAACTGGATCGTGTCAGACAACTTCCGCGTGAAGTACCTCGGCACGAGCGATGCCGTCGGCATTGAGGAGGTGAACCAGCCGGCCGCTCAGGACGCCGTCGTCTACAACCTGCGTGGCCAGCGCGTAGCTGCAGCCGTCAAGGGCATCTACATCACCGGTGGCCGCAAGGTGGTGGTGAAATAAGAAGGAAATAATCCGTTGCTGAAATTTCGGAGGTACGGAGGTGCGAAGGTACGGGGGTACGAGGATAGTTTCGGAGGTACGGGGGTGCGAAGGTACGGGGGTACGAGGATAGCCCCAGAACAGCAAAACTGACCTCGCACCCTCGGCCTCGAAGAGGCTGATCCCCGCACCACCGTACCACCGAAAGCAGAGGCCGTCATAAGACTGTAACTGCGTCGCAGATTGAAATGGCTGCGGCGCAGTTTTTGTGTCTCTCAACTAAAACTGGTTAAGAAATTTTGCGGTTAGCGTTTTTTTTTGTACTTTTGCAAACTCTAAAGGTAAAAACAATAACAAAAATAAACCAACGATGAGAAAGAACTTCGTAGAAGAACTGCGCTGGCGCGGAATGCTGGCACAGATGATGCCGGGAACGGAAGAACTGTTGCAGAAGGAAATGGTGACGGCCTATCTGGGCACCGACCCCACGGCCGACTCACTGCACATTGGCCACCTCTGTGGCATCATGATGCTGCGCCACCTGCAGCGCTGCGGCCACCGGCCCGTCATCCTCGTCGGCGGCGCCACCGGCATGATCGGCGACCCCTCGGGCAAGAGCCAGGAGCGCAACCTGCTGAACGACGAGACGCTGCGCCACAACCAGGAGTGCATCAAGGCACAGGTGGCCAAGTTCCTCGACTTCGAGAGCAAGGACGAGAACGCCGCCCTGATGGTGAACAACTACGACTGGATGAAGGACTTCACGTTCCTCGACTTCGCACGCGAGGTGGGCAAGCACATCACCGTCAACTACATGATGGCCAAGGAGAGCGTGCAGCAGCGACTCAACGGCACGGCCCGCGACGGACTGTCGTTCACCGAGTTCACCTATCAGCTACTGCAGGGCTACGACTTCCTCTATCTCTATCAGCACTACGGCGTGAAGCTGCAGCTGGGCGGCAACGACCAGTGGGGCAACATGACCACCGGCACGGAGCTCATCCGCCGCACCCTGGGCTCGGAGGTGGAGACCTTCGCCCTGACCTGCCCGCTGATCACCAAGAGCGACGGCAAGAAGTTCGGCAAGACCGAGAGCGGCAACATCTGGCTCGACCCGAAGCGCACCACGCCCTACCGCTTCTATCAGTTCTGGCTCAACGTCTCGGACGACGACGCCGAGCGCTACATCAAGATCTTCACCTCGCTGGACAAGGAGACCATCGACGCCCTCGTCGAGGAGCACAAGGCTGACCCCGGCCGGCGCGTGCTGCAGAAGCGGCTGGCCGAGGAGGTCACCGTCATGGTGCACTCGCAGGAGGCTCTCGACATGGCCATCTCGGCATCCAACATCCTGTTCGGCAAGGCCACCCGCGAGGCCCTGGAGCAGCTCGACGAGCAGACCTTCCTCGACGTATTCGACGGCGTGCCGCAGTTTGAGATCACCAAGGACCAGCTGGGCAAGCCCGCCTCGGAGCTCTTCACCGTCGACACGAAGGTGTGCCAGTCGAAGCGCGAGATCCGCGAGTTCCTCAAGAGCGGCGCCCTCTCGCTGAACAAGGACAAGCTCAGCGACGACCGCCTGATCACGGCCGACGACCTGCTGGGCGGCAAGTACCTGCTCGTGCAGCGCGGCAAGAAGAACTACTACCTGATCAGTGTTCTGTGAACAATTGACAATTGATAATTGATAATTGAAAATCCCATGCGACGGGTCATCGGAATCGGCGAGACTGTTCTCGACATCATCTTCAAGAACGACCAGCCCATCGGCGCCGTGCCGGGCGGGTCGGTGTTCAACGGCATCATCTCGCTGGGGCGTGCCGGCGTGTCGGCCTCATTCATCAGCGAGGCCGGCAACGACCGCGTGGGCCGCGCCATCATCCAGTTTCTGCGCGACAATGGAGTCGAGGCCGACGGCGTCAACGTCTATCCCGACTCCAAGTCGCCCATCTCGCTGGCCTTCCTCGACGAGAAGAACGACGCCGAGTATATCTTCTACAAGGATCATCCGCGCGACCAGCTCGACTTTGCCTATCCGCCCGTCAACCGCGACGACGTCGTCATGTTCGGCTCGTTCTATGCCGTCAACCCCGCCATCCGGCCGCAGGTCGTAGCCTTCCTCGAGTATGCCCGCCAGCGCGGCGCCATCCTCTACTACGACGTCAACTTCCGTGCCTCTCACAAGAACGACCTGCTCCGCGTGCAGCCCAACCTGCTGGAGAATTTCGAGCTGGCCGACATCGTGCGCGGCTCGGCCGAGGACTTCCAGGTGATGTTCGGCAAGAGCGATGCCGATCAGGTCTATCGCTCGCAGATAGCCTTCTACACCCGCAAGTTCATCTGCACGCAGGGGGCCCAGCCCGTAGAGCTGCGCGCCGAGGATCCCCGCACAGGCGGCACGCTGAAGAAGCAATACCCCGTGGCCCACACGGAGCAGGTCGTGAGCACCATCGGCGCCGGCGACAACTTCAATGCGGGCTTCGTCTATGGCCTCATCCGCTACGGCATCACCCGCGACGTGATTGAGCGCGGCATGACCGAACAGCAGTGGGACGACGTCATCCGCCAGGCCCAGCTCTTCTCGGCCAACGTCTGCGAGAGCATCAGCAACTCCGTCGACAAGGCCTTCGGCGACGAAATGAAACAACAACTTATTTATTAAATTACTATGAAAAAGATTACCGACCGCGTCTATTATGTCGGCGTGAACGACCGCAACAAGAACCTCTTTGAAGGCTTGTGGCCACTGCCGGCAGGTGTCAGCTACAATGCCTACCTCATCGACGACGAGAAGACCTGCCTCATCGACACCGTCGAGGCCGACTTCTTCATGCCCTTCCTCGAAAACCTCCGCGAAGTGCTCGGCGACCGTCAGCTCGACTATGTCGTCGTCAACCACATGGAGCCCGACCACAGCGGCTCGCTGGCCCTGCTGCGCCAGTTCTATCCCGGCGTTCAGATTGTCGGCAACAAGAAGACGTTCGACATGATGCGCGGTTTCTATCAGATAGAAAAAGGTATTTTGGAAGTAAAAAACGGCGATTCCATCGAACTTGGTGCCCTGAAGCTCGACTTCGTGCTGACCCCCATGGTCCACTGGCCTGAGACGATGATGACGCTCTGCGGCCGCGTGCTATTCTCCGGCGACGCCTTCGGATGCTTCGGTGCACTCAACGGCGCCTGGGTCGACGAGCAGATGAATTGCGACGACTACTGGCTGGAGATGGTGCGCTACTATTCGAACATCGTCGGCAAGTACGGCACGCCCGTGCAGATGGCCCTGAAGAAGCTGGCCGGCGTCCCCGTCGACTACATCTGCGCCACCCACGGTCCCGTCTGGCATGAGCATGTCAGCAAGGTGATTGCCCTCTACGACCGTCTGTCGAAATATGAGACGGAGCCGGGCCTCGTCATCTGCTACGGCACGATGTACGGCAACACCGAGCGCGCCGCGGAGGTCATCGCCCGCGCCGCTGCTGAGGCCGGCGTGAAGAATATCGTCATGCACAACGTCTCGAAGTCGCACCACAGCTACATCATCCGCGACGTCTTCCGCTACAGCGGTCTCATCGTCGGCGCCCCGACCTACAACACCGGGCTCTACCACGAGATGAACGTGCTGCTCGACGAACTGTCGCAAAAGGACATCAAGGGCCGTCTGTTCGGCTATTTCGGCAGCTACTCATGGGCCTCGAAGGCCGTCAGCGAGATTCGCCGCTGGAACGAGGAGCGCCTGCACTACGAGGAAGTGGGCACGCCCGTCGAAATCCGCCAGGCACTGACGCCCGAGACGTTCGCTCAGTGCGAGGCACTCGGCCGCGCCATGGCAGAAAAGATTTTGGGTCGGTGAAGAACCCTAACGAAAAAAGTCTGCGCACCCCGCTTTCGGAGTGCGCAGACTTTTTTTGTTTGGGAGGTGCTTATCACCTGATGACTTTCTTTCCGTTGATGATATAGACGCCGCGCTGCAGTCCGCCAAGGCCAGTGGCCTGACGCTTCACGAGTCGGCCGTCGGCAGAATACACGCTGGCTCCCCTATCTTGAGTAGCCGACACAGTGATGTCGATGCCCGTGGTGACAGACGTCACAAAGACCGCCATCGACTCACCGACGGTGTAGACAGCCGTGATGGCATAGACGCCATCGGCGGCAGCTTCGGTATCGGTGAAACTGAGCTCATCGGTGCCTACTTGGCCTATCAGCTGGCCGTCGCGGTAGATGTTGTAGCCAGTCAGCACGAATGGAGCATGCTCAAAGGTGAAGTCATCGAGCATGATGCCAGTGGCATCGAACGAGAGTTTGCGTACGGCGAAGTAGCGGGCACCCTCGGGCAGCTCTACATTGTATTCCGTCCACTGCCGCTCGGTGAACAGATCCTCGTAGAGGGCCAGCGACTGGAAGTCGGAGAAATCGGTCGTGGCTGTAGAGTAGAGAATCTCCACCTTCTCCTTCTTCCAACTCGACATGGTCTTGAGGAAGAAGCTGACAGTCTGGGCGCGGCCTGACAGTTCAGGCGATATGAGCCAGTCGTCGTCGTGCTGCTTGTCAGCATCGGGGTAGTAGCCATCGGCACCGCCAAGAGCGATGATGGTGCGATCGCCCGAATGAGGAGCGAGGAAGGCGTAGGAAGGATCGCTGATGTCGGCACCCGAAGCCTGAAGTCCGAAGACTTCGAAGGCAGTGGTCGGGCGGTTGTTGCGTATGGTGACGCCCGACAGAGCGTAGTGCGTAGCGCCATCGTTCTCAACGCTGGTCCATTCGCCAAAGTTGTTGACCGTCCACGGCTCGTAGTTCTCGATGTCGTCGGTCGTGGCTTTAATCTCATTCTTCGGAGCAGTCCAGCTGACGACCACGCAGCCGTCACCGGCCGTGCTGGCCATGACGTTCTCCACGGGATCCATCTCGGGCTGCATCACTTCCACCACGCTCACCTCAGTACGGTTGTTGCTCAGGTCCATGTCTTCGTCGAGCACCACTTCGGCATGCATGTCGAGTTTCTCGCTGTCGTTGGTGATAGCAGGCTGATAGTGCAGCGTGACGGTCTGGCTCTTCAGCGAGCTGATGCCGCTTCCGTCGGCCGAAGCCACGAGCTGGTTGCCGTCGTAGAGGTCGACCCTGTAGCTGTTGACCCTCTTCACGCCCCAGTTGGTGACGTTCACAGCGAACGAAGTATTCGTGCCGGCCACCGTCTTTGAGGGAGCGGTCAGCGTGGCGCCGAGGTCATACTCCAGCTTGTCGTAGACGCGCACATTGTCGATGGCAGTGGCATTCTGCGTGTCGGCGCCCTCGAAGCGGAAGTTCAGCACGATGTATCTCTCGTTTTTCACAGGCGAGAGGTCGACGTCGTTGAGCACCCATCCGCTCGCAGTCTTCTGTGCCATGTCGATGGTGTGCAGCGTCACCTGCTCATTGCTGGGCTTGGTGGCAATGACGGTAACCTTGGTGTTGGAACCGGCGACGTTGTAGCAATAGAAGAGCAGGTGCGGGTTGGTGGTGCCGGCCATTGCCAGCTTGCCAGTGCCCCAAACGCCCCAGGCATTGGGGTTCTGCGACAGCCAAAGCAGATCGCCGCCATCCTCGTCGGCTGATCCATCGCCCAGACCTGTCTCGCTGTTGATTTTTTCATACCACCAGAACGTATTGAGCTTTGAGCCTGCAAACGACTCCGCAAAAGGCAACTCGTAGGCCGGACCCACGACAATCGTGTTGGTGGAAGCCATCGTGCTTATGCCCTTCTCGTTGGCAGCCGCGACGGCATAGATGAGCAGTCCGGGCTCGGCAAAGGTGGTGTCGGCGGTGAAGGTCGTGCCGGTGATGTTCTCCTTGTAGGGCACGGCATAGCCATTGTTGTCGGCCGTATATATGTTATAAGTGAGGGCGTCGACGCTGACATAGCCGCCATTCACGCCTCCTGCGGGAGCATCCCACGTAGCCTTTGGCTTGTCATTGTCGTCGGCCAGACGGGCGTTGGTAGGTGGCAGGGGCTGGTCTGTGCCCACAAACACCTTGACCGATGCGCTGAGACCTGCGCCACTCTCGTTGTAGGCTTTCACGGTGTAGGTGTTGAAGCCGTCGTCTGCATGGCTGTCGACGACCTCCTGCTTGACACCGGGAGCCACCTCGCTGAGGGTGCTGACGAGCGTTTCGCCGCGATACACCTCGACCTTCTCAATGGCGGCCAGTGCGGCGCCGTCGATAGACTTCGTGGGAGTGGTGAAGCTGATGGTGGCTTCCAGCTGTCCGTGGTCATCGGCCACGGCCTTCAGGTCAGCAACGGCATCAGGAGCCGAGTTGAGGGCTTCCTCTGTGATGCTGATCTGGTGCAACTCAAAGCGGTCGTTGTCATACTCACTCACGTCGTGGAAAGCAATGCGATAGTTACCCTCAGCATCGACACGGAACACTTTCTCGTAGGGGAGGATGAGGAACTCGGGGGTATTGTAGGGCAGGTCGAACTGCGGCATGAGCGTGCTGAAAGTGGTGTAGTCGTCGCCCTGTCCGATCAGGACTTCCATCGTCTCCTTGTTGTCGTAGCCGGAGTAGCAGCGCGAACGGAAGAAGAGTTTGTAGGTGCGGTCGGCCTTCAGATGGACGGGCGGCAGCAGCATATAGTCGTCGGAAGCAGCGCGCCAGCTGTCGGGCGATTGCACACACTTATAGGTGTTGCCCTCGAAATAGCGGAACGATCTACCATCACCGTTGGCATCAACGATGGTAAAGAGGTCGTAGCCGTCTCTGTTTTCAAAGGTCTCATTGTAGGGCGGTTCAATGGCCTGACCCACGGCGACTGCTTCAGAAACGGTCTCGCCGCCCTTCACGCCGTTGTGGAAGGCGATGACGCCGTAGCGGTAGGGTTTCATGCCCTCGAAGGGGATATTGTCTACATAGGTCGTGCCCTTCACGCCAGTGGCCACCACCACATTGTCAGGATAGCGCACAACGTCGTAAGTGATTTTGTCCTCCTCGATAGTGCCGCCGTGCACGCTGCCTTGGGCCTCTGCCCAGCTGACGGTGGCCTGCAGGCTCTCCTGATCCACCTCGAAGCTTACCCATTCCACTGCGTTGGGAGCATCGTAGCCAATCCACTGCGTCAGCTTCCTAACGGGGCTGGTGCCCTCAGCGTTTTCAAGCACCACGCTGATGGTCGTCATGCCGCCCTCGACGGTGACCATCTCCTCCACGTCGGCACCGGCCTCGGCCGTGCCCGTCTTAACTGTCAGCCCGTCGGCCGCGATGGTATAGTCAACGCTACCCTGCAGGGGCTGGTCGTTGAAGGTGACGGTAGGTATGGTGAAGCGCACGGTGCCCGTCGTGCTGTTGCCATCAAAGTCAGCCGTCAGGTTCTCGGCAATCGAGGGTGCACCGCTCTTCTGGCCTGAAGCAGGCACGTAGAGGCAAGTGAGCTGCTCGTTGCCGGGCATGTCGCATATCTTGGTGGCGCTGCCGGTTGTGGCATCGACTTCATAGAAAGCCGACTGCTGGTTCTCGTCGACGGCACACCAGTAGATCTTACCGCTCTCACGGTCGAACGCAGCACTCTGATTGTAGGGGCCTGGCTTCATGCCCGTATAGCCCACCAGCGTAGGCTCGCCGCTCGTCTTGTCGATCTTACAGAGGTAGCCTCTCAGGCTGATACCATACATCTGGCCGCCGCCATCGATAGCGATACCCACATACACCGAGTCGGTGGCAGCCACCTGCGTCGGTATGGCGTTCTCGTAGTCTAACTCAGTGATCTGATAGCCTTTCATGTCGTTGGTATAGGTGCAGCCGTAGAACTTGCCCGTAGTGGGGTCGTAGTCGGCATCAAGGGCAATCATAGCGGCATTGCTGCTGCCGATGGAGCGCGACTTGGAGTCGCTGACCCACGTGTCGGTGTCATAGACTTTCACGTCGCCCCAGAGCAGGTTCCACGAGGCGTAGTAGGTGTAGTTGACCATATAGAGCTTGCCATCGGCAAAGGCACCTCCGCCATTGGCGCGCGTGATGCCAGTCTTCAGGGGTTCGAAGGGGATGTCGCTGACGGCCTGGAAACTATAGGCGCCGGTAGGCAGGTTTTGCGAGGAGATGACGTTGCCCCACAGCGTGGTGCCATCGGCCAACACCCTGAGCGGGCCCTGCTGCCGGACGTTGCGCTGCCGCAGCTGTCTGACCACCCGGAAGGCGGCCTGCTCGCGGTTGATATTGTCGTCCAGAAACGTCGATGGCCGGAGGGTGCGCAGACCTGGGGCCAGCTGCTGTTTCGGACTAAGGGGCTGAGGCCCTTCGCGCAGTTGGGCTTTGCCGTGTACTGGCTGCAGCAACATGAGCAGCAGGCCAAGTAGGAAGTGATAGTCTTTCTTCTTCATAAAAGTTGTAATTAGTTAATAAAAAGGTCAGTGAATTAAGTCTTTATAATTTGGTTTTTTGAATTATTATTTTTAATTTTGCCACAAAATTAGCAAAAATGAACAAAACTCATAAAAAAATGCCTGCCATTCTTGTTCCCATTCTTGAACGGGAACAAAAAACAGCATTTTTTGCCCATTTCATCGTCATTTTCATCTTTTCGCACATCTTACCCGTTGCTGCCAGCGACGACAACGCTGAGTTTGCCAGCTACTATGAAGAATATAAGAATGTGCCGTCAGAAAAACTTTTCGAGATAGCAGCACAGTTGGGACTGACCGACAACCTCGACCGCGCCTCAGCATGCTACCACATCATTTCGAGCCGCTATGACGACCGCATGGACAGCGCCGACAAGCAGCTGTGTACCTACTCTCTGAACCGCGAGGGCGTCATCGCCTTCATTCGCTCCGACTACACCAAGGCCTATCAACTGTTCTCCCGCGCCATCACTCAGGCCGACGACTCTTGCCGCCACGAGTGTCTGAACAACCTGGCCGTCATCTACAGCATCTTCAAGGACTACGACAAAGCCCGCAAATATCTGGAGGAGTCGTTCGACCTGAGCCTCAAGATGAGAGCCTGGTACAACCTGCTGACGGCCTTGCACAATCTCATATACATTGACTTTGCCACCGAGAAATACGGTGCATCGGCCGAGCGCATTGAAGCGTTTCGGCAGACTGACATGCCGCACGACAACGACTATCACTATGCCGTCCACCTCTGCAACGGCGCGATGCTGATGGCCGACAGCCGCTATGCGGAATCTATCGCTGAACTTAACGCCGCCCTCGAGAAGACCGACAGCCTGCTGCAGGCTGACCGTCTGAAGGCCGACCTCTACCAGTATATTGCCCAAGCATGTTTCCTCATGGGCAGCGAGCAGCAGGGACTGGACTGGCTCGACCTGTGCGAGCAGCACGCCCGCCAATACGACCTCTACGACGTCATCCGCGACGTCTACTGGCAGCGGGCACGCCACTACGAGACAACGGGCAACAGGAGCCTGGCAAAAGAGGCACGCTATAAGTACATGGAGATAAAAGACTCGCTCTTCAACGCCAGCGAATATGGGAAGATAAAGGATATGCTGCTCTACAACGAGATGGAGAAGCACGAGCGCCAAATGATACGCTACGACGTGGAGCGCAAGATGCGCACTACCGTCATTGCCATCATCGGCATCGCCTTGCTGCTCACGCTGGCCCTGCTGGCGTGGACCATCGTCCTGAACCGCCGGCTCAGCAAGCGCAACAAGGACTTGTATAAAAAGAATGTGGAGTATCTCAATGCCACCGAAAACGAAAGAATCCAGAGAAACACTATCAAGGGATACCGCAGCAACCTGAGCGAAGAGCGGCGATCGCAGCTCGTGGAGCGCATCCAGGCCGTGCTCGACGATGTGGATATCATCAGTGCAGCTGACTTCAACCTCGACCGCCTGTCGGCCCTGACCGACTCGAATGTCAAATATGTGTCGCAGGTGCTCAACGAGACAATGGGCAAGTCGTTTACAACGCTGCTCAACGAGCATCGCATCAATGAAGTATGCAAACGCCTTGCCGACCATGAGCACTACGGCCAACTGTCTATCGAGGCCATTGCCGAGAGCATGGGGTTCCGCTCGCGCAGCCATTTTGCCGACAATTTCCGCACCGTGACCGGGCTGACTCCTTCGCAATACCGCCGCCTGGCACGACAGAATTAGACATGCTGCCATGGCAGATCCCAGCCTGACCCACCGGCGACCTTGTCGTTTTTCTTACGAAATAATTTGGCCGTCTCGCAAAAAGTCAGAACTTTTGCACGCATAACAACAAACAGAACCTTACATCAACTTATGAAACACTTCGGACTGCTGCCACGCATCATCGTGGCCATCGCGCTCGGTATCCTGCTGCACCAGTTCTATCCCGGCGTTCAGATTGTCGGCAACAAGAAGACGTTCGACATGATGCGCGGCTTCTACCAGATAGAAAAAGGGATCAGTCTGAATAACCGGTTGATAATTATCGGTCCTTCCATATCGGTGAGATGGTTCTTCTCAAGTCAAGAAACGGTCCTTCTCGAAAGTAATATAGGGGTATATTACCTTCGAAAAGCACCACTTTGTAATCCAAGTGACGTTTATTTGCCTGTAAAGAACCGCAGCTTCTGCAACCAGTTTTTCGGACTGAGCCAGAAAAAGGCATTCTGGAAGTGAAAAACGGCGATTCCATCGCGCTGGGCGCCCTGAAGCTCGACTTCGTGCTGACCCCCATGGCCCACTGGCCTGAGACGATGATGACGCTCTGCGGCCGCGTGCTTTTCTCGGGCGACGCCTTCGGATGCTTCGGTGCACTCAACGGCGCCTGGGTCGACGAGCAGATGAACTGCGACGACTACTGGCTGGAGATGGTGCGCTACTATTCGAACATCGTCGGCAAGTACGGCACGCCCGTCGAGATCCGCCAGGCACTGACGCCCGAGACATTCGCTCAGTGCGAGGCACTCGGCCGTGCCCTGGCCGAGCGTCTCACCCTGTAGCTTCCACCGCTTCGGGTGTCGAGATCGTATTCATAGACCTGCTGCAACTGCGGCAGGTCTGTTTTTTTCAGTTCAGGCGAGCGTAGGGGCTGAGCCACGTCGGCCGACTGCATGAACGCATTCGGGCAGTCGCCCTGAGCCGGGCGCAGTCCCTTGCCCTCCAGCGGCACGTAGGAGCGCAGGCGGACGGTGCCGCCTTGATGGCTGACGATGACGGCCTCCTTCAGGCAAGCATCGTCCCAGCTGAGGCTGACCTCGAAAGCGCCGCGGGCCCTCAGGCCGCTGACCGACCCCTCCTTCCAGCTCCCGGGCAGAGCAGGCAGCAAGTGGAGTGCACCGTCGTGGCTCTGCACGAGCATCTCGGCCACGCCGGCCGTCATGCCGAAGTTGCCGTCAATCTGGAAGGGCGGGTGCGCATCGAACAGGTTCGGATAGGTGCGCCCGTCGGGATAATCATCCTTGACCTTGTCGCTGGGCAGCAGGTGGAGCATGTTCGAGATGATGCGGAAGGCATGGTCGCCGTCGAGCATGCGTGCCCAGAAGTTGATCTTCCAGCCGAGGCTCCAGCCGGTGGCCATGTCGCCGCGCTGGCGCAGTGTGGTGGCCGCGGCCGCAAAGAGCTCGGGATGCCGGCGCGGCGAAATCTGGTTGGAGGGATAAAGACCGTAGAGGTGCGAGATGTGGCGGTGCTCATCCGTCGGGTCGTCGGCATCGATGAGCCACTCCTGCAGCTGGCCGTGGCGGCCTATCTGCATCGGCGGCAGCTGGGCGATGGTTTGTTCCAGGCGCTGTGCATAGGCCGCATCGTCGATCTGGAGCACCTGCATGGCCCGCCGCACGTTCGACAGCACGTCGAACACGATCTGGTTGTCCATCGTCGAACCGGCCGTCACGGTGGTGCCCTTGCCCTGCGGCCCATGCTCGGGCGAGACGGTGGGCACGGTCATGAGCCAGCCGTTGCGCGGGTCGCGCTGCAGGAAGTCGAGCAGGAAGTCGGCGGCGCCGCGCATGATGCCGAAGTTCTCGCGGAGGAAGTCGCGGTCGCCGGTGAACAGGTAGTGCTGCCAGATATGGGTGGTCAGCCATGCGCCGCCTGTGGGGAAGATGCCCCAGGTGGTGCCGTCGACAGGCCCGCTGACACGCCATAGGTCGGTGTTGTGATGAGCCACCCATCCGCCGCAGCCGTAAAGCGTGCGGGCCGTGGTGGCGCCCGTCACGGTCAGGTCGCGGAGCATGTCAAAGAGGGGCATCTGCGTCTCGCCAAGGTTGCAGACGTCGGCCGGCCAGTAGTTCATCTCGGTGTTGATGTTGATGGTATATTTAGAATCCCTTGGCGCCTTCATCTTGTCGTTCCAGACGCCCTGCAGGTTGGCGGGCTGTCCTCCGGGCTGCGAGCTGGAGATGAGCAGGTAGCGCCCGAACTGGAACATCAGTGCCACGAGGTCGAGGTCGGGCTCGCCGCTCTCGCAGCCCCGTGCGAAGTCGGCCAGCCGGCGGTCGGTATCCTGGAGCGAGGCGTCGGTGCGGGGCAGTGTCAGACTGACGCGCGCAAACTGTTCGCCGTAGTTTTTCAGATGGCGCTTGAGCAACTTGTCGAACGACATGCGGCGCACGCTGCCCAGTACGGTATTGTTCTTATGGACGGGGTCGCCGCTGACGTCATTGTAGCTGACGTAGTTGGTGGCAGCGACGATGTAGAGCGTGGCCGTCGTGGCGCCGACGACCCGCAGCGACTCACCGTCGAGCCGCACCTCGCCGTCGGTCTTCACCTCCACGCGGACATCGGCCGTCAGGGCACCCTCGACGCCCTCCTGCTCATCATTCTTCACCTTCGCGCTGAGCTGATAAATCGAGGCATTACCCCCATGGACGGCCAGAGGAACGACCTTCTCAGCCAGCTCGCTCGCATAGCCCAACTGAAACGACAGGGCGCCCCGGCGGCTGGCCTTGAGCCTGAGGGCGACGACGTTGTCGGCCTGCGAGGCCACCACCTGGCGCTCATAGCGGACGCCGTCGCAGTCGTAGGTGGTCGAGGCCACGGCCGTGTTCAGGTCGAGCACCCGCCTGTAGTTGGTCACGTCGCGATGGCCCAAGTGCAGCTTCACGCTGCCTAAGGGCAGGTAGCGCATGCCATAGGGCTGTCGCATGAAATGCTTCTCCAGCAGGTCGTAGGCCTCGCGCTCGCGGTCAGCGAAGATGAGTCGCCTGACCTCGTCGAGATGCTGCAACGCCTCGGTGCTGTTGTTGTTGTAGGGGCCTCCGCTCCAGAAGGTCTCCTCGTTGAGCTGGATTTCCTCCGTGTCGGTGCCGCCATAGACCATGGCGCCCATGTGACTGTTGCCGACGGGCATGGCCTCGAGCCAGTGGCTGGCCGGGCGGCTGTAGCTGAGCTGAAGCTCCTGTGCGGCAGTCATCGTCAGCGTCATGGCTGCCAGACAGATCATCATTAGAATCCTTTTTTTCATGCTTTTATTATATATTTGTTTGCAAAGGTATAATAATTTCCTTACATGACAAAATGACGGGCAAAGAAAAAGAAGCAAAAAATTTGGCCATCTCGGGAAAAGTCGTTATTTTTGCATGCAGTATGAAAAACTTCGGACTTCTGCCGCGCATTATCATTGCCATCGTGCTCGGCATCCTGCTGGCTCACGTGCTGCCCATGGGCGGCGTTCGCCTGTTTATCACGTTCAATGCCATCTTCGGCCAGCTCCTGGGATTCCTCATCCCGCTGATCATCATCGGGCTCGTGACGCCAGCCATCGGCGACATCGGCAACCGCGCCGGACGGCTGCTGCTGGCCACGGTCGCCGTGGCCTACCTGGACACGGTGGTGAGCGGACTGCTGGCCTACGGCACGGGCTCCCTGCTCTTTCCCCGCATGGTGGCGTCGGTGCAGACCGTGGCGGGCGTCACGGAGCAGGCCGAGGCCATCGCCCCCTACTTCACGATCAAGATTCCGGCGCTGGTCGACGTGATGTCGGCGCTGGTGCTGTCGTTCATGCTCGGCCTCTGCATCGCCCACGGGTCGCTGCCGACGCTCAGGCGCTGCGCCTCGGAGTTCCGCGACGTCGTGACGAAGGTCATAGCCAAGCTCATCATCCCGCTGCTGCCGCTCTACATCTTCGGCATCTTCCTCGACATGACCGTCTCGGGCCAGACGCTGCGCATCGTCACCGTCTTTGCCCAGGTCATCCTGGTCATCTTCGCCCTCCACCTCTTTATTTTGCTCTATCAGTTCTGCTTCGCAGGATTCCTGGCCAAGAGGAATCCGCTGAAACAGCTCTGGCGGATGCTGCCCGCCTACATGACCGCCCTGGGCACGTCGTCGTCGGCAGCCACCATCCCCGTGACGCTACGCCAGACCATCAGCAACGGCGTCGACGAGGACATCGCCGGATTCACCGTGCCCCTGTGCGCCACCATCCACATGTCGGGCTCGGCCATGAAGATCACGGCCTGCGCACTGACCATCTGCATGCTCGAGGGCATCACCTACGACTCGGGGATGTTCATCCACTTCGTCCTGATGCTCGGCGTCGTCATGGTGGCCGCGCCCGGCGTGCCCGGCGGCGCCATCATGGCTGCCCTGGCCCCGCTGGGCAGCATCCTGGGCTTCACGGCCGACCAGCAGGCGCTCATGATAGCCCTCTACATCGCCATGGACTCGTTCGGCACGGCCTGCAACGTCACCGGCGACGGGGCCATCGCCATCGTCGTCGACCGGCTGTTCAACCGCCGGAAATCGCCCGCCGCAAGCGGAAAAATGTATCAGAAATAAAAAAAACAGGAGAAACGCGCGCGCGTTTCTCCTATTTTTTGTAACTTTGCAGACAATTAATAAAGCGCTACACTCCTATGGCAAAGAACTCAGCATGGCAAGACGACTACTGGCTGCTACTGATGCAGCTCTACCTCAAGTGGCCCACAGGCGTAAAACCCCTCTACAGCCGCGACATGGTCAGCCTGAGCCTCGAACTGCACATCCCGCCGCAGGCCCTGCAGGCCCGCATGCGGCAGATCGACCGGCTCGAGACGCCCCGCATCGAGCGCATCTGGCAGACCTACAGCAAGAGTCCCAGCCGGCTGGCCCGGGCCGTGAGGCTGCTGCGCGAGATGAAGGGCTTCGGCGCGGCCGACAACTTCTACGACGGTGTGGAGGTGCAGGAGACCTTCGAGCGCGACTTCCGTCCGCTGAGCGAGGATGAGCGGCTGACGCCCGTGGCGCTGGTGCTCGTGCTCGACCTCTACTTCCAGCTGACGCCGCAGACGATGGTCAGGGAGACGCCTGAGGTGCAGCAGATGGGCCGTCTGCTGCGGCTGAGTGCCGACGACGTGGTCGAGGTGCTCGACGTGTTCCAGCATTGCGACCCCTACCTGAACCGCCAGGACGTGACGTTCTCGCCCTTGCTGCTGCCCTGTCAGCACGTGTGGCAGCGCTACGCCAGCCAGGACCCGGCACTGCTGCATGCGCTGGCCGAGGAAATGAGGGCGTTTTTTAGATAACAGATAAAAGATAATAGATATTAGATATTTTTATTTTGGCTCAGATTCAGACTCAGGAACAGCGACAGGAGCAACGGCTCGGGCAGAGCATCTCGGCCCAGCAGCTGCTGCAGGCTCAGCTGGTGGAACTGCCCATCCAGCAGCTGGCGGAGCGCATCGAGACTGAGATGCACGACAACCCGGCGCTGGAGGCGGCCATCGACGACGAGCCGCACGACTGGGCTGAGCCCGACGCCCCTGCGGCCGACGAGACCGACGACTTCGACAGCCAGCGCGAGCGCGAGGAGCGCAGCGATGCCCTCGACGCCGCGCTCGAGGGCATCGGCCGCGACGACGAGGACCTGCCCGTCTATCAGGGCGGACGGTCGACGGCTGAGGAGCGCGAGGACATGGTCTACGCCGACTCGCTGTCGTTCTACGACCAGCTGCTCGAGCAGGTGGGGCAGATGGAGCTCAGCGAGCACGACCGCTACGTCATGGAATACCTCATCCGCTCGCTCGACGACGACGGTCTGCTGCGCTCATCGCTCTCGTCGATTGCCGACGAGCTGGCCATCTATCACAACATAGACCTCGGCACCGACGAGCTGGAGCTGATCCTGAAGAAAATGCAGAGGCTCGACCCGCCGGGCATCGGCGCCCGCTCGCTGCAGGAGTGCCTCCTGCTGCAGATTGACCGCCGCGAGCCCTCGGAGCTGACGAGCCTGATGCGCGAGGTGGTCAGCCGCCACTTCGACGAGTTCACGAAGAAGCACTGGAGCCGCATCCGCCAGTCGATGGGCCTCAGCGAGGAGCAGGCCGACGCCGTCATCAGCGAGCTGCGACGGCTGAACCCCAAGCCGGGCGCCTCGATGGGCGAGGTCGTCGGCAAGTCGATGCAGCAGATCACACCCGACTTCATCGTCGACACGCAGGACGACGGCACCGTCACGTTCACGCTGAACACGGGCGACGTGCCACAGCTACAGGTGTCGGAGACGTTCGCCCAGCTGCTGAAGGAATTCCAGCAGAACCGTCAGAGCCTGACGCGCCAGCAGAAGGAGGCCCTGCTCTACTCGAAGCAGAAGGTCGACGCCGCCCAGAGCTTCATCGACGCCGTCGAGATGCGCCGCCAGACGCTGACAAAGACGATGAAGGCCATCATCCGCCATCAGCATCGCTTCTTCGAGGACGGCGACGAGGCCTCGCTGCGCCCCATGATCCTGAAGGACATCGCCGAGAAGACGGGGCTCGACCTGAGCACCATCTCGCGCGTCAGCAACTCGAAGTACGCACAGACCCGGTGGGGCACGTTCCCCCTGAAATACTTCTTCAGCGACGGCATCACGACCGAAACGGGCGAGGAGCTGTCGACGCGCGAGATCAAGGCTGCCCTGCGCGACATCATCGAAGCCGAGGACAAGCGCAAGCCGCTGAGCGACGAGGCCCTGTGCGCCCTGCTGCGCCAGAAGGGCTACCCGATAGCCCGCCGCACGGTGGCCAAGTATCGCGAACAGCTGAACATCCCCGTGGCGAGGCTGAGGAAAAATTAAAAAAGTAAAAAGGTAAAAAAGTAAAAAGGTAAAAAAACTGAAGTTTCGGAGGTACGGAGGTACGAAGGTACGGAGGTACGAGGATAGACCCAGAACACCCAAACAGCAAAACTGACCTCGCACCCTCGGCCTCGAAGAGGCTGACCCCCGCACCCCCGTACCACCGGAAACAGAGGATGTGAAACATCCGAAATTTGAATAAAAAATTAAAAACGAGGTGACCAGAGAGAAGAGTATCATCTATGCGGCGCGGTGCGTGAGCCTGGTGTTCACGCCGTTCTACCTGCCACTGTTGGGACTGGCGGCGCTCTTCTCGTTCAGTTATCTCAACCTGCTGCCCATCGAGTACCGGCTGACGGTGCTCCTGCTGGTCTACTTCTTCACTATCCTGCTGCCCACGTTCCTCATCCACCTCTACCGCCGCGCGCAGGGATGGACCCTCATCGAACTTGGACAGAAGCGCCGCCGCATGGTGCCCTACGCCATTTCTATCCTGTGCTACCTGACGTGCATCTGGCTCATGCAGCGCCTTCACATCTATCATTTCGTGCCTATCATCCTCATTGCCGCGCTGCTCATCCAGATGGTGTGCGCGCTGATCAACGTGTGGTGGAAGATTTCCACCCACATGGCCGGCATCGGAGGCGTCACGGGCGCACTCATCATCTTCTCCGAACGGTTTTCGTTTAACCCCGTCTGGTGGCTCTGTCTGGTGCTCGTCCTGGCCGGCGTGCTCGGCACGGCGCGCATGATCCTCCGCCAGCACTCGCTCGCACAGGTGCTCTGCGGCTATGCCGTGGGCCTGGTGTGCGCTTTCTTCGGAATCAACTATCTCATGTCAATATGAAACCATTAGTAAGCATCATCATGGGCAGCACCAGTGACCTGCCCGTCATGGAGAAGGCCTGCCGCCAGCTCGACGAGCTCGAGGTGCCCTTCGAAGTCAATGCCCTCTCAGCCCACCGCACGCCCCAGGCCGTGGAGCAGTTTGCCCGCGAGGCCCAGGGCCGCGGCATCCGAGTGATCATCGCCGCCGCCGGCATGGCCGCCGCCCTGCCCGGCGTCATAGCCGCCCAGACGACGCTGCCCGTCATCGGCGTGCCCATCAAGGGCATGCTCGACGGTCTCGACGCCCTGCTCTCCATCGTCCAGATGCCGCCGGGCATCCCCGTGGCCACCGTCGGCGTCAACGGCGCCCAGAACGCCGCCCTCCTGGCTTGTCAGATGCTGGCCCTTAGCGACGAGGCCCTGGCCCAGCGGATGAAGGCCCACAAGGAAGGTCTGAAGCAGAAGATCGAGAAGGCCAACCGCGATCTGGCCGAAGTGAAATTTAAATATAAAACGAATTAACGGCCCCGAGTCTCGTTATCCCGAAATACCGAGCCTCGGAATACCGGAATACCGAAATACCGGAATACCGCCGAAAAGAAAAGAACAATGGAAAGAAGAAAGACCCATGAGGTGCGCGTCGGCAACATCGGCATCGGCGGACAGAACCCCGTCCGCGTGCAGTCGATGTGCACCACGTCGACAATGGACACCGACGGCTGCGTGCGCCAGATCCTGGCCATCGCCGAGGCCGGCGGCGAGCTCGTCCGCCTGACCACCCAGGGCGTGCGCGAGGCCGAGAACATGGCGCTCATCCGCGAGCGCGTCAGGGCCGCCGGATGCACGGTGCCCCTGGTGGCTGACGTCCATTTCAATCCCGCCGTGGCCGACGTGGCCGCCCGCAACTGCGAGAAGGTGCGCATCAATCCCGGCAACTACGTCGACCCGGGACGTACGTTCAAGAAACTAAGTTATACGGATGAGGAATATGCCGCTGAACTGCAGAAGATAGAGCAGCGGCTGGTGCCCTTCCTCAACATCTGCCGCGAGCACGGGACGGCCGTCCGCATCGGCGTCAACCACGGCTCGCTCTCCGACCGCATCATGTCGCGCTACGGCGACACGCCCGCCGGCATCGTCGAGTCGTGCATGGAGTTCCTGCGCGTCTGCATGAAGCAGCGATTCATGGACGTCGTGGTCAGCATCAAGGCTTCGAACACGGTCGTCATGGTCGAGTCGGTGCGCCTGCTGGTCAAGGCGATGGACGCCGAGGGCATGACCTTCCCCCTCCACCTCGGCGTCACCGAGGCCGGCGAGGGTGAGGACGGCCGACTGAAGAGCGCCGTCGGCATCGGCGCCCTGCTCGTCGACGGCATCGGCGACACCATCCGCGTCAGTCTCAGCGAGCCGCCCGAGAACGAGATTCCCGTGGCCTATGCCCTGCTGCAGGCTGCCCGCGTGCGCCAGACGAAGACGGAGTACATCTCCTGTCCCGGTTGCGGCCGCACGCTCTATGACCTGCAGGACACCATCCGGCGCGTCAAGGCTGCCACCAGCCACCTGACGGGCCTCAAGATCGGCATCATGGGCTGCATCGTCAACGGCCCCGGCGAGATGGCCGACGCCGACTACGGCTACGTGGGTGCCGCCCGCGGCAAGATCAGCCTCTACCGCGGCAAGGAGTGCGTCGAGAAGAACATCCCCGAGGCCGACGCCGTGGAGCACCTGCTGGCCCTCATCGAGTCCGATCGTTCTCTTTGACATCAAGACAGCGAGACTACAGACTTCAGACTACAGACTTTAGACTTCAGACATAACACGGATTTCTGCGTCGCATGGAATCCGTGTTATCTGTATTTATCCGTTGTTAATCCAAAAGACAAAATTATTTCAAAGCCTTTGAAATAGTATTCAGTGCCTTTGAAATAGTGTTCAGTGGCTTTGAAATAGTATTCAGTGGCTTTGAAATAATTTTATCCAGCACTTCGTTCGACTTTCAACTGTAGTCTAAAGTCTGTAGTCTTTGAAGTCTTGAAGTCAACGACAAAGTTCGGCGAAGAGTTCGCGCATGCCCTCGGAGGCCCCTTTGCAGATGTGGCGCACGCCGCTGCCGGCAGAGACGTTGTTCGGGTCGATGAGGTAGATGGGCGTGCCCGCCTTGACGTAGCGCACCAGTCCGGCGGCGGGATAGACGTTGAGCGACGTGCCGATGATGATGAAGATGTCGGCCTCCATGGCCTCGCGGGCTGCCCACTCAATGTTGGGCACGGCCTCGCCGAAGAAGACGATGTAGGGCCTGAGCAGCGAGCCGTCGCCGGCGAGGGTGCCGGGCGCCACCTCGCAGTTGTCGGGCGTCAGCGTCTGCTGATAGCGCGTGTCCTCGGGGTCGCGGCTCGAGCAGACCTTCATCAGCTCGCCGTGCAGATGCACCACATTCGTCGAGCCGGCCTGCTCATGCAGGTTGTCGACGTTCTGCGTGACGACCACCACCTCATACTGCTCCTCCAGGCGGGCCACCAGCCGATGACCCTCGTTGGGCTTCACGCCCCAGCACTTGCGGCGCAGCATATTATAAAAATTAGTCACCAGCGTCGGGTCGGCCTCCCAACCCTCGTGCGTGGCCACCTGAGCCACGGGATATTCCTCCCAGAGGCCGTCGGCGTCGCGAAACGTCTTCAGTCCGCTCTCGACCGACATGCCGGCTCCCGTCAAAACAACAATTTTCTTCATAAGCTAATAAGAATTATTAAAACTCTACAAAAATAGTGATTTTTCGCGAAATATCGCGCAGAAATCAGAGAAAATGTTTAACTTTGCACGATTTTTAATAGATAGAGTTCATGGATAAACTGAGTTATGCCCTCGGATTGGGCATCGGACAACAACTGGCACAGATGGGTGCCAATGGTATCAACGTAGACGATTTCGCACAGTCGATCCGCGACGTGCTGCAAGGCAACCCCCTGAAGATGAAGCATCAGGAGGCCCAGCAGATTGTGCAGCAGTACTTCATGGAGCAGGAGCAGAAGATGAACGCCGCCATGGCCGAGAAGGGCAAGCTGGCCAAGGCCGAAGGCGAGCGCTACCTGGCTGAGAACGCCAAGAAGGAGGGCGTCGTCACCCTGCCCAGCGGACTGCAGTATCAGGTCTTGCGCGAGGGCAACGGCCGCCGTCCGACGGCCAAGGACCAGGTGAAGTGCCACTACGAGGGCTTCCTCATCGACGGCACCGTCTTCGACTCGAGCGTTGAGCGCGGCGAGCCCGCCACGTTCGGTCTGCAGCAGGTAATCGCTGGCTGGACCGAAGGTCTGCAGCTCATGCAGGAGGGCGCCAAGTATCGCTTCTTCATCCCCTATCGCCTGGCCTACGGCGAGGGAGGTGCCGGTCAGCTGATTCCGCCCTATGCCGCCCTGATCTTCGACGTCGAGCTCATCGCCGTGGTTTGAGAAGAATGTAAAAATTTAATAATGTAATAATTTAAAAATTAAGCAATGAAAAAGATTTCATTCTTAGCCGCTATGGCTATCGCCGCCATCACGATGACGTCGTGCGACGGCAACGCTCCCCAGGCCAGCCTGAAGAGCGACGTTGACTCGTTCAGCTATGCACTCGGCATGGCACAGACCCAGGGCCTGAAGCCCTACCTCAGCGACCGCATGGGCGTCGACACCACCTATCTGGCCGACTTCATCAAGGGCGTCAACGAAGGCGCCAACGCCGGCGACGACAAGAAGCGCACGGCCTACTTCGCCGGTCTGCAGATTGGCCAGCAGATTGCCAACCAGATGGTGAAGGGCTACAACTTCGAGCTCTTCGGCGAGGACTCCACTAAGACCATTTCGCTGCGCAACCTGCTCGCAGGTCTCGTCAGCGGCGTCACCGGCAAGGGTGGCAAGATGACCATCCAGGAGGCTGACTCGACGGCCCAGGCCCTGATGGCAGCCATCAAGGCCCACCGCTTCGATGAGAACAAGCAGAAGGGTGTGGCTTTCCTCGAGGAGAATGCCAAGAAGGAAGGCGTGAAGGTCACTGAGAGCGGCCTGCAGTACAAGGTGCTGAAGGAAGGCAACGGCGCCGTGCCCACCGACACGTCGACCGTCGAGGTGAACTATGAGGGCCGCCTCGTCGACGGCACCGTCTTCGACGCCTCCAACAAGTACGGCGACAAGCCCGCCACGTTCCGCGTCAACCAGGTCATCAAGGGCTGGACCGAGGCTCTGAAGATGATGCCTGCCGGTTCGGAGTGGGAGATCTACATCCCCGAGGAGCTGGCCTACGGCGCCCAGGGCTCACGCGGCATCGACCCGCTGTCGGCTCTCATCTTCAAGGTTGAACTCGTTAACGTGAAGTAAACCGCGTCTTATGAAAAAGACACTCATAGCAGCACTCGCCCTCATCGTGGCGGGTGCTTCTTTTACGACAGCCGAGGCTGCCAAGAAGAAAAAGAAGGAGGCCGTGAAGGCCGCCGTCGTCGTGCCTGCACCCGTCAGCCTCGTCAGCGGCAGCGACTCGCTCTCCTACATCGCCGGCATGACCTTCACCGAGGGTCTGCTGCCCTATCTGCAGAACCAGATGAAGGTCGACACCGCCTACATGGCCGACTTCGTCAACGGATTCCGCGAGGCCATTGCCGCCAGCAGCAACCCGAAGGCCGTGGCCCGCATGGCCGGCATGCAGATTGCCGAACAGGTGAAGCAGCGCATGCTGCCCGGCATCCGCCAGGAATTCACCGACACGCCCGACAGCATCGTCGAGCAGATCCTCTTCCGCGGATTCACCGACGCCCTGACAGCCGACACAACCCACTTCACGTCAAAGGCCGCACAGGAGCTCTTCCGCACAAAGCAGCAGGTGAACAAGCAAGCCAAGACAGCCAAGCTGACCGAGGCCGGCCGCAAGTTCCTGGCCGAGAACAAGACGAAGCCCGGCATCATCACCACCCCCAGCGGACTGCAGTATGAAGTGCTCGTGCAGGGTGAGGGCGACGTGCCCCAGAAGTCGGACAAGGTGAAGGTGCACTACGAAGGCCGCCTCATCGACGGCACCGTCTTCGACGCCTCGTCGAAGCACGGCACCGAGCCCTCGTCGTTCCGCGCCGACCAGGTCATCAAGGGATGGACCGAGGCCCTGACCATGATGCCCGTCGGCTCGAAGTGGCGCCTCTACATCCCGCAGGAGCTGGCCTACGGCGAGCGTCAGGCCGGGCAGATACCCCCCTACTCGACCCTGATCTTCGACGTCGAGTTGGTCGGAATTGAAAAGTAAAGAAAGAGTATATGAATAAAAAATGCGCCGCTCGGCGCATTTTTTTTCACAATTTGTTGCCGGTCTCAAGATTTTTGTGTACTTTTGTTTGTTCAAAAACCAAAACACACCAAATGGAAAAGATTGACAATCTTGACAAGAAAATCTTGAGCATTCTTTCGAAGAACGCCCGCATTCCGTTTAAAGACGTTGCCGCAGAGTGCAACGTGTCGCGAGCAGCCATCCATCAGCGCGTGCAGCGACTCATCGAGAACGACGTCATCACAGGCAGCGGCTTCGACGTCAACCCCAAGTCACTGGGCTATGCCACCTGCACCTACGTGGGCATCACGCTCGAGCGCGGCTCGATGTACAAGGACGTCGTGAAGCGCCTCGAGCTCATCCCCGAGGTCATCGAGTGCCACTTCACCACCGGCCCCTACACGATGCTTGTGAAGCTCTTTGCCCGCGACAACGAACAACTGATGCAACTCATCAATGCTCAGCTGCAGGAGATTCCCGGCGTCACGGCCACCGAGACGCTCATCTCGCTCGAGCAGAGCATCAAGCGCGAAATACCCGTCGACTTTAAAGACAACGACTAAATGAACAGATTCGACCTGAACGCCCGGCTCGCCGACGTCTACAGCCAGTTCACGAGCAACGCCCGGCGTCCCGTCGTCGGCATCACCGGCAACTACGGCGACCAGACCTGCAAACTGGCTGAAGGCTACTACAAGCAAGTGGCCGACGCCGGCGGCACGCCCGTCATCCTACCCCCGCTGACCGACAGCCGTGCGCTCAGCGCCATGCTCGACCGCATCGACGCACTGCTCCTCAGCGGCGGTGCCGACATCAACCCGCTCTACTGCGGCGAAGAACCGTCGCCGCGGCTGGGCGGCATCAATGCTGAGCGCGACCTGCCCGAAATGCTGCTGACCCGCATGGCCTACAACCGGCAGATGCCCATTCTCGGCATTTGCCGCGGCATTCAGACCCTGGCCGTCGCCCTCGGCGGCAAGGTGCTGCAGGACATTGGCCTCCCCCCAACCCCCTCCCAGAGGAAGGGGAGCATCAAGCATTCGCAGGATGCCGACCGCGCCGTGCCCACCCACACCGTGAACATTCTCTCAGGCACGGCCCTTCATCGCCTCTATTCGTCCGTTCCTCCTTCGCTCGTAAGCGACGACAATGTCGTCGCCCCCATCCCCGTCAACTCCTTCCACCACCAGGCCGTCAGCGAGCCCGGCCCTCATCTGCGCGTCAGCGCCACGGCGCCCGACGGCATCATCGAGGCCGTGGAGAGCACGGAGCACAAGCCCGTCATCGGCGTGCAATGGCACCCTGAGTGCATGGCACCGGACGACGCTCAGCCGCTGTTCCGCTGGCTCGTTGACCAGGCAAGGGACTATCGCGCCGTGCAGCTGACCCACGACCACATCCTGACGCTCGACACCCACTGCGACACGCCCATGCTCTTTCCGCAGGGCATCCGCTTCGACCGGCGCGACGACCGCATCCTCGTCGACCTGCCCAAGATGACCGAGGGCCGCCTCGACGCCACCATCATGGTGGCCTACCTGCCCCAGCAGTGGGACAAGCAGCCCATGACGCCGCGCCAGTATGCCGACCACATATTCGATGAAATCAGCGAAATTGTTTCAAAAAACGCCGATTCCATCGCTATTGCCCGCACCCCCGACGACCTCTGGCGCAACAAGCGTGAGGGCCGCAAGAGCATCATGCTCGGCATCGAGAACGGGCTGGCCATCGAGGGCTCACTCGACAACCTGCGCCATTTCGCCCGGCGCGGCATCGTCTACATGACGCTCTGCCACAACGGCGACAACGACATCTGCGACGCGGCATCGCGCTCTGCGAACACGCACGGCGGCGTCAGTCCCTTCGGGGCCGACGTCATCCGCGAGATGAACCGCCTCGGCATCATGGTCGACCTCAGTCACGGCGGCGAGCACAGCTTCTATGACGCACTCGACATCTCCAGCCAGCCCATCGTCTGCAGCCACTCGTCGTGCCGGGCTCTCTGCGATCATCCACGCAACCTGACCGACGACCAGATGCGGGCGCTGGCCAGCAAGGGCGGCGTCTGCCAGGTGACGCTCTATCCGGGCTTCCTCCGCAAGGACGGCGAGGCCACGATCCTCGACGCCATGGCCCACCTGGACCACGCTGTCGAGGTGATGGGCATCGAGCATGTCGGACTGGGCACCGACTTCGACGGCGACGGCGGCGTGCCGGGACTGGCCGATGCGTCGGAGCTCACGAACTACACGCGCCAGCTGCTACAGCGCCGCTACAGCGAGGAGGACATCCAGCGGCTCTGGGGCGGCAACTTCCTGCGCGTCATGCAGCAAGTACAAAAACCACGGATTTCGCGGATTTAACGGATTATTAAGGACTACGAATTTCGCGAATTAAACGAATTATTTAAAACTATTGCTGTCCGATAAAAGTGCGAAGTAGTATAGATTCCATAAAAATAGGGGGCCAGACCTGAGCCTTTCCCCCAAGATTTTGTAATTTTGCAGCGACCAAACAACAAAACTTACAAAATCATGGACAAAGGTAC
>JAFTGI010000006.1 GCA_017458195.1 Prevotella sp.
AGATGGAGACACGTCCGTCGCTGTCGGGGTTGCCAGTCTTGTAGGCAAACTTGCCTTGATAGTTGCCGTTGGGGTTGTCCTGGCTGTCCTCGGTCATGTTTCCGGTGTAATAGGTCTGCTTGGGGCCGCCCCATCCACAATAGCACTGATACGAGTCGGACAGTGCATCGATGGGCGTAGCGTTCATCATGTTTCCGGTGGTGTAGGTGCAATAGATCTGTCCGTAGGCACCCCAGAGGAAGTTGCGGGCATACTCAGCCTTGGCGAACACGGTGTCGACATTCACGTCAACGCCAGGTGCCTTTTCAAGGAAGGCATCGCCCACGTTGAAGTCGTCGACGCAGGCAGTGAAGATGCACGAGGTCATCCCCAAAGCCACTATATAATTAAATACCTTTTTCATAATTTCCAATTGTCAATTATCGATCATCAATAGCTTTAGAAGTTGACTTGCACACCAAAGTTATATACGCGCGTCATAGGATAGCGCATACCGAGGTCGAGTCCGGTTCCGGGAGCCTCGGGGTCGTTGCCCTTGAAGTCGGCAAAGGTCAGCACGTTCTGACCCGAGACATAGAATCGCACGTAGTTGATCAGGTCGAGCCACTTGGGCTTGTTGATGGTGTAGCCGAGCTCGATGTTCTTCAGTCGCACATACTTCGAGTTGATCATCCATGCCTGCGAGTCGCGGTTGTTGTGGACGCGGTTGTTGAACGAGATGCGGGGCAGGATGGCGTCGGGGTTGTCCTCCGTCCATGAGTTGTCGGCCACCCACTGCACCAGTGCCGACGAGTTGGTCGATCCGAACTGGTCGCGGAAGTAGCCGTTCAGCGTGCGGTTGGTGTGGTCGGCACCGATCCACAGCATCGAGAAGTCGAGGCCCTTCCAGTTCAGGTTGGCGTTGACACTCCACGTAATCTCGGGGTTGTCGGCATAGCCGAGCGGCTTCTGGTCGTTCTGGTCGACGATGCCGTCGCCGTTCAGGTCGACATAGACGGCGTCGCCATACTTCAGCTCGACGTTCTGGTCGGGCATGGGCACGCCGTAAGCAGCCTGATAGCGCTCCTCGGTGCCGGGCTGATAGAACTCAAAGAGGTCGTAGCCGAAGGGCTGGCCCACGGGCAGGCCGGTACGGCTCAGATATTCATACATGGGGGGCACCTCGAGCATCTCGATGATCTTGTTGCGGGCAAAGGCGATGCTGGGGCTGATGCTGTAGCGCAGGTCACCGACCTTGTCGGCCCACTTCAGCGTGACCTCGTAGCCGTGGTTCTTCACGCGGCCCTCGTTGACGTAGCTTGCAGGCAGGCTGGTCACTGCGGGCAGCAGCGACTCGTTGGACACAAGGATGTCCTTGCGGTCCTCCCAGAAGAAGTCGACGTTGGCCGACAGGCGGTCGTTCAGGAAGGCGATGTCCATACCGACGTTGATCTTCGAGGCCGTTTCCCACGTGACGTTGGGATTACCGGCCGTCAGCTCCTTCACAGCCTGCAGCCAGCTGCCGCTGGTGCCGAAGTTGGCGCCGCGGTCCTGCGGGTTCATCGTGAGCGCGCTCGAATAGAACTGCCATGCACCGGGCAGGTAGAGGAAGCGTGCGCCGTTGGTGTTGTCGTTACCGACCTTACCCCACGATCCGCGCAGCTTCAGGTAGCCGATGAAGGGCTTGATGGGCTCCCAGAACTTCTCGCTCGAGGGAATCCAGCCGACGGAGAACGAGGGGAACGTGCCGTAGCGCTTGCCTTCAGCAAAGTTCTCCGAGCCGTTGTAACCGATGTTGAAGTCGATCATGTAGCGCGTGTCATAATCATAGGTGACGCGGCCGACGAGGCCCACATAGCCCTTGGGGATCGACTGATACAGACTGTTGTCGGAATCCCAGGGATAATAGGTCTTGCTCTGGTTGTAGAGCAGCAGGGCGCCGACGTTGTGCAGACCGAACTTGCGGGCGTAGTTGAAGCTGGCCTCAGCATACCAGTTGCGGTTGCCCCAGCGGCTGTCGCTGTAGGGCAGCGGCCACGTGATGTTCTCCTTGCGGAGCACCTCCTGGCCGTCGACGATGGTGGCCACGTAGGTGACACCCGTGCCGTAGCCGTTCTGGCGGTTCTTCTGGGCCGTGTAGTCGGTGTTGTACGAGCCCTTCACCTTGAAGTTCAGGCCCGGCGTGATGAAGCTCATGTCGAGCTTGTACTGCAGGTCGAGGTTGAGCACGTTGGTGCTTGTGTTATTGTAACCTAAGTCATAATACATCGTGAGCGGGTCGCGGTCGTAGCGTCCGACGAAGTTCTCGTCCGACACGACGTGGCGCCCTTCGCTGTCGATACCGATGCCGGCATAGGGCGTGGCACCCTGCAGGTAGCGGAAGATCCAGCCCTCAGCATTGTCGACAGGGCCGCCACCCATCGTGGTGCGGTTCTGCACGCGGCCGCCCAGTGTGAGCGACAGCTGGCTGTACTTCGACACATCGATGTCGAGGTTGGCACGATAGTTGAAGCGCTTGTAGCGGAAGGTCTCGTCCTTGTTGTCCGAGAAGGTTTCAAAGAGCGAGTTCTGGTTCAGGAAACCGACCGAGACGAAGTAGCGCATCTTGTCGGTGCCGCCGTTGACGTTGACGTTGACCTGCTCCTGCCATGCGGCATCCTTCATCATGTAGTCAATCCAGTCGGTGCTGGGGAACGTGACGGGCATGTCGCCGGTGCGGAAGTGCTCCATGACGTCCTGACTGAACTTGATGCCCAGGTCGTTGTAGGGCGTGTAGTCGCTGATGAAGGTCGAGCCGGGCCACTGGTTCATGGGCAGGTTGTCGGTGATCTGCGTGTAGTTCCACATCCGGCCGTAGGTGTACGAGTCGGTGAAGTCGATGAACTTCGAGATCTGCTGGATGGCAGTGCTGGCCGAGACGCTCACCGAGGCCTTGCCGGGCGTACCGCGCTTGGTGGTGACGAGGATGACGCCGTTAGCGCCGCGCACACCGAAGACGGCCGTGGCCGAGGCATCCTTCAGAATCGAGATGTCCTCGATCTCGTTGGGGTCGAGCTGACCGAAGGGGCGCTCCACACCGTCGACGAGCACCAGCGGGTCGGCCGAGTTGAGCGAACCGGTACCGCGCACGCGGATGGTGGGCTCATCGGCACCGGGCATGCCCGAAGGCTGCACGACCGAGATGCCCGGCAGCTTGCCCTGCAGGGCGTTGCTCACGTTGGCCACAGGCGACTTCAGCAGTTCGTCGCCGTTCAGGGCCGAGACGGCACCCGTGATGGTGACCTTCTTCTGCTGGCCGTAAGCGATGACGACCACCTCGTCCAGACTCTGCAGGTCGGGCTTGAGGCTGATGGCCATCCTGCGGGCGGCCTTCTGCTTCTGCGAGACGTAGCCGATGTAGGAGAACTCCAGCGTCGCACTTTGTGAAACAGAGGGCAGAACGAAATTGCCGTCGAGATCGGTGACCACACCTGTGCCGCTGCCTTCCACCTTGACGGAGACACCGATCAGGGGCTCACCTGTCTCATCTGTCACCTGACCTTCCACCCGGATACCCTGGGCGAAAGCCACATTGGGCAACAGACACAGCAATGCCAGTAGCCCAAAGAGATAAGATTTTCGAAAGTTTAATCTCATAGGTTTTGTTTGTTAGTTATTATTTATAATGAGTTGTATAGTTAGCTATATGGTAATTCGGGTGCAAAGATAAGCATTTTTGTGCAAATAGTGTAACACTTTTTTGCTTTTTATTAGCACTTATTTATTTTTGGTGCTTTTCCGGCGGCCCGAACAGTGCGTGCGGGAGCGGCCTAAAAGTCAAAATAAGGGAAGACAAAACTAAAATTGACTTATACTGATATAGGTAGACACATTTACAAACAATTAAAAATGTGTTACAGTTATGAGTCGTAATTACAGGAAGTACAGTGTTGAGGAGCGTTTACAGCTTCTTCGTGAGTATCATCAGTCTGGCAAGAGCAAGAGTTCTTTCTGCCATGATCATGGAATTTCCTGCCATGGTGTGTTAAATTTGTGGCTGAAGATGTACGAAAGCGAGAAAGAAGTATTACCTTTGCATGCGGAAGTAGACGAATCAGAGATGCCAAACCGCAGTAAGGACAGCTACAAGGAAGAAATTGCGCAGCTGAAGAAGCGCAACAGGGAGTTGGAGAAGGCCTTGGAGTTCTCCAGGCTGGAGACCCTGGCCCGTGACATGATGATTGACAAGGCCGAGTGTTACTTCGACATCCAGATAAGAAAAAAATCTGGGGCCAAGTAGCAACGGAGCTGGTCTTCGAGCGCGGCCTGAAGGTCGCTCTCGTTGTCCGGCTGTTTGGCCATTGCCGTCAGGCCTTCTACCAGTCGAAGGCCGACATTGAGAAAGAAGTGGAACACGAGCGCAAGGTCCTCGCCGCCGTCAGGGAGATCCGCGAGGAGGATCCCGGCATAGGCGGCTACAAGCTGTGGCTGATGCTCATCTCGATGTTCGGGCGTGACTTTGTCCCCGGGCGCGACCGTTTCTTCGTGCTGCTGCGCCACAGGGGGATGATGCTTCCCAAGCCGAAACCGCGCCATACGACAAACTCCAACCACCGCTACCGCAAATGGAAGAATCTCATCAAGGACTTTGTGCCTACTGCCGCCAACCAGCTTTGGGTGGCCGACATCACCTATATCGCCCTCTGTGGCCATGACGTGTGCTACCTGCACCTCATCACCGATGCCTACTCGCACAAGATTGTGGGATGGGCCTTGGCCGAATCCCTCAAGGCAGCCATCAGCATGGAGGCACTGAAGATGGCCATTGAGCAGGCAGTGGCCATGCGTGGAGACGAGTCCCTCAAGGGGCTCATCCATCACTCCGACCGTGGCGTGCAGTACTGCTGCGATGCCTACGTGGCCCTGCTGCAGGCCTACGACATCAGCATCTCCATGACCGAGGACTACAAGCCTACGGACAATGCCATTGCCGAGAGCGTGAACGGGAAAATAAAGGTGGAAAGTGTCTACCCGCAGCGCTTCAGCTCCTTCGCACATGCCTCTCGGGTCATTGAGCGCTTCATACACTTCTACAACTACCGGCGCCCCCACATGAGCATCGCCTACAAGGTGCCGGCGGTGGCGCATCTGGAGCAGGGAGAGCAGAAAAGAATGTGGAAAAACAAAATTTATACTAAAAAAGAGACAGAGAATGAAAATAATGTCGTATATTTGCCGGGCCAAATGACAAGTCCGGGCGGCAGCGTAAGCCAGCGTCCCTGACGAGAAGACGAGTGTCCCCTCGGGGACACCCTTCCCGCCGGGCCAAATGACAAGCCCGGGGCTCTGCGTGTCCAGTATCCCTGCCATGCGGCAGCACTGACGGAGCCTTAACAAAAACAGCACAGCTTTTTCGCTTGTGTCTATCGATTCAGTACGACAATCAAGAAACTGTCTACTGATGCAGTTAATAAAGAGAAAAAGTGTCTAGTGAAATCAGGAAAAGTCAAATCTCAGTGTGATTTATTAAAATCTCAGTGTGATTTTATAAAATCTCAGTGTGGTTTATTAAAATCTCAGTGAGATTTTAGTTTTGTGTCCCGTTTTTTCGACAAATAACAATCGGCCGTCAAGAGTAAAAGTGCAAAAGGCTGCAAAAAAAGTATCATGCGGAATAAAATAAAAATTGTATCTTTGCACCGTCGAAAACTGTATAACTAAAAACCAAGGATATGAGAAAGATTCTGTTTTGCCTGCTGGCAATGGCGCTGGTGATGCCTCTGACGGCGCAGATCCGGGGCAACAACATCGTGGTCACCGTGGAGCCCGACCACCAGGACTGGAACTACGCGGTGGGCCAGACGTGCACGATGCAGGTGGAGGTGCGCCGCAGCGGCACGCTCGTCCCGGACGTCGCCATCGACTATGAGGCAGGCCCGGAGATGTATCCCACGGAGAAGCAGTCGTTGACGCTTAAGGACGGCACCATGCGCCACCGCGGCAAGATGAGCACGCCGGGATTCTATCGCCTAAAGGTGACGGCCCATGTGGACGGGCGCGACTACGTGGGCCTCTGCACGGCGGCCTACGCGCCGGAGCAGCTGCGGCCCACGACGGTCGACCCGCAGGACTTCGACACGTTCTGGAGCCGCGCCATCGAGGAGGCCCGCTGGACACAGCTGGAGCCGACGAAGACGCTGCTGCCCGAGCGCTCGACGAAGGACGTGAACGTCTATGAGGTCAGCTTCCAGAACGTGCGGTGGGGCTCGCGCACGTATGGTATATTATGTGAACCGGTCAAGCCCGGGCGCTATCCGGCCCTGCTGCGCGTGCCCGGCGCAGGCGTCAGGCCCTATCAGGGCGATGTGTGGACGGCCGCTCAGGGCGCCATCACGCTCGAGATCGGCATCCACGGCATCAGCGTGACGCAGCCGCAGGAGATCTACGACCGCCTGGCCTCGGGGGCCCTGAACGGCTACCCGAACTACGGCATGGACGACCGCGACCAGTCGTACTATAAGCGCGTCGTCATTGGCTGCATCCGCGCCATCGACTATATCGAGCAGTTCACCCAGTGGGACGGCGAGCACCTCGGCGTCACGGGCTCCAGCCAGGGCGGTTTCCTGTCGCTGGCCACGGCTGCGCTCGACAAGCGCGTGACGTGCTACGGAGCCGTGCATGCGGCCATGTGCGACCATACGGCCTCGCTGCGGGGCATCGCCTGCGGGTGGCCGCACTACTTCTATAAGAATGAAAAAATTAAAGAATTTAATAATGATAATAATGCGCGGGTGGTGACGTCGCGCTACTACGACGGCGTCAACTTCGCCCGCCGCATCAAGTGCCCGGGCTGGTTCTCGTTCGGCTATAACGACGACGTGGTGCCGCCCACTACGGCCTATGCCACCTACAACGTCGTGACGGCGCCGAAGGAGCTCAGCGTCTATCAGCAGACCGGCCACTACTGGTATCAGGAGCAGTGGGACGAGTGGACGGCCTGGCTCTACAAGCAATTAGGAATCAAGAGGCCTTGAGAACGGCAGCCTCCGGCTGGAAATTTTCCAAAATTGAAGTCAAAATTATCCAAATAAAAATATTATTTTGTTTAATTTTGTATCGAATTTTGTTTAATTTCCCGCCGTCAGGCGGTTCGCTTCGATAATAAAATAAAAAAATACAGATATGACTGAATTTGAAAAGAAAGTGGCTGCGCTGCGCGCTCACCACGAGGAATTGCTCAACAGGGAAAATCGGCCCGTGGCGTGGGGACGCTCGGCCCTTGGGACGCTCTGCTATGCAGAGAACGGGATTTACGAGAAATATGAGTTCCCCATCCTGACCGCCGAACACACGCCCTTGGAGTGGCGCTACGACTTCTGCGAGCAGGACAACCCCTACCTGATGCAGCGCATCATGATGAACGCCACGCTCAACAGCGGAGCCATCAAGTGGCAGGGACGCTATGTGCTCGTCGTCCGCGTGGAGGGCGCCGACCGCAAGTCGTTCTTCGCCGTGGCCGAGAGCCCCAACGGCATCGACCATTTCCGCTTCTGGCCGGAGCCCATCACATTGCCCGAGGACGTGGTGCCCGCCACGAACGTCTACGACATGCGCCTCACTGCGCATGAGGACGGCTGGATCTACGGCGTCTTCTGTGCCGAGCGCCACGACGACTCGCAGCCCGGCAACCTCTCGGCCGCCACGGCCACGGCCGGCATCGCCCGCACGAAGGATCTGGTCAACTGGGAGCGCCTGCCCGACCTGCGCTCGCGCTCGCAGCAGCGCAACGTCGTGCTCCATCCCGAGTTCGTCGACGGCAAGTATGCGTTCTATACGCGCCCGCAGGACGGCTTCATCGACACCGGCTCGGGCGGCGGCATCGGCTGGGCACTGGTCGACGACATCACGCACGCCGAGGTGCGCGAGGAGAAGATCATCAACGCCCGCCACTACCACACCATCACCGAGGTGAAGAACGGCGAGGGCCCCCACCCCATCAAGACCCCGCGCGGCTGGCTCCACCTGGCCCACGGCGTGCGCGCCACGGCCGACGGACTGCGCTACGTATTATATATGTACATGACGGCCCTCGACGACCCTACGCGCGTCATCGCCCAGCCCGGCGGCTACTTCCTCGTGCCTGAGGGTCAGGAGTATCTGGGCGACGTGATGAACGTGGCCTTCGCCAACGGCTGGATCGCCGATCCCGACGGCCGTGTCTTCATCTACTACGCCTCGGCCGACACCCGCATGCACGTGGCCACCTCGACCGTCGACCGCCTCATCGACTACTGCATGAACACCCCTGAGGACGGCCTCACGACGGCCGCCTCCGTAGAAACCATCAAGCGCCTCATCCTTAAGAATAACAAAACAACGAAATAACGAAATACCGGAATACCGGAATACCGAAACAACAAAACACCGAAAACAACAAAAAGCAACAATGGCAACAATAAAAGAAAAGATCGGCTACGCCCTTGGTGACGCTGCGGCTGGCGGCATCACGTGGAAGATTATGTCGATAGCCTTCCCGCTGTTCTTTACCAATGTGTTCGGACTGTCGTTCGCCGATGCAGCCACGCTGATGCTCATCGCACGCATGTTCGACGTCGTCACCGACCCGCTGATGGGCTCGCTGGCCGACCGCACACAGAGCCGCTGGGGCACCTACCGGCCCTGGCTCATCTTTGGCGCCGTGCCACTGGGACTGATCTTCGCGCTGCTGCTCTACACGCCCGACTTCGGGCCGGTGGGCAAGCGCGTCTGGGCCTACTCGCTCTACCTGATGATGATGGCCGTCTATACTGCCGTCAACGTGCCCTACGGCTCGCTGCTGGGCGTCATGACACCCGACGACAACGAGAAGAACCAGTTCTCCAGCTACCGCATGGTGGGCGCCTATGCCATGGGCTTCGTCACGCTGCTGTCGTTCCCCTACCTGCAGAAGCTGGTGGGCGGGAGCGAGCAGCACCAGTATGCCGTGCTGGGCGTCTTCTTCGGCATCCTGGCAGCTGTAGGCACCCTGGCCTGCGGTCTGCTGACCAAGGAGCGGCTGAAGCCCGTGCGCGCCGAGAAGTTCTCGTTCAAGCAGTTCGGCGACCTCTTTAAGAACGCCCCGTGGATCTACCTGACCCTCGTGGGCATCTGCACCAACTTCTTCAATGGCTTCCGCTATGCCGTGGCCGGCTATATGATCACCTACTGCCTGGGCGGCGACGTCACCGTCAGCGGGCTCATCATCAACTACACCGTGTTCATGACCTTCGGCGAGCTGACCTGCATGATCTTCGGCGGACTGTCGCCCAAGTTCACCGCCTGGGTGGGCTCCAAGCGCAAGGCGTTCGTCGTGGCCGCACTGATCTGCGCCGCGTTCAGCGTCTGCTTCTTCTTCGTGCCCATGAGTCCGAAGTACATCTGGGTGATGATTGCCTTGGTGGTGCTCACGTCGGTGGGCGTGGGCCTCTACTCGCCCCTGCTGTGGTCGATGTATGCCGACGTGGCCGACTATGCCACCGAGAAGAACGGCACGTCGTCGACGGGCCTCATCTTCTCCAGCGGCACCATGGCTCAGAAGTTCGGCACGGCCATCAGCGGCTCGCTCGTGGCCCTGTTCCTCGGGCTCGCCGGTGCCAGCATGACCACCGACGCGATGGGCAACAGCATCGTCGACGAGGCCTCGATCACGTCGTCGGTGCTCACGATGATCTGGTCGCTGTTCTCGCTGTTCCCCGCCGCCATGGCCCTGCTCATGGTTCTGCTCATCCATAAATATCCTATCCGCAAATAGCATGACCATCGAACAACTGAAACAGGAGGTGCGCCAGGTGCTGGAGGAAAACATCCTCCCCTTCTGGCTCGACAAGATGATTGACCGCGAGCACGGCGGCTTCTACGGGCGCATCGACGGCCACGGACAGTTGCACCCCGAGGCCGACAAGGGCGCCATCCTCAATGCCCGCATCCTGTGGGCCTTCTCGGCTGCCTACAGGGTGCTGGGGCGTCGTGAATATCTGGAGGCCGCAGAGCGTGCCAAGCGCTATCTCATCGACCATTTCATCGACCCGGAGTATGGCGGCGTCTACTGGAGCCTGGACTACAAGGGACGGCCGAAGGACACGAAGAAGCAGTTCTATGCCATCGGCTTCGCCATCTACGGTCTGTCGGAATACTATCGTGCCACGGGCGACGAGGAGGCCATCGGTCATGCCATCCGGCTCTTTGACTGCATCGAGCAGCATGCCTTTGACCCCGTCTACAACGGCTACATCGAGGCTTGCACCCGCGACTGGCAGCCCATCGCCGACATGCGCCTCAGCGACCTCGACGCCAACTACCCGAAGTCGCAGAACACCCACCTGCACATCATCGAGCCCTACACCAACCTTTATCGCGCTTTGCGCGAAAAGGAAAAAGGAAAAGTGAAAAGTGAAAAATTTGCTACCGCACAGGAACAGTCCTGCGTGGCGGCAGCAAATTTTTCGCTTTTCACTTTTCACTTTTCACTTAAAAACCTCATCCACATCTTCACCGACCACATCCTGAACCCCGAGACCTCACACCTCGACCTGTTCTTCGAGAACGACTGGACGCGCGGCGCCGGCCATCTGGAGAGCTACGGCCACGACATCGAGTGCTCGTGGCTGCTGCACGAGGCGGCCCTCGTCTTAGGCGATGCGGACGTGCTGAAGAGAGTGGAGCCCATTGTGCAGCAGGTGGCACGGGCCTCGGAGAAGGGGCTCAACGCCGACGGCTCGATGGTGCACGAGGCTAACCTCGACACGGGCTACACCGACACCGACCGCCACTGGTGGGTGCAGGCCGAGGCCGTCGTGGGATTCCTCAACATCTACCAGCACTTCGGCGACGAAGCGGCCCTGCAGAAGGCCCTGCGCTGCTGGCAGTACATCAAGGAGCAGCTCATCGACCGCGAGCACGGCGAATGGCTCTGGAGCCGCCATGCCGACGGCACGCCGAACCTCGACGACGACAAGGCCGGCTTCTGGAAGTGCCCGTATCACAACAGCCGCATGTGTCTGGAAATCATTGAACGCGAATTTAATTAATAATACAACAACAAAGATGAAACGACTTATTTTCAGCCTATTCCTCATGGCCATGCCATGGGCAATGCAGGCACAGGTCATCAAGGCCGACGCCAAGATTGAACAGAAGATTGAGAAGACGCTCAGCAAGATGACGCTCGACGAGAAGATCGGTCAGATGGCCGAGCTCAACATCGACGTCGTGCAGGACCGCTCGGTCAGGGACCGCTTCCAGTTGAGCGAGGCCCTGCTCGACACGGTCATCGGCAAGTATAAGGTGGGCTCGATCCTGAACGTGCCCAACGGCGAGGCCATCCCGCGACAGGAGTGGCAGGAGATCATCACGGCCATTCAGAAGAAGTCGATGAAGGAAATCGGCATCCCCTGCGTCTACGGCGTCGACCAGATTCACGGCACCACCTACACCGACGGCGGAACGCTCTTTCCGCAGGGCAACAACATGGGCGCCTCGTTCAACCGCCAGCTGGTGCGCGAGGGCAGCCGCATCTCGGCCTACGAGTCGAAGGCAGCCTCCATTCCCTGGGTCTATGCGCCCGTGGTCGACTTGGGCCGCGAGCCCCGCTGGTCGCGCATGTGGGAGAACTTCGGCGAGGATGCCTATCTGAACGCTGAGATGGGCCGCGAGTCGGTGCTCGGCTTCCAGGGCGACGACCCCAACCACATCGACAAGTGGCACGTGGCCGCCTGCATGAAGCACTTCATGGGCTACGGCGTGCCCACGAGCGGCAAGGACCGCACCCCCTCGAACATCTCCGTGCAGGACATGCGCGAGAAGCACTTCGCCCCGTTCCTCGAGGCCGTGCGCAACGGTGCCCTGACCGTGATGGTCAACTCGCAGAGCAACAACGGCATGCCCCTGCACGCCAACTATGAATACCTGACGCAGTGGCTGAAGCTCGACCTCGGGTGGGACGGCATGATCGTGACCGACTGGGCCGACATCGTCAACCTCTGGAGCCGCGACCACATCGCCAAGTCGAAGAAGGACGCCATCCGCATCGCCATCAACGCCGGCATCGACATGTCGATGGATCCCTACAGCTGGGACTTCTGCACGCTGCTCAAGGAGCTCGTCGTGGAGGGTCAGGGGCCCATTAGCCGCATCGACGTCGCCGTGCGCCGCGTGCTGCGCCTGAAGTACCGCAAGGGTCTGTTTGACACACCTTATTATAATTATAAGGACTTCCCCCTCTTCGGCAGCGAGGAGCATGCCGCCAAGGCGCTCGACGCTGCCCGCGAGGCCATTGTCCTGCTGAAGAACCAGAACAATGTCCTGCCCATCAAGTCAAAGAAGATTCTCGTCACCGGGCCCAATGCCAACTCGATGCGCTGTCTCAACGGCGGCTGGACGTCGACGTGGCAGGGCAAGAACTCCGACAAGCACTATCCCGAGCGCAACACCATCCTCGAGGCCATGCAGCTGAAGTACGGCAACGACAACATCGTCTATGAGCCCGGCGTGACCTACAACGACGCAGGCGACTGGTGGCAGGAGAACGAGCCGCAGATCGGCAAGGCCGTGGAGGCCGCCCGCGGCGTTGACGTCATCGTGGCCGTGGTGGGCGAGAACAGCTATTGCGAGACGCCCGGCAACCTCGACGACCTCAGTCTCTCGCTCAACCAGCGCAACCTCGTGAAGGCGCTGGCCGAGACGGGCAAGCCCATCGTGCTGGTGCTCAACGAGGGGCGCCCGCGCCTCATCAGCGACATCGAGCCGCTCTGCGCAGCCGTCGTCGACGCCATCCTGCCCGGCAACTACGGTGGCGACGCCCTGGCCGACCTGCTCAGCGGCGACGCCAACTTCTCGGCCAAGCTGCCGTTCAGCTATCCACGCCATCAGGCTGCCCTGACGAAGTATGACTACAAGCCCTGCGAGCAGGTGGAGACGATGAGCGGCGCCTACAACTACAATGCCGTCGTCAGCGTGCAGTGGGCCTTCGGCTACGGACTGTCGTACACCACGTTCGAATATTCCAACCTCCGTGTTGACCGCCCGCAGTTCACGGCCAACGATGTGCTGACGTTCACCGTCGACGTCCGCAACAGCGGCAGCGTGGCCGGCCGCGAGCCCGTGCTGCTCTTTGCCAGCGACCTCGTGGCCTCGCTGACGCCCGACAACCGCCGGTTGCGCGCCTTCGAGAAGACGCCGCTGCTGCAGCCCGGCGAGACGACGACCATGTCGCTCCGACTGAAGGGCAGCGACCTGGCGTTCGTAGGCTACGACGGCCACTGGGTGCTTGAGGCGGGCGACTTCCGCATCCAGACGGGCACCGAGGTGCTCACCGTCACCTGCACCGCCGACCGCCGCTGGGAGGAACCGAACAAGTAGACGACCCACAAGACCCACAAGACCCACAAGACCCTCCCCCGGCCCCTCCCTAAAGGGCGGGGAGTAATTAGAAACGACCTCGAAGATAATTACTTAAAAGCAAAACTAACCACTCCCCTCCCTCACAGGGAGGGGCTGGGGGTGGGTCTGATGGATTTAATTTTTTGAATTATGAAAAAATATAGAATTTTGCTCGGAGCCTTGATGTTGCTGGCTCCGACGGCGATGGTGGCCTGGCAGGGCGACGTCGTCATTGAGACACCTAACTCACAGCTGCTGCTCACGGCCTGGGACGGCGGCGACCTACGTCAGGCTTACTACGGCGACAAGAGCGCCACGCTCAGTCAGCTGCGCGACGCCGGCGCCGACCTCGGGGGCCACGCCATGCCCGCCTTCGGGACGGTGGACGCCATCCAGCTGCCGGCCCTGCAGGTGCAGCACGTGGACGGCGACCTGAACCTCGAACTGGCCGTCGACGCCTATGAGGTGCGCGACGAAGCCCGCGCGAAGATTCATGTCTTCACGATGAAGGACAAGCTGATGCCCTTCACGGTGCGGCTTTACTATAAGGCTTATAAGAACGTCGACGTCATCGAGACGTGGACGGAGATCATGCATCAGGAGAAGAAGGCCATCACGCTGAAGCGCTTCGACTCCGGCCACCTGACGCTGCGCCAGGGCGACGTGTGGGTGACCCACCTGCACGGCAACTGGGCCGCCGAGACGGCGCCGACGATGGAGCCCCTGACGCAGGGCGTGAAAATCATCCGCAACACCGACGGCACACGCAACTCGCACCTCGACGCGCCTGAGCTGATGCTCTCGCTCGACGGACGCCCCCAGGAGCTCACCGGCCGCACCATCGGCTTGGCCCTCTGCTGGAGCGGCAACTACGAGCTGCGCCTCAACACCATCTCCCACCGCGAGCACCACGTCTACGCCGGCATCGACCCGCAGTCGTCCGAGTACGTGCTCGAGCCGAAGGAGGTCTTCGAGACGCCCCACCTGGCCATGGCCTACTCCGATGAGGGCCTGAGCGGCGTCAGCCGACAGCTTCACAACTGGGCCCGCCGCGAGGGCATGCTCCACCGCGGCATGCAGACCGGCGACATCCTGCTCAACTCGTGGGAGGGCATCTATCTCGACATCACCGAGGAGAAGATCATCCGCATGATGGACGACATCGCCCAGTTCGGCGGCGAGCTGTTCGTCATGGACGACGGCTGGTTTGGCGACAAATATCCGCGCAAGGAGGACAACTCGAGCCTCGGCGACTGGGTGGTCGACCGCCAGAAGCTGCCCAACGGCATCCGTGCCCTGACCGACGCCGCCCGCCAGCGGGGCATCAAGTTCGGCATCTGGATTGAGCCCGAGATGACCAACACGGTCAGCGAGCTCTATGAGCAGCATCCCGACTGGGTGCTGCAGGTCCGGGGGCGCCAGCTGAAGCAGGGCCGCGGCGGCACCCAGGTGGTGCTCGACCTCACGAACCCGAAGGTGCAGGACTTCGTCTTCGGCGTCGTCGACAACCTGATGACGCAGTACCCCGAGATCAGCTACATCAAGTGGGACGCCAACGCCCCCATCCAGAACTACGGCTCCACCTACCTGCCGCCGCAGAAGCAGAACAACCTGAACATCAGCTACCACCGCGGGCTCATCAGCGTGCTGAAGCGCATCCGTGAGAAGTATCCCGACCTGGTCATCCAGGACTGCGCCTCGGGCGGCGGACGGGCCAACTACGGTCTGCTGCCCTACTTTGACGAGTTCTGGGTCAGCGACAACACCGACGCCCTGCAGCGCGTCTACATGCAGTACGGCACGTCGATGTTCTTCCCCGCCAACGCCATGGCACAGCATATCAACGGTGTGCCCTACTGGAACACGGGCGGCCGCGTCATCCCCGTCAAGTTCCGCTGCGACGTGGCCATGAGCGGCCGCCTCGGCATCGAGCTCCAGCCCGCCCACATGACCGACGAGGAGCGCCGGCAGTGCACCACCTGCTTTGCCGACTACAAGCAGCTGCGGCCCGTCATCCAGACCGGCAACCTCTACCGCCTGCTGTCGCCTTACGACCGCCTCGGCGTGAGCAGCATCATGTATGTCGACGATGCCCGCACGCAGGCCGTCGTCTTTGTCTACAAGACTGACAACTACTACGACCAGCCCCTGCCGCGCCTCCGTCTGGCCGGCCTCGACCCGGGGCGCACCTACACCGTCGTCGAGCGCAACGTCAAGGTCGGCGACAAGCCCTGCCGCCTCAACGGCAAGCAGTTCACCGGCCGCTTCCTCATGGACACCGGCCTCGAGGTGCCCCTCAACAACGACTACGCCAGCCGCGTCCTCGAGCTGAGGTAGCGGCTGGCGTAGCCTGTTGTCTGTTGTCTAAAAGCTAAAAGCCCGAAGCCACGCGCTTGCGGCCATTCTCGACATAGATGCCGGGGTGCATCCGCGAGGCATCGACACGGCGGCCCGTCAGGTCATAGACGCCGTCGGCCCGGCGCACATCCTTGGCGCTGACGTCAGCGATGCCCGACGTGGTGCCGACGACCGGCACCGTCTGGTTGGCATTGAGCACCAGGCTGGCCGTAGCGTCGTTGGCGTCGAAGTCGAAGACCATGGCCACGACCCGCAGGTTCTCAGCCACGTAGTCGTCCTTCAGGTCGAAGGAGCACGTGTAGCGGTAGTCCTCATCCTGCCAGTGGATGACCGTGCCCCACGTCTGGTTGACGTCGCGGCTGACCCCGTTGTGGATCCACTTGCCGCTGGCACCCGCCTGCTTGTAGGACTCGATGCCGTCCTCGACGAGGTAGACCGTGATGCGCCCCGACGAGCGGAACAGCTGTTCCGTCTCGATGGTGCGCGAGCCGGCCACGACGACGTTGATCTTTCCGGCCACCGAGTCGATCGTAGCCTCCACGCCCACCGAGACGTGGGCCGGCTCAGCCAGCCGGTAGTCGAGGGCAGCCGTCAGCAGATACTCCACCTGCGGGAAGAAGACAGGCGACTTCTCGCCCGTGTCGGTCAGTCGGTCGACCATCGTGGCCGGCGCATAGACCGAGCCCCCGTCGTTGTAGTACCACGTGTAGCTCTGGTCGGCCGGAATGGTGAGCCAGTCGGTGTAGTAGCCCGAGTGGTGGGTCATCATGATGACGTCGTCGCGATATTCGCTGCGCTCCATGAGGTCGTGGATCATGTTGCTCACGCGCGGGCAGTTGGGGCACGACTCCGTGGTGAACTCCTCGAGCAGCACGCGGTGGCGGAAGTCGGCCACGACGACGTCGAACGTCGTGCTCAGCGTGTTGTTCTCCATGTTCTCGTCGTCGCCCTCGTTCAGCCGCGTGATGCTGACGGTGGCGACGCGTCCTTTCTGCTTCTCGGTCAGCACGTCCGGCCTGATGATAAACGAGAAGGGCTTCTCCTCCTTATATGCCAGCGACATGTCGATGTGGGCCGTATAGACGGATTCCTCGGCGCCGTCGAACGTGACCGCCACGTCGAAGCCGCTGATCGTCTGCAGCGCCTCGTTGCGCACGACGCCGTCGAACGTCATCGAGCCGAGCGTGAGCGAGTAGTACTGCGGCGTCGTGATTCCCACCAGGCGCAGGTTCAGCTGCGGCATGTTGTCGCCGTCCACTTGCGCTTCCAGGCAGAGCGTACCCTCAGCCGAGCGGTCGGTCCAGGGCTGCCCCGCCTCCTTATAATAGAGCGCGTGGGCATAGGGGCGGTCGAGCAGGCTCATGCCGTAGTTGGTCGACTTCTGGTGATAGGAGTAGCCCACGTAGATGCCCTCGACAATCTGGCCGTCAAGGGGATAGGGCTCATCGAGCATCACGATGTTCCAGCCGCGCTTGAACGAGGTGATCGTGCCCTGCGCCAGGTTGTCGCCGTCGAGCGTGGAGCGCACCCAGACCTGCAGCTCGTCGATGTTGAGAAGCTGCGACAGTCCGACGCGGATGTTCGTAATCGTATTACCCGCATAAATGTTTACATCAGAGGCTGGCAGAAAGATGGCCGCACTCATCCAGACATCCTTCTCCGTTGATCCGAACTCCTTGTTCACCGTGGTGTTGATTTCGCCGTTGCAATAGCCCAGCATCACTTCCTGGGCGTTACCCGTCGTACAGAAGGCGAGGCATGCGATAATGGCAGATAGCAGTTTTTTCATGTCAGTCAGATTTATTAGAAATATGTTTACATTCAAAAGCGTCTTACGAGTCCAGTCCGGTGGCTTGGTGCAGGGCAGTTCCACCGCTGCAAAGTTAGTGTAAAACAATTGATTTATGCACCTTTCCGTGCATGCAATTAACATTATTTTTGCATTTTTTTGCCCAAATCCTTATCTTTTTGAACGCTCGCGCGAGCGTACCGCAATTAAAAAATACGGATGATGACAAGCGCCGTGTCGGCTGCTTCATGAGCTGAGCAATCAGGGGTGAAAAATGACAAAACGGGGCTTTTCGAAGGTAATATACCCCTATATTACTTTCGAGAAGTGCCGTTTTCGGTTTTGAGAGCGGGAGGGTGAGGCATCGGAAAGGATAACTCCCAGTGTCGACATAACGTTATTAGGGATTGATAGGAATATGCAAGAAATATTCTGTTTTTATCTCCGGAAAAGTGCAAAATGTAAATAAAAAGCGAAAAATTATGAGAATGTCGTTTGATTTAACACTTTTTGTATTAACGCTTTTTGGCGTTTTTTTTTTTTCGTTAACTTTGCGGCGCAAAACAGAAAAGAAACTAAGGGAAACTAAATAAAAACGATGAAAAACTTATGTTACGGAAGATTCTACTCACTATGTTGTCGACAACAGTCCTGACGGGACATGTGTCGGCTGACGATGAAGGCCAGTGGTGGGGCTACTACGACGGCAGCAGCGCCCGCACCGTGCTGGGAACGGAGGTCGCCGAGACCTACGACATTGCGATGTACGTGCCCGGCAATCAGGGCATTACCGCCGGCAAGGACATCTGCGGCATACGCTTCTGCATGCGCCGCTTCGACTGTCTGAGCAACCTGAAGATATGGATTGCACCCGCCCTGCCCTCCGGCGCCCCCGAGGAAGCTGAGGGCAGCAAGGTGTGGTATATCGAAACGGATGGCTTGCGCGGCGGCGACGAGGGCCGCAACCAGGCCGGACTGGAGTATGAGCTGCCCTTCGGCAGCTACACCTACACCATCCCCAGCAGCGGCGTCTACGTGGGCTACACGTTCACCGTCGACGACCTGTCGAACTCCAGCGGCCAGTATCCCGTCGTGACGTCAGTGGCCCAGGGCCAGCCCGGCTGCCTCTACATGCGCACCAGCCAGGAATTCCGGGGCAACTGGGTCGACGGTCAGGAGCGTTCCTGGGGCTGCTGCACCATGCGCGTGCTGCTCAAGGGAGCCGACGTCGGCAATGCGGCCACCGCTGCCGACTTCGCCTACTACGGCGTGGCGCTGGGCGGCCAGGTCGACGTGCCCGTGACCATCACCAACCTGGGCACCGAGGGCATCAGCAGCCTCGACTACACCGTTGGCAGTGCCGTCGACGAGGGCACGCCCTGCCATCTCGACTTCGATGAGCCGTTCAGCGTGCTGGGCGGCGACACCGTGATCATCGTCCCCTTCCAGGCCGACGAGGAGGTGGGCGTGCGCCAGAAGGTGCTGCGCATCACCCACGTCAACGGCGTGCCCATTGAGATTGGCGTCAGCGAGGCCTCGGGCATGATCGAAACCGTGGCGAAGATCTTCCCCCGCAGCGTGCTCGTCGAGGAGCTCACCGGCACGGGCTGCAGCTGGTGTCCGCGCGGCATGCTCGGCATGGAGCTGCTGCGCCAGAACTACGGTCTGCGCGTCGCCACCATAGCCCTCCACCAGTATAACCAGAGCGACGCCATGTTCCTGCCGCTCGACGACTATGCCTACACCGGCATGTCAGGAGCCCCCATCTGCCAGATCGACCGCTCACTGCAGGTGGATCCCCGCTACGGCACCCACACGTCGGGCGGCTCTGACATGTTCAACCTCATCGACTACGACCTCAACGTGCCGCCCCACGTGGGCATCGACCTGAAAGCCGAGTGGAACGACCTCTTCGGAGCCAAGTCGGTGTCGGTCACCACCACCCTCGAGTCGCTCGACGACGGTGAATACGGCATCGAGTACATCGTCGTGGCCGACAGCCTCACGGGCACCGGCAACAGCTGGGATCAGCAGAATTCCTACGCCACCTACGACCACTACAACAACGACCCGCTGATGGACATCTTCTGTCGGGGCGGCCAGTATGGGCAAGGCATGATCTCCGGATGGAAGTACAACGACGTGGCCGTCGTCAGCTCCTACAGCGACGGCACCAACCAGGCCCGCCTCGCCGGGCCCCTCGAAGCCGGCGTGCCCACCGTCCACCGCTACACGCTCAACCTGCCGCGCTCCGGCGAGATTGCCTCGCAGCTGCACGAGGACAACCTGGCCGTGGTGGCCATCGTCATCAGCTCCACTGGCGAGGTGGTCAATGCCGCCAAGGTCTATCTGAACGGCTTCGACCCCTCCGTGCGCGGCATCGAGGAGCAGCCCGTCGCCACTCCCTCGACCGATGGTCCGAAGACCTACTACTCTCTGAATGGACAAAAGGTAAATATTCATAAGCATGGATTGACCATCGTGCGCTATGCCGACGGTCACACAGAAAAGATTTTAGAATAATGATTAGCCTCAATCTCTCTCGTATCATGATGCACACCTGCGCTGTGCTTGCCGGGCTCATGGCCCTGCAAGCCAGTGCACAGGACCGGCGTCCCGCCCCCATCCGCGAAGCCCGACGCTGCTCGGTCGTCGAGGAGTACACCGGCACGCGCTGTGGCTACTGCACCCGCGGCCATGCCGGCATGGAGCGCCTGCGCCGCCAGTTTGGCGACAGCTTCATCGGCATTGCCCTCCATCAGTACAATGCCACCGACCCGATGTATATCACCAACTATGCCCACATGGCTTTCGAAGGGGCGCCCAACTGCACGGTCAACCGGGGCGCCTTCGTCGATCCGCTTTGGGGGCACGACTATCAAGGGGCCGGCATCGTCGATGTCTTCGAGGCCGCCAACAGCGTGGCCCCCAGCGTCGACGTGACGCTGACGGCCGAATGGGCCGACGACGGGCAGACGCAGGTCAGCTGCACGGCCGTCGTGGAGCCGCTCACCGATAGTTCCCCACGCTACACCGTCGCCTTCGTCCTCGTGGCCGACAGCCTGCGGGGCGAGGGCTCCGCCTGGCAGCAGTACAACTACTATGCCAGCACGGCTCCCACGGCTGCGAACGAAGACCTGGCCCCCTATTGCAGCGGTGGCCGCTACGGACAGACGAATGTCAGCATGGCGTTCAACGACGTGTGCATCGCCAGTTCATACGCGGGCAACCTCAACCTGGCGCGCTTCCCCAGTGGCACCAGCTTCGAGTGCGGCGTACCCGTCACGTCGACCTACACCCTCAAGCTGCCCACGCAGAACGACGAGCTCATGAAGGCCGTGCGCGCCGGTCACGTCTATGCCGTGGTGATGGTCTTCGGCTCAGGCAACACGGTAGCCAATGCCCGCAAGGTGCCGATCAGCCCCGCCGCGTCGGGCATCGCCGAGCCGTCGGTCAGGACGGTCAGCGAGGTCGTCGGCCGCTATGGGCTCGACGGACGTCGCGTCGCCCCGGGCCATCGCGGCCTTCAGGTGGTGCGCCTGTCCGACGGGCGTAGCATGAAATATGTAGAAAAGTGAAAACGAGAATTATTATCCCATAATGTCTAATTAACCCAACAACAAAGCTCATGAAGAAAAGTCTATCTCTCAGCGCCGTTCTGATGGCGCTCATGCTTTTCGGCACTGTGCTCTCGCTCAGTGCCCAGCGAATCCCGGTTGGCAAGTCGCTCGTCGACTTCCGCTCCGTGGGTCACCGCGACAAGGTCCAGAAGCCTGTCATGCCCATGAAGAAGCCTGCCGACGTGCTCATGGCCACGACTAACGCACGATTCTATGCCATGGTCACACAGTCGGAGGCCTCTGACGACTCGGGCATTGCCGAGATCAACACCGCCGACGGCACCATCGAATGGGTGTGGACGGTCGACGCCGGCTCGACCGCTGCCGTGGACTGGTATAATGCGCCGGTCTACTATGCCAACGACGGCACCGTGCGCAGCATCACGGCAACGCTCTACTCGCGCCATCCGGCCTTGGTCAGCCACGCCATCTACCAGGTGTTCGACCTCATGACGGGCGAGAGCCTGAAGCTCTTCGACTGCATGCACAACGAGGTGCCCACGCAGTACGCCATGACCATCGCCAAGGATCCCACCGACGACACCATCTACGGCATCTTCGAGGACTCGCCCTACGGCAACCTTGGCACGATCACCTACTTCCCCGTGGGCTACACCGAGGGGACGCGGCAGAGGTATCCGCCGCGCGGCGAGACGGCTTTCGTCATGGACCGCATGTTCATCAACATCACTTTCGACGACAAGGGACAGCTCTACGGCCTCTGCACCGACGGCTCGCTCTATCGCATCGACAAGACGACGGGCGCCATCGAGCTCGTAGGCCCCACGGGCATCTACTATGTCAACGAGCAGGGCGCCTTCGGCCAGAACGCCAGCTGCTACGACCCCGTCACGGGTCTGATCTACTGGTTCTGCCACGTGCCGGAGCCTAACCCATACGTCGCGGGCAGCACCACCACCTCGAGCATCTACGAGATCGACCCCAAGACGGGCAAGAGCCAGCGCGTGTGCATCATGCGGGGCAATGAGGTGGTCGACATGCTCCTGCTGAAGGACAGCGGCGCCACCGACGAGGCTGCTCCCGCTCAGGTGGGCGACCTGAGCATCACCGTGGGCGACAAGACGCTGAACGACGTGACGTTCAGCTTCAGCCTGCCCGCCACCGACGCCAGCGGCAATGCCCTGAGCGGACAGATGGGCTACTGCGTGAAGGAGGGTGCCGACGTGGTCGCTGAGGGTCAGGCCGACGGTCAGCGCGTCAATGTCGAGGTGAAGGGCCTCGCCACGGGCATGCACACCTTCAGCGTCATGGCCACCAACGGTGCCGGCATGGGTCAGCCCTCGGTGCGCAAGGTCTACGTGGGCAAGGATGCCTTTGCTGCCCCCGACGACGTGGAGATGTCGATGGCCGACGACCAGGTAGAGCTGACCTGGACGCCCGTGGAGACGAGCCTCAACGGCGGTTCGCTGGGTGCCGGCTCTGAGCTGGCCTACCGCGTGGTGCGCATGCCCGAGGAGGTGGTCGTGGCCGACGGTCTGACCGACGGCTACTTCTCGGAGACCATCGACGTGGAGAACCTGCGCTATGTATATTATAAGGTGTATCCCGTCAACAAGGCCAACGCCGCCCTGACGGCTGATGCCGACGTGGTGGGCCGTCCCGGCGAGTCGAACAAGATCAAGGTGGGCAAGTATCTCGTGCTGCCCCGCAAGTTCACCTTCGAGGAGGAGACCGACTACGACATGTTCACGAAGATCATCACCCTGCCCAGCGAGATTCCCGCCGGCTTCAAGGAGAACAAGTTCCTGTGGTACACCAGCGAGGTGTTTGAACTGTGGTCGGCCGCATGGCTGTCCGACCAGCGCGGCACCTACATCAACGAGGACTACCTCGTCACGCCGCCCATGAAGCTGCGTGCCGGCGATGTCTATAACCTCAACTTCCGACTCTACACCGGCATGTGGACGTACAGCTACGAGGCATGGCTGTGGACGGCCCAGAGCTGCTACGAGGTGCTGCTGACCGACACGCCCGACCCGCGCGATGCCGACGTGACCTACGTCGTCACGCCGCGACGCGAGTTCTCGTCGGGTCACATTGACGTGCGCGACAACGCCGTGACCTTCGCCGTCGAGGAAGACGGTCTCTACTACCTCTCGATCCACCCCATCAAGATCTGTGCATCGGCATCGGAGACCATCATGCAGTTCGACGACATCGAAATCGGCGTGGAGACCATCGGCGAATCGCCTGCCGCTCCCACCGACATGGTGCTCACGCCCGGCGAAAAGGGCGAGCTGAAGGCCACCGTGAGCTTCCGCGTGCCCACGAAGACGGCCAGCGGCTACGACCTGGAGAACATCACCAAGGCTGAGATCAGCCGCGACGGCGAGCTGCTCCAGACCTTCGACAGCCCGCAGGTGGGCGAGGTGCTCACGTTTGTCGACACGACGCCCGAGGCCGGCAACCACCGCTACGAGGCCCGCGCCTACAACGAGTTCGGACAGGGCGCACGACTGATGGAGCGCATCTGGCTGGGCATCGACAACCCGCAGGGCCCCAAGGGCTCACGCATTCTCGACAACCACGACGGCACGATGACGGTCAAGTCGCCGACGGAGTGCCCCGCCGAGGGCATGCATGGCGGCTACGTCGATCCGGCCACGACGGCCTTCGACGTATGGGGCTGGCGTGAGAGCCTCACCATTGCCAACGAGACTGAGGTCTACGTCGAGAAATCGGCCGACGGCGTCTCGGAAATCAAGCTGACGGGCTACGCCTCGGAGATCAACTCAAAGACGCCCGACCTGTTCTACCGACTGGCCGGACGCAGCAACGAGGCTGGCCGCTCTGACCTCTACTACACCAACGACTTCATCACCGGACGCCCCATCCAGCCGCCCTTCGACTGCCACTTCGAGGGTGCTCAGCACAATGACTACTTCTACGTCTATCTGCCTCAGAACGGCAGCCTGACGTGGTGGGACGAGGATGCCGACGGACTGGGACGCAGTCTCTCGTTCGCCTTCAACGTGGGCAACGACTGGGCAAGCCTCAACTCATGGAAACTCGACCTGAGCCAGATGAAGAACCCGGCCGTCAGGTTTGCTCATCTGGGCATTCCCGGCGACGACGTGAAGCTCATCGTGCAGGTTGACAACCAGAGCTCGATGGAAGGCCCGAAGAGCCTTTACACCATCGACTACACCACCATCGACGGCGACTTCGAGTGGCGCTATGCCACGGTCGACCTGAGCCAGTTCAAGGATGAGCACTACGTCAGCATCATCTTCCGCATCGAGGTGGGCGACGTCGACGGCAGCGGCGTGGTCTTCGACGACATCTCGGTCTTCAACCAGGAGGAGCAGGGCATCAGCGACGTGAATGCCGACAGCCAGTCGACGGGCCGCAAGGCTATCTTCTCGCTCGACGGCCGCCGTGTCAACACGCTCCCGCAGCATGGCCATGGCGTCTATGTGGTCAACGGAAAGAAGATGGTCAAATAAATAAAAGTCTCTTTGGGTATGACAGCACATAGAGTTTCATCGCTCTTAGTTCTCATGGGGCTGGCCGCTGTAACGGCGGCCGCCCCACGTACCAAGTCGCAGATGCAGCAGGCAGCACACGACTGCCTGCTGCACCATGCGGCTCAGGGCCGCTTCAAGGCTCCTGCACAGCTGCAGGAGATAGAGGCAGGACAGGGCTACGCCATCTACGGGGCGGCCGAGGCGGGGTTTGCAGTAGTCTCTGCTGACGACATGCTGCCCGCCGTGCTGGCTTACAGCGACGCACCGCTCACCGACGAGGTGCGCACCCAGTCGGGCCTCAGCTGGTGGCTGGAGCACGTGGCCGACGTGGCCGTGCAGGCCGTGGCCATGGGGCGCCGCGAGGTGAACGTGCCCATCGACACCACACGATTCCCCAAGGCGGTGGCACCGATGCTGACGACGCGCTGGGACCAGGAGCGTCCCTACTACAACATGTGCCCCATGGAGGGCACGTCGCGCTGCATGACGGGCTGCGTGGCCACGGCCATGGCCCAGGTGCTGCGCTACTGGCGCTATCCCGAGCGGACGACAGGCACGGTCATCACCAACTCGACGTCGGGGTCATCCGTGTCGGTGGACTTCGACGGCCTGGAGTTCGACTGGGACGGCATGCTCGACACCTACAGCTACGTGACCGGCTACGGCACGCGGCAGGCCAACGCCGTGGCTCAGCTGATGGTGGCCTGCGGCGTGTCCGTGAACATGAACTACCGGCGCGACGGCAGCGGAGCCAGCGCCACGTTCATCCCAACGGCACTGACTCGCAACTTCGGATTCTATCCCACCGTGACCTATGCCAGCCGCAATGCCTATGGCGACAACGACTGGATGGAGCTGATCTACGCTGACCTGAGCAAGGGGCAGCCCGTCATCTACGGCGGCGTGGACACCCGTTCGCTGGGCCACTGCTTCGTCTTCGACGGCTACGACGAGGACGGACTGGTGCACGTGAACTGGGGATGGTCGGGGCAGGCTGACGGCTATTACAACATCGACATGCTCAACCCGCTCTACTATCGCTTCAACGACCAGCAGGAGCTCATCTACAACATCAACCCGATGAACCGCGAGCTGGGCGACGACGACATCCTGGAGCACACCTACACGGTCACGGCACCGGGAACGCTGGCCCAGGTCGTCGGCGATGAATACTACAAGGGCAACGCCGCCAAATTCGTCGGCCCCATCAGCGAGGAGGACTTCAGCTTCATCCGCAAGATGGCCGGCATCGACCCGCAAGGGCGCACCACACTGGGCCGCCTGGCCCGCATCGACCTGAGTGAGGCGACGCTGGTGGGCGACTCGCTGCCACGAATGGCTCTGGCTGAATGTCCCTTCCTGCAGGAGGTTGTCCTGCCCACGTCGCTTAAGCACATCGGCTACGGCGCACTGGCCGGATGCCTGCAGCTGGGCAAGGTGGTCTTCGACGGCAAGCTGGCCGACCAGCTGCTGGTGGACGAGGTGGTCTATTCGGCCGACACCACGGTCGTCGTCACGGCCTTCCCCTGCGTGGCGGGCGAACTGGAGCTGCTGCCCGGCGTGGAGCGCATCACGAAGTATGCATTCCTGGGAGCCATGCACCTGACCAAGCTGACACTGCCACAGACGCTGACCCGGATAGAGACGCTGGCCATGGCCGGCTGCTTCAGCCTGCAGGAGCTGCACTGCCAGACACACGGTGCCATCAGCGCCGCTGCCGACTGCCTCGACGGCGTGGACTATACGAGGTGCACGCTCTATGTCCCCGCCGGCTACAAGGACGACTACATGGCCGTCGAGCCATGGATGAACTTCGGCAACCACGTGCAGATGGAGGGCAAGGCCGTCGTGGCCCGCACCGCCATGCGCGACTACGGCGAGAAGAACCCCACGCTGAAATGCACTTACATCAACACCGACAAGTCGATCGGACAGCCGGAGCTGACATGCGACGCCGTGCCGGAGAGTCCTGTCGGCACCTATATCATCAATGTGGCTAAGGGCACCATCGAGGAGGAGGTCAACCTCATCCCCGGCGAGCTCATCGTCAGTCCGGTCACGGTGATGGCCACGGTGAGCAACTACAAGCGCTACACAGGCGAGGAGAACCCGGACTTCCAGGTGAAGCTGACGGCCCGCTGGAAACTGGACGACACCGCCGAGAGCGTCATGACGGAGATGCCCCGGGCTGAAACCACGGCGACGAAGGAGAGCCCCGCCGGGAAGTATCCCATCACGATTGTCGGCGGCGCGACGACCAAAAACTACAAGCTGACCTACGGGCCCGATGCTGTGCTGACCGTCGAGGAGGCATCCATTGAAGCAGTCGATGCCCTGCTGACGGCCGACGGCCAGACCTTCGACGTCTACACGCTCGACGGCAGGCTGGTGATGAGCCGTGCCACCACGACGCGCCAGCTGCGGCCCGGCATCTATGTGGTCGGAGGCAGGACGATTGTCGTGAAATAACAACTAATGAAACAAACAAGAAAGACAATGAAAACTAAATCATTCGTACTCTTGCTTATCGCTGGCCTTGCCCTGACAGCCACGGCTAAGGAGCGGACGGCCGCTCAGCAGGAAGCCATCGCCCGGCAGGCACTTGCCAAGGGAGCTGCCACGGCCAGGGGCACACAGCCCGCGCTGCGGCTACTCAGGGCGACGTCCGCCATCAGCGTCTTTGGCTATGACCATGGCGGCTTCGCCGTGGTGAGCACCGACGATGCCTTCCCCGCCGTGCTGGGCTACAGCGACTCGGAGTTCTGCCCCGAAGATAATCCGGCTCTGGCATGGTGGATGGACGAGATGCAGCGCTCGCTGAGCCAAAGGCTGGAGCTGGGCCTGGGGGCCGCGCCGACAGCCTATGAGGGCGAGCCCGTGGAGTGTTTCGTCACGGCTCTGTGGGGACAGGGTGTGCCCTACAACTTCCTCTGCCCGCGCATCGACAGCCAGAATGCGCCGGCAGGCTGTCTGGCCACGGCGCTGGCGCAGGTGGTCTATCACTTCCGCTATCCCGAGAGCATCGACGGCACGGCCATCTACAGCCGCAGCGACTTCATCGACGAGATTCAGACGCACATCAACACAACCTATCGTTGGGACGACATGCGCGAGAAGTATAACCAGCCCTTCTACTCCGAGGCCGTGAAGACGCCCGTTGCCGAGCTGGTGCGCGACTGCGGATACGTCTGCGGCATGAGCTATGCGCTCTCCGGCAGCGGGGCCCGTATCTACAACGCGGCCATCGGTATGTCGCGCCTCATGGGCTATGAGGCCCGCCAGCTCGACTTCGCTGTGCGCAACTACTACAGCGATGAGGAGTGGATGGGAAAAATCTATGAGGAACTGGCAGCAGGACGCCCCATCATCTATGGCGCCTCGCAGGCCGAAGGCGGGGGCCATGCCTTCGTCTTCTGTGGTGTCGATGCTGACGGACTGGTCTACGTGAACTGGGGATGGGACGGCAAGGCCAACGGCTACTTCGACGTGGCCGACCTGTCGCCGACCGGCATCCTGGGCACCAATACCACGCGTCACTATTATAACTCGCACCAGATGCTCTATGGCATTACCCCTGACGCAACGGCCTCGGTGGCGCCTCACGGACAGAGCATGTGGACGCTGCCTGAGGACGGCATCTATCGGCTGACGGGCAACGAGCGGGGCGTCACGCTGGCTGCGGTCACGCTGTGCGACATGCATTGGCACGGATTCACCGGACAGCTGGGCCTATGGCTGCATGCCGACGACGGCCAGGACTACTTCCTCGTGCTGGAAGACCTGAGCCAGGGAACGGCTGCTGAAATGCTGCAGGCCATCGACTATGCCGCAACGACCTTCGACCTGACGGAGCTGCCCGCTGGCCACTATCGCGCCTGCATGGCCTCGCTGGCTCCTGAGGACGAGACGTTCCAGCCGGTGCGCTGTGTTGGCGGCGCCTACTACTATGATGTGACGAAGGCGCCCGACGGGTCGGCCATCGTCGGTCAGGCAAAGGAATGGCCGAGTGGCATTAAGACGCCGGCCGTCGCTGCCGAGGGCGTAGCACGCTATGACCTGTTGGGCCGTCGGACAGGCAGTCGTCATCAAGGTCTGATGATTGAGCGCCGCAGCGACGGACAGGTCAGAAAGGTCATGAAGTGAAGACATTAATAAGGAAACAATATTCCATTTTTTCATTCATTTATTTATTAACAAAAACAAAAGGCTTATGAAGAAAAGTTTCTACAAGCAAATGCGCATCGTGGCATTGCTGACAGCCGTCATGCCTATGGCAGCAGCGGCTCAGGAGACCGTGACAATGGTAGCCGGCGACAACCCTGAGGTGGTGGCTCCGGCTGGCGAAGTAGGTGTAATGATCTATGACGACGGCGGCGCCGAGGGCAACGCTGCACGCAGGTTTAAAGGCACGATGGTGATTGCACCGGCCACTGAGGACGGTAAGGCACGCGTGGCTTTCGAGAAGGTGAGCCTGACTACCAAGGACACGCTCTACGTCTACAATGGCGAGGGCGTCGAGGGTGAGGCTCTGGCAGCCATCGTCGGAACAACCACTACGTCGAGTGTCGTTGAGGACCTGACCTCCGTAAGGTCGACGGCTGACAACGGCAAGCTGACGCTGCGCTTTGTCACCAACGCTCCCATGTATCAGGCTGAGGGCTTCGAGCTGCGTGCCACCACTTGGCGCGATCCTCACTTCTGGAAAATCGACGTCAACCAGACGCCTTACACGGCTCCCGTCGGTCCCGGCACGTCGAAGGCTAACCTGCTCGACGTGGAGGTGTGGCCTGACTCTGTCGGTATTGAGCAGGGATTGCTGGGCATCGACGTTGTGCTGAAGGAAGGCGCCGTCAAGAACCTGAGCAAAATCTATCTCGTCGACAACGATGGCAACACCCTCGCATCGGCCACCGTCACAGAGGGCCAGTCGGACTATACGCTGCGGGCCAAGTCGGCTTTCATCTGCAACAACTGGTGCGTCTGGACTAAGGGCGACGCACACTACGGCGAACTGACAGCTCTTCAGACGGGCACCGGCGAAAACTTCTTCCGCGTGCAGGGCGACGTTAAGAGCGATGCCACGCCCAACGACACCATTGACCTCTGTGTGCCTCAGGCATACATCACCCTCGACAGTGTGGAATACAAGTACGAGATTGTGCCGACGGTGATTGGCACCGAATACTTCGGCGGAATGCGCGAATATGTCATCTGCGGTCCCGATCCCGATGGTAGCCGTCTTATCATGAAGACGATGAACATGAACAAGAACGTTCATGAGATCACCGTGCCAACAGATGAGCAGTTCTTCTTCTACGACAGCGGCGGCCCCGGCGGCAACGTCCCCTTCGACTTCGACAGCTACGTGACATTCATTCCTGAGGAGGAAGGAAAGGCCATCCAGCTCGACGTGCAGTGGGTGTCAATCTACAAGGACGACTTTCTCGTCATCTACAACGGCTCGGAAATGACTGTCGAGAATCAGCTGTACGTGCTCACTGGCACGCAAGATTTCAGCGCTTCACAGCTGTTCATCCCGCCCTTCTCGTCTGGATCCGCTGACGGCTGTCTGACGCTTAGCATGACCCAAGGTGGCTGGTTCCAGCCTGCCGGCTTCCGCATCCTCGTAAGCGTTGTAGAGAACACCAACGTCGGCACCGGCATCGACAAGCAGCCCACAACTCCCATCGCTGACAAGCAAGAGCGCTACGGACTTGACGGACGCCAGCTGACAGCTCCGCAGAAGGGTCTCAACATCATTCGGATGTCTGATGGTTCTGTCCGCAAGGTAATGGTGAAATAGTTCGAAATCTCTAGCAATGAGGCGTGACAATCATGCCACGCCCCTCACACAAAGAAAGCCCTGAGTCGGCCACCAAGCCAAGTCAGGGCTTACTGTTTTCAAGCCTTCCAGCTCCACGTTTTTTCAATTCTCTAGGCTCAGTCGATAATCAGTGGGGGTAAGCATAAATCATAGCGAGCCTGAAGAGGAAGAATCTCTCGTCCCTGATTCCTCTGAGTGCAGCCCTCAAAGCCTTGACCTTGGCATTAAAAGACTCTGCGGCAGCATTTGATGACCTATTATTGTAGAAGTTGAGGATGTCGTCGTAGTGCTCATAGAACGTGGCGGCAATGACATTAAAGGAATGGAATCCAGCCTCTTCCACCTTGTTGTACCAGCGGGCCATTGACAGCCTTGCGGCATCCTTGATGGTGTTCTTCGCAAAGGTCATCCGCAGCGAGTGTGACAGGGAATAGGCCTGCTGTAGGTCAGGGTACTCTGCGAACAGGATTTTGGCTCTCCTAGCCTGTGACCTGGTCCACTTGTCGGCGGACTTGAAGAGCAGGTAGCGGCTCCGTGCCAGCAATTCCTTCTTGGTGTCGCCATTCTCATAACGGAAGGGAATGTATTCCCGTCCTTCGAGCTTTGCGTTCTCCATCGCATCGTTGGCTTCCTGTATGGCATTCCAGCGGTGCTGGATGCGTATCTCCTGCACGGCATCGCAGGCAAGTTTCTGAATATGGAAGCGGTCGATGACGCGCTGTGCCTTGGGAAAACTGCCGCGGACTATCTTGCGCATGGAGTCCGACAGGTCGAGCGTCACCTCTTTGACCGTCTCACGCCTGTTCTCGGGAATCTCCTCCAATGCCCGTATCACATCCTCTGACTTCGTCCCTGAGACGATGGCCACAAGGCAGCCCTCTCCGCCATGACGGTCGCGGTTGGTCACGATGGTGTACAGTTCACCGTTGGATAGGCTTGTCTCGTCAATGGCCAGGTTCTCGCCGATGTTCTCAGGGAACACCAGCCACTCGTCGGCATGGGAGAGCTCGCTCCACCGTCGGTAGCCGCTCAGCACCTCCTTGTATTGTTTCTCAAACGTATGGGCATCAACGTAGTAGAAGTCCTCAAGCGTACGGCAGGTCAC
>JAFTGI010000090.1 GCA_017458195.1 Prevotella sp.
ACCCAATAGCCGAATACTGTGGCCTTGTTGTTCTTCTCGGCATCTTCAACAGCGGTCTTCAGAAGTTTTGTGAAACCATTGCCATTGAAGATATTATCGCCCAGCACTAAGCAGGCACTATCGTTGCCGATAAACTTTTCGCCTATGATAAAAGCTTGAGCTAAGCCGTCTGGACTTGGCTGTTCAGCATACTCAAAGTTTACACCATAGTTGCTGCCATCTCCCAGCAGGCGCTTAAAGCCGGGAAGGTCATCAGGAGTGGAGATAATCAGGATGTCCCTGATACCTGCCAGCATCAGCACTGAGATGGGGTAATACACCATCGGCTTGTCGAAAATAGGAATGAGCTGCTTACTGATTCCCTTGGTGATGGGGTACAGCCGTGTACCGCTGCCACCTGCTAAAACTATTCCTTTCATCAGTATATAAATGGGCTTTCAAAATCTTTTAATATGGGATGCTTGGTGTCTTTCTCGCTCAGTAAGGCTTTTTCCTTAGGTATTCGCCAGTCAATCCCCAGAGAATCGTCAAGGATGCTGATACCACCATCTGCCTCTGGATGATAAAACTCGTCGCATTTATACTGGAACACTGCCGTCACAGAAAGAACGGCAAAACCATGGGCAAAACCTTTCGGAATGAAGAACTGCCTGTGGTTGTCCTCTGTCAGTTCCACGGCTACATGCTGCCCGTATGTGGGGCTACCCTTGCGGATGTCAACAGCCACGTCCAGCACAGCGCCCTTCACGCAGCGCACCAATTTACTCTGTGTAAATGGTGGCCGCTGGAAGTGCAGTCCTCTCATAACACCATATGATGACTTACTCTCATTGTCCTGTACGAAACAGACAGGAGCAACCTTCTCATCAAACTCCCGCTGCGAGAACGACTCGAAGAAATATCCTCTCGCGTCCTCAAATATCCGTGGTTCAATAATTACCACGCCGTCAATTGCCGTCTTTATTACGTTCATTGTTTCTATTGGTTCTTCCCTATCGGTGAGATGGTTCTTCGCAAGTCAAGAAACAATCCTTTTCGAAAGTAATATAGGGGTATATTACCTTCAAAAAGCACCACTTTGTAATCTAAGTGACGTTTGTTTGCCTGTGAAGAACCGCAGTTTCTGCAACCAGTTTTTTCGGACTGAGTCCTTATTCTCCTGAACATGATTAAATTAAAATGACTGTTTACGCTCAAGATATTTGTCTACCGTTGCTTTATCGATGACCTTGAGGAATGCAGTAGGGACATAGGAGGAGGCGACCCATCCGATGTCAACGAGCTTTACGCCTACCCGTTGCTGACCGGCAATGCGTACCACTTGGCCCATGCAACCTGCAAAGACACCTTGCTCGACAAGAACATAATCATCGCTTTTAACGTGCACAATCTTTGGATTGTCTGCATAGACGATGTTTTCGTCCTTGGACATTGTAATCTTGACAAACCCAAGCATCTCTGTTTCAGGAACCTCCAGAGGTGGATTTTTCCCGTCTTTCCACGCGAAATGATTGTAATAGAAGGTTGCTATCGACGCTAATTGCGGCACAGGTGAGATTCGTGACAAAAGAGTGTGAGCTATATCGGTTCTGATATAGACAAACAGGATATTTGGTATCAGGTCCTTTAGTTCTCGTTGCTTGCGCCCTTGCTTCAAAGTCATTTCGTAGCGTTGCGCTATATATGTGTAGTGGCCCTCGGAAATGAACATGTCAGCAACTTTGCGAGTACGTCCGTAGGATGCACGTACAACAAGCCATGACTTTTCTGGGGCAGGAATATAGTCTACCGACACCCCGGTTTCAGAATGAACTGCCTTGGGGAGCGTAAAGGACGGCTGTCCGATACTTGAGTTTTCAACCGCTATGCGAGCGTCAGACGATGCATCCATATCGGACTCTTTATGTTGCCTGCACTACTGGCAGGGACATAAAAAAGCGTGGAATCGTCGCTGTTGTCCGTTCCACATATCGAGGCTCTCGCATTGCCTATCAGAATTGAACAGACAACGTCAGAGCCCACGCCGATATGAATATAGTTCCCCTTCAATGACAGATATAACAATACCTGTCTTGCAGAAGAGGATGCGTATAAACACATCCCGAGGACATCTACCGTTGCAATGTTCGAGATTCTGATCGTAATTTTGCGAGAATTTCGATATGTCTCAAACAAAGCGTCAAGCAAACGCCTTTTGTATGTCTTAATTCTCGCTACCCACCCTTCCACTTCAGGGCTTCTGAAGCCCATCCGTTCGGCATGTGCTATCGGAAATCCGTCAGCTGTGGAGACACGTCTGCCTGTGCCAACATGATGACCGCATACGAGAAATCGCTGGCAAAGGTACACAATTTTATCCAAATAATTGTTGTTTGCAGCGAAAATCTTTTGTTTCGATGATAAAATTGCTCAAAAAGTCGAAATGCAGCGATTTGTTTGGCCGTTTAAGGAAAAATGCGTAACTTTGTCCGCGAAATGAGCAAGTATATAAGATTCGACTGGGCAATGAAACGCCTGTTGCGCCGCTCGGCCGGAGGACGCTTGCAAGGCAAGAACAAGGCCAACCATGTTGTGCTGGAGGGCTTCTTGTCCGTATTGCTGGGTCAGCGTATCATCATTCATCGTTTCCTTGAAAGCGAGGGCAACCAGGAAGATGGCACCGACAAGTATAACCGCGTGGACATCATGTGCGAGGATGCGAGTGGCCGGAAGATGATTATCGAAGTGCAGAACGAACGCGAATACGGCTATTTCTACCGTATGGTCTACGGCACTTCGAAAGTCGTAACGGAGTACATTGAGCGCGGCCAAAGCTATGAGAAGGTTGCCAAAGTGTTCTCCATCAACATCGTCTATTTCGACCTCGGGCAAGGCACAGACTATGTGTACCACGGAAAGAACGTGTTCCGTGGGCTGCACGATAACGATGTGCTGAAGCTCTCAGCCAAGCAGCGCGAGTTGTTCGGCGGCGAGGAGCCCGGCGACCTGATGCCCGAATATTTCCTGCTGAAAGTGAACAATTTCAACAAGGTGGCCAAAGAGTCGCTCGACCAGTGGATCAGCTTCCTGAAGACTGGTGACATCCCTGAAGATTTCACGGCACAGGGACTGCCGGAGGCCCGCGAACGGCTGCGCATAGACAGTCTGCCCGAGAAAGACAGGCGCGAGTATCTGCGCGAACTTGACCGCAGAATGGTTGAAGACGATGTCATGAACACCTATTACATAGACGGAAAGGACGAGGGCATTAAAGAGGGTATAGCCCAAGGCATTGCAAAAGGCATTGAGCAAGGCATCGAACAAGGCATCGAGCAAGGCGAACAGAAGAAATCTATATCAATAGCCCGCATGATGAAGGCAAAGAACTACCCCATCGCAGACATTGCGGAAATGACCGGCCTCTCCGCCGAGGAGATTGCCGCACTATAGATTTTCCTTTTGCTTACCCGTGTATTTTATAGATTGAAGTCGATCTTGCCGCGGATGTCGGCGGAGCTGGCGCCGATGTAGGCGCGCAGGGCGCCGTTGGACGGGAGCACCCAGCGGTGCTGCTGCTCGTCCCATGTCTGCAGGTCGCTGCGGGTAATGTGCATTGTGGCCGTCTTCGTCTCACCGGGCTGCAGGCTGAGCTTGGTGAAGTCGCGGAGCTGCTTGAAGGGGTTCTGCTGCGAGGGTTTCTGCTCGCCGACGTAGAGCTGGACGGTCTCCTTGCCCTCCCGCGAGCCGGTGTTGGTCACGTCGACGGTGACGGTCCAGCCGTCGGCAGTGGCGGCGATGGCGGGCTTGCCATAGCGGAACGTCGTATAGCTCAGGCCGAAGCCGAAGGGGAACAGCGGCTGCACCTTGTCTTTCTCAAAACCGCGATAGCCGACGAAGACGTCCTCCTTGTAATAAACTTGCTTGTTGACGCCGGGATAGGCCTCCTTGCCGAACTTCACGTACGGATAATCCTCATACTTCTTGGCGAACGTGACGGGCAGTTTGCCGCTCGGACTGACCTTGCCCGTCAGCACGTTGGCCAGGGCCGTGCCGGCCTCGCTGCCGAGATACCAGCAATGGACGAGGGCGGGCACCTGACTGAGCCAGGGCGTGGCATAGGGATTGCCGCCAAACATGACGACGACGATGTTCTTCTGGATCCGGGCCAGTTCGCTGATGAGCTCGTTCTGGCCGAACGAGAGGTCGTACGACTCGCGGTCGCCGTTCTCGCAGTCCTGGCGGTGGTTTTTGTTCAGACCACCTATAAATATAATAAGGTCGGTGTCCTTTGCCTTCTCCAAGGCCTCAGCCTTCAGGCGGGGCTGCTCGGCGGGGTCGACCGTGTCAACATGGTCGTAGAGGGCACGGCCGGAGGTGTAGCCGGGGGCGTAGGCCATTGAACATTGAACATTGAACATTGAACATTGGCTGCGCAAGGCTTCAAGGGGTGAGATGTCGCGGAGTGTCTTCAGCTCCGACGAGCCGCCGCCCTGCGTTAGCGAGCGCGTGGCATTCTCGCCGACGACAAGAATATTCTTGTATTTAGAGAAATCCAAGGGAAGAATCTGACCGGACTCCCCTCCCTTGGGGAGGGGCTGGGGGTGGGCTCCATTCTTCAGCAGCACAATTCCTTCCTCGCCTATCTGCCGGCAGGCCTCATAGTGGGCCTCGGAGCACTGCGAGCCGATGACCTTCTTGGGGTTCATGGCCGTTCGGAAGATGACCCGCAGCACGCGACGCACCTTGTCGTCGAGCACCTGCATGGGCAGCTGGCCCTCCTCGATGAGCTTCTCGAAACGGTTGCCGAGGTAGTAGTCGTCGTAGGTGAACTCGCTCTCCTTGATCTTGCCGTCGGTGCCGGTGCCCATCTCGATGTCCATGCCGCCCGTGGCAGCCTCGTGGGTGTCGGTCACGCCGCCCCAGTCGCTGATGACGGCACCGTCCCACTGCCACTCCTTCTTCAGGATGCCGTTGAGCAGCTCGTCGTTCTGGCAGCAATGCGTGCCGTGCCAGAGGTTATACGAGCCCATGATCGTATAGACATGAGCCTCATCGACGGCTTTCTTGAACGGATAGAGATATATCTCGCGCAAGGCCCGCTCCGAGACGTTGACGTTGGCCGTGAAGCGGTCGGTCTCCTGGTCGTTGAGCACGAAATGCTTCAGGCAGCAGGCGATGCCGTTGGCCTGCGCCGCCTTGATGTAAGGCACGACAATCTCGCCGGCCAGCACGGGATCCTCGCCCATATACTCGAAGGCGCGGCCGTTGAGCGGGGTGCGCTGGATGTTGACGCCGGGGCCAAGCATGACGTCCTTGCCGCGGAAAGCGAACTCCTCGCTCACGGCGTGGCCGTAGAGGGCCGACAGGTCGCGGTTCCACGTGGCGGCCAGACAGGTCAGCGAGGGGAAGGCCACGATGTAGTCGTTGGTCCAGCGGGCCGGATTCCATGTGTTCCACTCCAGTTCCTCGCGCACGCCGTGGGGGCCGTCGTCCATGTTGAGCTGGCGGATGCCCAGGCGGGGCACGCCGGCCGAAGTGAACTTACTCTGTGCGTGGAGCACCTTGATCTTCTCGTGCGTGGTCATGCGGCTGAGCGCATCCTCCACGCGCTGCTCCAGAGGAGCCTGCGGGTCCAGATAGACCTGTGCCTTGGCATTCATCGTTACCATCGCTATTACTGCAATAATCAGACTTTTCTTCATTTGAATCATTTGTTATAGATTGACGACCACCTCCTTGCCGGCGTATGGCGTCATGATGCCCTCGGGGCTGTCGAGGTTCAGGGGCTGCGGATGTCCATCGGTGACGTAGACAATGTTGAACCGGCGCTGCTTCAGCATACCGTCGAACTGACCGTTGCGCTTGCCGATGGTGACGGTGCGGCGGGCGTCATCGTAGCGGATGTCGATGGTCGCATACTTGCCGTGCTCGTAGTTGTAGTTGGTGCCCTCGTCCTCGTAGAGCGTGAACTGGGCGTCGCGGCCGCCATATATATAAAGGTGTATCAGTTCAGCCGGCTTTTCGTCGCTCCACTCCATCGCGGGGCCGAAGGGGATGATCGAACCCTCAGGCACGTAGACGGGGATGCGCTCCAGGGGTGCGTCGACCACCAGCTTTCGAGATTGGTCAATGACCTTCCGCCCCGTGTAGAGGTCATACCAGCCACGCCCCTCGGGGAAGTAGACGGAGCGGTTGCGGGCCTTGTATTCGCTGACGGGACAGGCCATCAGCGAGGGACCGAACATCCACTGGTCCTTGATGTCGAGCACCTGCGGGTCGCTGCCGAAGTCCATCACCAGGGCGCGCATCATCGTGTAGTCATTGAAATGTACCCAGCCGGCCATCGAGTAGAGATAGGGCATCAGCCGATATCGCAGCTGGTCGTAGTAGACGAACGACTTGTAGGCAGGATGGTTGTCGGGCGCCACGTTCCAAGGCTCGCGCAGCGGCCACTGGCCATGGGCACGGAACAGGGGGATGAACGTCCCGAACTGGTTCCAGCGGGCCTGCAGCTCGCGCCATTCCTTCAGGTCTTCGCTTTCAGATTGAAGATTGGCTTGCGCATCCGATTTTTCATTTTTCAATCTTTCATTTTCAATCTGCATAGCCTTGACGTAGCGGTTCTCCACGCAGAAGCCGCCCTGGTCCATGCCCCAGAAGGGCAGACCAGAGAGCGAGTAGTTCATGCCGGCCGTCATCTGGGCGCGCATGTCCTCCCAGCGGGTGCCGATGTCGCCGCTCCACGTAGCCGTCGAGTAGCGCTGTTCACCGGCGAAGCCACTGCGGGTCAAGAGGAAGACGCGGGGCTCGTTCTTCTTTCCCTTATAGACTGAACGCTGACCATTGTAGATCGCATCGGCGTTGACGATGCTGTAGGCATTGAAGTATTCGGTCGAGGTGCCGAGAGCGGTGGGGCCGCAGAGGGCCTTGCGATACCACATCGGCGTGCAGTCACGCACGTTGGGCTCAGAGGCGTCCATCCACCAGGCGTCGACGCCGGCGACAAAATCGCCGGACACACGGTTGTATTTTGAATAGAGGCGGTCGTCCATCTGGCGCCAGAACATCTTGCGGGCGCCGTCGGAGTAGGCATCGTAGAACGAGCCCATGAAGCCCAGCCAATCGTAGATGCTGTCGGCTATGGCCTGGTGATACATCCAGCCATTCCGGTCGAGCTCCTTGTAGTTGTCGACCGTGTCGTAGAACTTCGGCCAGACGGAGATCATGAAGCGGCCGTGCATCTGGTGCACCGCGTCGAGCATGGCCTGCGGGTCGGGATAGTGCTCGGCCTCAAACTGGTGGTCGCCCCACGAGTCGAGCTTCCAGTAGTTCCAGTCCTGCACGATATTGTCAATGGGGATGTGGCGGTCGCGGAATTCCTTCAGCGTCGACTCAATCTCCTGCTGCGTCTTGTAGCGCTCGCGGCTCTGCCAGTAGCCCAAGGCCCACTTGGGATAGAGACTGGCGCGGCCCGTCAGCGTGCGATAGCCCGAGATGACCTGGTCCATGTCCTTGCCTGCAATGAAGTAATAGTCCATGTCCTGCGCCATTTCGCACCAGACGGACAGCCGCTCCCGCTCCTGCCGGCTGCGGGGCTTGGCCACGCGCAGTCCGCAGTAGCTGACGCCGCCATCTGGCTGCCATTCGATGCGCAGCTGGACGCGCCGGCCCTTGGGAATCTCGGCCGTGAACTTATAGGTATTAGGATTCCAGGCCGTACGCCAACGCTCGGGCACGACCAGCCGGCCGTCGATATAGACCTTCACGTAGCCGGCGTAGTAGAGAATAAATTGAAAAGAAGAAGCCCCCCCTACGGCCCCCGAGGGGGCTTCTATAGTTTCAAGGGCGGTGTCTATCGTGTCCCCCTCGGGGGACGAAAGGGGGGCTTTTGGGGCTTCCAAAAAGCCCTCGTAGACGACGCTGGCCCCCTCAAGATTAAAGCCTTTCGGCAGGTTCTTGATGCCGCCAGGGTCGTTGGTCTGTTGGCGGGCGGGCAGGTCATATTCGTAGTAGATGCTGTCCTCCTGGCGCACCAGCGTCTGACCGTTGCGGTCGGTGTAGGTGCCCGTCAGGTGGCCCTCCCTACCCTCCTTGTCGTAGAGACGGAAGGCTCGGTTCAGCTGCAGGTAGTCCTCCGCCTGGCCGAAGCGGCAGTAGCTGTAGGCATCCCATAGAATGCCGTAGTTCTTGTTAGAGATGACAAAGGGCACGCTCACCTTGGTGTTATACTGGAACAGGTCTTCGTTCTTACCCATCATGTTCAGCTCCTCCGACTGGTGCTGACCGAGCCCATAGAGGGCCTCTCCGCGCTGGCTGTCGAACATCATCTGCCACGTCAGACCACGGCGCTGCTCCTCGGATACCTTAGCGATGTCAACACCGATCTCGCGGTCGGGCACACGGTAGTCCCAGAAACGCTTGCCGCCCTTGGCCTCGCCCAGCATTTTATTTCCGTCGGCATCGAAGAACGTGATTTCTCCCGTCCGCTTGCTGACCACGGCCTGCACCTCAGCGGCGACGACGCGCACGTCGTCACCCTCCTGCCTCACCTCGAAGCGGGGCTTTTCGGTCTGCTCCACAATCATCAGGCTCTGCGGTTTCTGCGGCAGATTGTCTTTGGAAGTAGCCCTGACGCGGATAATCCGGTCGTTCATCACTTGCAGGCACACCACGCGGGCCTCGCCGCCGTCGGGACGTATGGTCACCGTCCGGCCGTCAGTAACAACATCGGCAGCCATGGCCGCCAGCATGGTCATGGCTGCGATGACCACGCAATAGAATCTTCTCATCATTCCGTCGGTTCTTATTAGTTCACTCCATCGGGAACAGACCGTAGAGCTTGGCGTCAATCATATCGGTCACCTGCTTGAAGTCCTCGGGCTTGTCGCCGAACTTGCAGTTGTCGCCGTCGATGACGATGAGCTGGCCCTTGTAGGTGCTGATCCACTCCTCGTAGCGCTTGCTCAGGCCCTCCAGGTAGTCGAGTCGCATGGTCTGCTCGTACTCGCGGCCGCGCTTCTGAATCTGCGCGACGAGCGTGGGTATCGACGAGCGGATGTAGATCATCAGGTCGGGCAGCTTGACGAGCGACATCATCAGGTCGAACAGGTCTTTATAGTTCGCGAAGTCGCGGTCGCTCATCATGCCCTGCCCGTGCAGGTTGGGCGCGAAGATGCAGGCATCCTCGAAGATGGTGCGGTCCTGGATGATGGTGTCGGTCGACTTCGAAATCTCCACGACCTCCTTGAAGCGCTTGTTCAGGAAGTAGATCTGGAGGTTGAACGACCACCGCTGCATGTCGGCATAAAAGTCGGCCAGATAGGGGTTGTTGTCGACGGGTTCGAATCGTGGGGTCCAGCCGTATCGGTGGGCCAGCATGCGGGTCAGCGTAGTCTTTCCGCTGCCGATGTTTCCTGCTACTGCGATGTGCATATTCTTGAGGCGTTTAGAATTTTTAAACTTAAGAGGGGAAGAGTCCGAACAGCGTCTGGTCGATGCGGTCGACGATCTGTGCAAAATCCTTGGGATTGTTCTGGAAGTCGAGGCCGTCCTTCTCGATGACCATCACGCGACCTTTATACATCTTATATATAAAGTCGTCGTAGCGGCGGTTCAGGTTCTCCAGGTATTCCAGCTGCATGGTCTGCTCATAGTTGCGGCCGCGCTTCTGGATGTTGCCGACGAGATGGGGCACCGACGCCCTGAGATAAATCATCAGGTCAGGCAGCCTGACCACCGACATCATCTGTTCGAACAGCTCCATGTAGGTCTCGTAGTCGCGGTCGGAGAGGTTGCCCATGGCCTTGTTGTTCTGCATGAACACGTAGACGCCCTCGAAGATCGAGCGGTCCTGCACGATGGTGTGGTCGGCCCCGGCGATGGCCAGCAGGTCGCGAAACCGCTCCTTGAGGAAGTAGACCTCGAGGTTGAACGACCAGCGGTGCAGGTCGCGATAGTAGTCCTCCAGATAGGGATTGTCGCTGACGGCCTCATAGCGGGCCTCCCACCCGTAGTGGCGGGCCAGCATGGCGGTCAGCGTCGACTTTCCGCTGCCAATGTTTCCTGCGATGGCAATGTGCATTGTTTTTCGTTATTTGGTGCAAAGTTACGAAATTATACTGACATTCGAGCAAGTTTCCGAATATTTTTCGTAACTTTGCACCATGAAATCTATTCGCGAGATATACAAAATCGGCAAGGGCCCATCGAGCAGCCACACGATGGGCCCGCAGAAGGCTGCCCGCATGTATGCCGAGAGACATGCCGGCGCCCGCAGCTTCCAGGTGACGCTCTACGGCAGCCTGGCTGCCACGGGCCGCGGCCACATGACCGACGTGGCCATCCTCGAGGTGCTTGGTCGCGTGGCTCCGACCACCATCGCGTGGGAACCGCAGACTTTCCTGCCCTATCATCCCAACGGCATGCGCTTCACGGCTGACGGCCAGGATCCCTGGACGTGCTACAGCGTGGGCGGCGGTGCCCTCTCGGAGGGTCAGGGCGTCATCGGCGAGGGCAGCGAGGTCTACCCCATGTCGACGCTGACCGACATCATGGAGTGGTGTCGGGAGAACGGACGCGCCTATTGGGAATACGTCAAGGAATATGAGTCCGCCGACATCTGGGACTACCTGATGGAGGTCTGGCAGACCATGAAGCAGGCCGTCGAGCGCGGGCTCGACACGGAGGGCGTGCTGCCCGGCCCGCTCGGTCTGCAGCGCAAGGCCACCACCTACTATGTCAAGGCGACGGGCTACAAGGCCAACCTGCAGTCGCGCGGACTGGTCTACAGCTACGCCCTGGCCGTCAGCGAGGAGAACGCCTCGGGCGGCATCATCGTCACGGCCCCGACGTGCGGCTCGTGCGGCGTGCTGCCCGCCGTGCTCTATCATCTGTCGAAGGGCCATCAGTTCAGCGACCAGCGCATCCTGCACGCCCTGGCCACGGCCGGTCTGCTGGGCAACATCGTGAAGACCAACGCCTCGATCAGCGGCGCCGACGTAGGCTGTCAGGGCGAGGTGGGCGTGGCCTGCGCCATGGCCTCAGCCGCAGCCTGCCAGCTGTTCGGGGGCAGTCCCGCCCAGATTGAGTATGCGGCCGAGATGGGCCTCGAGCACCATCTGGGCATGACGTGCGACCCCATCTGCGGCCTCGTCCAGATTCCCTGCATCGAGCGCAATGCCTTCGCAGCCTGCCGTGCCCTCGACTCGAACCTCTATGCCGCCTTCAGCGACGGCCACCACCGCGTCTCGTTCGACCGCGTCGTCGAGGTGATGCGCCAGACTGGCCACGACATCCCGTCGCTCTACAAGGAGACCAGCGAAGGCGGCCTTGCCCGCAATTTCTAAATTTTTTACTTTTTTACCTTTTTACCTTTAAAAAATGGGAATCATCATTGGTATCGACGTGGGCATCTCGACCACAAAGATTGTCGGCCTGCGCGACGGCAAGCCCTCGGACCCCATCCGCATCACGGCCGCCGACCCAATCACGTCGCTCTACGGAGCTTTCGGCAAGTATCTGCACGACAACAACATACGCCTTGAGGAGGTGGAGCACGTCATGCTGACTGGCGTCGGCGCCGCCTACGTGAAGAACGACGTCTACGGCGTCCGCACCAGCCGCTGCGACGAGTTCATCGCCGACGCCCTGGGCGCCCGCTTTGAAAGCCAGCTCGACCACGTCATCGTCGTGTCGATGGGCACGGGCACGTCGTTTGTCATGGCCGACGGCGACGACATCCACCACATCGGCGGCATAGGCATCGGCGGCGGCACCCTGCAGGGCCTCTCGCGCGTCATGCTCAACACGAGCGACATCAAGACCGTCTCGGCGCTGGCCATGCAAGGCGACATCTCGCACATCAACCTGCTCATCGGCGACATCTCGGCCCAGCCGCTGCCGGGACTGCCCATGGAGGCCACGGCCTCGATCTTCGCCCGCGCCCAGAACGACGCCTCGCGCGAGGACATCGCCTGCGGCATCATCTCGATGGTCATCCAGTCGATAGGATCGGCCGCCGTGCTGGCCGCCCAGGGCACGGGCTGCCGCGACATGGTGCTCATCGGCAACCTGTCGCTGCTGCCGCAATGCAAGGAGATTTTCCGTGCCCTCGAGAAGCTCTACGGCGTGCGCTTCCACACCCCGAAATACTCGGAATACTGCACGGCCATCGGTGCCGCACTGGCGTTTGATAAATTGAAAATTGAGAATTGATAATTGAGAATTATGAAGCGACTGGTTCTATCATTTTTCTGCCTGTTGGCACTGACTTCGCAGGCTCGTCCATATTATGCCCTGGCTACCGACACGATTGTGAAGGACACGATTCCGGCTGACACCGTGGCCGTCGACACCGTGAAGGCCGAAAAGCCCAAGAAAGAAGAAACGGAATACGAGAAGCTGATGAAGAAGGGCTCGGTGCAGGAGGGACTGTTCCGCACCCGCCACATCGACGACAAGTACTACTTCGAGGTGCCCGACTCGATGATGGGCCGCCTGCTCATCTGCGTGACGCGCTTCACGGCCGTGCCGCAGGGCTTCGGCCTGTTCTCGGGCGAGAAGGTGACGCACGCATCGGTCTACTTCGAGCGGCGCGACACCTCGCAGCTGCTCCTGCGCCAGTATGTGCTCAGCCAGCTGGCCGACCCAGAGGACCGCATCTCGCAGACGCTGACCAAGTCGACCGTCGACCCGATCATCGCAGCCTTCAAGGTCATCGGACGCAACAAGGCCGGCGACGAGGCCCTCATCGAGGTGACCAGCCTGTTCAAGGGCGAGAACAACTTGACCAGCCTCGACGGCGACACGAAGCAGCGACTGAAGATCGGCGGCCCGCAGCAGGACCGCACCTACATCGACTCGCTGCGCGTCTTCCCCATCAACATCGAGGTGCAGACCACGCGCACCTACGGTGCCCAGGCCGGGCCCTCCGCCGCCTCGCGCACGGGCAGCATGACGCTGGGCTTCAACACGAGCATCGTGCTGCTGCCCAAGGAGCCCATGCGCAAGCGCCTGTGGGACGAGCGTGTCGGCTACTTCGTCAGCCGCTTCACTCGCTTCAGCGACGACCAGCACAAGACTGACCGCGAGGCGTTCATCTCGCGCTACCGTCTGGAGCCGAAGGATCCCGTGGCCTACCGTCAGGGCAAGCCCGTGGAGCCGAAGAAGCAGATTGTCTACTACATCGACCCAGCCACGCCGAAGAAGTGGGTGCCCTACCTCATTGCGGGCATCAACGACTGGAACGTCGCCTTCGAGGCTGCCGGCTTCAAGAACGCCATCGTGGGCCGCGAATGGCCCTCCGACCGCCCTGACATGAGCCTCGACGACGCCCGCTACTGCGTGCTGCGCTATCTGCCGGCCGAGATTGAGAACGCCTATGGCCCGCACATCAGCGACCCCCGCTCGGGCGAGATCATCGAGAGCCACATCTGCTGGTACCACCAGGTGATGAACCTGCTCACGAAGTGGTACATGGTGCAGTGCGCCCCGTCGGACAAGCGGGCCCGCACCATGAAGTTCGACGACAAGCTGATGGGCGAGCTCATCCGCTTCGTCTCGTCGCACGAGGTGGGCCACACGCTGGGCCTGCGCCACAACATGGGCGCCTCGTTTGCCACGCCCGTCGAGAAGCTGCGCGACAAGCAGTGGGTGGAGCAGCACGGCCACACCGCCTCGATCATGGACTACGCCCGCTTCAACTACGTGGCGCAGCCCGAGGACAAGATCAGCGAGAAGGGCCTCTTCCCCCGCATCAACGACTATGACAAGTGGGCCATCAAGTGGGGCTACCAGTGGCGCCCGGAGTTCAAGGATGAGTTTGAGGAAAAGGAGAAGCTGATGGCTGAGACGACCACTATCCTGCGCGGCAACCAGCGCCTCTGGTTCGGCGGTGAGGGTCGCGGCGACGACGCCCGTGCCCAGACCGAGGACCTCGGCGACAACAGCGTCAAGGCGTCAGACTACGGCGTGAAGAACCTGAGGCGCGTGATGGACGGACTGCCCCAGTGGACCCACGAGGACAACGACCAGTACGACGACCTGACGGAGATGTGGCAGGCCGTCTACGGCCAGTTCAACCGCTACATGAACCACGTGGTGAAGAACATCGGCTCGCGCTATGAGAACAACATGCCGGGCCTCGACCCCGTGGCCTATGCCTCGAAGGAGCGCCAGCAGGAGGCCGTCGACTATGTGGGCCGCCAGCTGTTCGACGCGCCCGAATGGCTCTACCCCGCCGCCATCATGTCGAAGACGGGCACCAATGCGCAGAACACGCAGCAGAGCCTGCAGGCCACGACCCTCTCGCGGATGATGTCGCCCGCCACGCTCGGCAACGTCGGCGCGACGGACTATCCCGTCGGTCAATATCTTGACGACCTGTTCGCTCAGGTATGGAAGCCCGCCCAAGGCGACGACTTCAAGGCCCGCGCCCGCCGTCAGCTGCAGCGCAACTACGTGCAGAACCTGAACGCCATGCTCAACCCCTCGGAGGCTGACCTGAAGGGCCCCAACGCCCGCTACTACAACACCGACGCCACGCTCTACGCCCTCCAGAACCTCGGCCGCGTGGAACAGTTCTGCAAGCAGCAGGCCAAGGGCGGCACCGACATCAACAGTCTGCACTACGACGACCTCCTGCGCGAACTGAAACTCATCCGCGACCGCCGCACTACGGTCAAATAAATACTACGAATTATACGAATTAAACGAATTATTCTTGACTACGAATTAAACGAATTTTTCTTGACCACGGATTAAGCGGATTGAACGGATTATTCTTGACTACGAATTTAACGAATTATACGAATTATTCTTGACCACGGATTAAGCGGATTAAACGGATTAGCTTAATTCGTGGTCATGTTTTTTCCCGTCCCCCGAAAAAAAACGTACATCCGTACATCCGTCTAAAAACCGTACACCCGTCTAAAAACCGTACACCCGTCTAAAAACCGTACACCCGTCTCAAGACGAGCGGCGCTTCTGGATGACCGAGGCCACGATGGAGAGCGTCAGCACGCCGAAGATGATCGCCAGGCTCAGCGGCGTGGGCACCTCGATGCGGGGCACGTCGAGCCTCAGCCCCACGAGACTGCCGAGCTGGTTGACATACTCGTTCATCGTCAGCAGCATCTTCACGCCGACGAAGATGAGGATGATGCCAAGGCCATACTTCAGGTAGCCGAAGTACTGGGCAATGGCGGCCAGGGCGAAGTAGAGCGCGCGCAGACCGAGGATGGCAAAGATGTTCGACGTGAGCACGATGAACGGATCGCGCGAGACGCTGAACACGGCCGGGATGCTGTCGACGGCAAAGGCCACGTCGGAGGTCTCGATGACCAGCAAGGCCACGAACAACGGGGTCGCCAAGCGGCGGCCCTGTTCTGTGATGAAGAAACGGTCGCCATGCATGCGGTCGGTCACGGGGAACACGCGGCGGAACCACCTGACAATGAGATTCTTCGAGGGGTCCACCAGCTCGTCGTTGTCGTCGTGCGCGAACATCTTGCTACCCGTATAGAGCAGGAACAGGCCGAACAGGCCGAGCACCCACTCGAAGCGGACGATGACGGCCGTGCCGGCAAAGATGAAGATGCTGCGCAGGATGAGGGCGCCAAAGATGCCCCAGAACAGCACCTCGTGCTGATACTTGCGCTCCACGCCGAAGTAGCCGAACAGCATCAGGAAGACAAAGAGGTTGTCCATCGACAGCGACTTCTCGATCAGGTAGCCCGCCAGGAACTCCATCGCCTTCTCGTGGGGCTCGACGGGATAGAACAGCCAGATGCCCAGGCAGAAGACCATCGACACGCCGATCCACACGGCCGTCATCTTCAGCGCCTCCTTGACGTTGACCTCATGCTCGCCTTTCCGGCCAAACATCTTCAGGTCGGCCACCAGCATCAGGATGACCAGCACATAAAACAATATCCACGCCCACACGGGCATTCCCATCATTTCCATTTCTTTCTTTATTCAACTATCTTCTACCACGGATTTAGCGGATTTAACGGATTATTCCGCATAGTTGGCAGATTCTTTTGGTTATGAAAAAATCCGTTTAATCCGTGGTTCATTCTTACTTGCGAAACTATAGTTTCTTTATTGTAAAGTACAGCACCAGCCCGCTGGGCGACCCGCGGCGGGCGCTGATGGTGCCGCCATGCAGCTGCACGGCATTCTTGACGATGGCCAGGCCCAGACCTGTGCCGCCCATAGAGCGCGAACGCCCCTTGTCGACGCGGTAGAAGCGCTCGAACAGCCGCTGCAGATGCTCGTCGGCCACGCCCGGACCGTTGTCGCTGACGGTGAAGTGCCAGCAGTCCTTCAGCTCCGTGGCCGTCAGACTGAGCGTCGCGCCCTCGCCGGCGTAGCTGAGCGCATTGTCCACGAGGTTGCGGAAGACGCTGTAGAGCAGCATCGGCGAGCCCTTGACCGTGATGCCCTCGGGCAGTCGGTTGTCCATCGTCATGTGCCGGCGGGCGAAGCTGAGGGCCGTCTCGTCGGCGATGTCGGCCACCATGCGGCTCAGGTCCACCTGCTCGCGCTCGATCATCTCCGGTGCATAGTCCATGCGCGTGAGCGTCGAGATGTCCTGCAGCAGGGCCGTCAGCCGCTGCGCCTGGGCGTGACTGCGGTCGACGAACTGGCGCTGCGTCTCGGCCGTCAGTTCGGGGTGGTCGATGAGCGTCTCCATGTAGCCCATGATCGAGGCCACGGGCGTTTTCAGCTCGTGGGCGATGTTCTGCGTCAGCTGGCGGCGCATGCGGTTCTGCTGCTCCGCCTGCTCACGGCTGATGCGCTGGTCCATGCGGTGGGCATAGCGGTGGAGCAGCAGTCCCAGAAGGGCCATCACGCCGAGCGAGAACCACAGCAGGTGCCAGTCCATCTCGTCCTCGAGGGGTGCCAGCTGCCGCCGGTCGTAGTCCTCGAAGATGATGAAGATGGCGCCGTAGACTACGAACACCGCCATCACCGACAGAAACATCTTGCGTCCCTCACTCATAGGTCGGCCCCCCCTACTGCCCCCGAGGGGGCTTCAATAGTTTCTGTCCTTTGGTCTATCGTAGCCCCCTCGGGGGCTGAAAGGGGGGCCTCAAAGCAATATCCAAATCGCTGTCGCGTGGCCAGACAGGCGGCATAGCGCCCGATTTTCTTTCGGATGCGCGTGATGTTGACGTCGACGGTGCGGCCGGTGACGATGACATCCTGCGGCCACACGCGGTCGATGAGCTCCTCACGCGAATAGACGCGCCCCTCGTGGCTCATCAGCAGCCACAGCAGCTCGAACTCCGTCTTCGTGAAGGCCACCTCACGACCGTCGACGCTGACCGTCTTAGCCTCCAGGTCCATGGCCAGCCCCTTGTAGCTGATGCTTGGCGCCGCCGACTCACGCACCCGGCTGAGCACCGCCTTGACGCGGGCCAGCAGCTCGCGCACGGAGAACGGCTTGGCCACGTAGTCGTCGGCCCCCAGCCGGAAGCCGCGCAACAGGTCGTCCTCGGCGTCGCGCGCCGTCAGGAAGATGATGGGCACGCGCCCGCCTATCCGCTCGGCCAGCTGGAAGCCCGACATGCCCGGCATCATCACGTCGAGCAGCATCAGATCGACGCCCTCGAGCCGCTCCAGCGCCTCCTCGGCCGACGTGGCCGTGAGCACCTCGTAGCCGGCGGCCTCGAGGTTGAACTGCAGGATCTCGCAGAGGTCCTGCTCGTCGTCGACGATGAGTATTCTCGGTTTCACGGGTGCAAAATTACAAATAAGAGATTAAACAACCAAAAAATCAGGGAACTTAATTCCCTCATGTAAATTACGGCAATTTCTTTCCTTCTTTTCGACCGCTTAAAACTAAAATCTCAGTGTGATTTATTAAAATCTCAGTGTGATTTTATAAAATCTCAGTGTGGTTTATTAAAATCTCAGTGAGATTTTAGTTTTATGTTACGGAAAATTGGACTTTAAGCGGCTTCGCGAACGGCTTTGTGCAGCGGGTCTTGCACGAACGACTGCCGCATCATGTACAGGGCATAGCGCGTGAAGCCCGCGCGCAACCAGCCGAGGCCGACGACCACGGGGTTGCGCAGGGTGCGGACGGGCTTCTTCTCGGCGGCGGCGCGCTCGCGGATGACGAAGCGCGTGATGCGCTCAATCTGCGGCACAAACCAGATGAGGATGGCCGTGTTGGCCAGGTTGAAGCACGTGTGGAACATGGCCAGCACGATCGACAGCGAGGCGCCGGGCACGAGGCTCATGACGAAGTCGACGAACGAATGGAACACCAGCAGCATCCACGCCACGCCGAACAGGTTGAAGAACATGTGGGCGAAGGCGGCACGGCGCGCCTGCGTCGAGGCGGTCAGGGCCGCCAGGTTCGACGTGACCGTGGTGCCGATGTTCTCGCCCATGACGAGCGCGATGCCCTGATAGATGGGCAGTGCACCGCTGGAGCAGAGGATCATCGTGATGGCCATGACGGCGGCGCTCGACTGCACGTACATGGTCAGCACGCCGCCGAGCAGCAGGAAGAGGAGCGTCGTCGAGAAGCTGTCGGGATTGAACGAGGAGAAGAAGGCGAGCACGTCGGGCTGCTCGCCCAGGTTCATGTCGGCGCCCGTCTGGCGCAGCGTGCCCAGTCCGAGGATGAGCGTGGCCAGTCCGAAGATGAACAGCCCCAAGTCCTCGCGCCGTTTCCAGTACATCATGGCGATGGCCAGGATATAGGCGGGCCAGACGAAGTCGGTGATGTTAAACGAAAAGCCGGCCGACATGATCCATGCGGTCAGCGTCGTGCCGATGTTGGCGCCCATGATGATGGCGATGGCCTGCGCCAGCGTCAGCAGCGAGGCATTGACGAACGAGACGGTCATCACGGTCGTGGCCGTCGACGACTGCACGGCGGCCGTGACCAGCATGCCCGTCAGCATGCCCGTGAAGCGGTTGGTGGTCAGCGTGCCGAGCAGGTGGCGCAGCTGCGGTCCCGCCATCTTCTGCAGGTTGTCGCTCATGGTCTTCATGCCCCACATCAGCAGGGCCAGCGAGCCCAGCAGCTGGAGCGCATACATCGTGTAGTCGGGTGAGTTGGTTTCCATATTGTCTGTCAGATTGGACGGTGCAAAGTTACGCACTTCCGCAGAGAAGACCGAAGAAATCATGTTACGTTTCTGTTACATTTTAGCAATAAACGCGCGCGAACATCGTTATATAATAAAACTAAAACTACTGATAATGAAAAAAATGATCGTAATCGCAGTGGTGGTGCTGACAGCGCTGACCACCGCGCAGGCGCAGAGCCTGCTCTATCCCAAGCACTTTGACTTACAGGAGGTGACGCTGCTCGACGGCCCGATGAAGACGGCCATGGAGAAGAACTTCGAGGTGCTGATGCAGTACGACGTCGACCGGTTGCTGACGCCCTACGTGCGGCAGGCGGGACTGGCGCAGACCACGGACGCGGCGTCGCCCTACTACCAGTGGCTGACGAAGCACCCGAACTTCACCAACTGGGGCGACTCCAGCTTCGACCTCAGCGGCCACGTGGGCGGTCACTACCTGTCGGCCCTGGCTCTGGCCTATGCCGCCTGCCGCGACGAGGGAATGCAGGCGCGGCTGAAGGAGCGCATGGACTATATGGTCAGCGTGATGAAGGACTGTCAGGACCAGTACGACGGCAACACCGAGGGGCTGCGCGGCTTCATCGGCGGTCAGCCCATCAACTCGGACTGGACGGCGCTCTACAAGGGAAACATCCAGCCGTATAAGGCTCACGGCGGGTGGGTGCCCCTCTACGTGCAGCACAAGATTCTGGCCGGCCTGCGCGATGCCTACATCTACGGGCGGAACGAGACGGCCAAGGAGCTGTTTCGCAAGCTGAGCGACTGGAGCGTCGAGGTGGTCAGCAAGGTGAGCGACGCCAACATGCAGACGCTTTTAGACACGGAGCACGGCGGCATGAACGAGTCGATGCTCGATGCCTATCAGCTCTTTGGCGACGAGAAATATCTCGAGGCCGCGAAGAAATACACGCACAAGACGATGCTCTTGGGGCTGCAAACGCTCTCGACCACCTTCCTCGACGGCAAGCACGCCAACACGCAGGTGCCGAAGTACATAGGCATGGAAAGGATTGGAGAACAGGCCCCCCCTACTGCCCCCGAGGGGGCTTCTATAGCTGGCCATTCTAACGTAGCCCCCTCGGGGGCTGAAGGGGGGGCTTCTCCTTATTTCACCGCTGCCGCGAACTTCTGGCAGGACGTGGCAGAGAACCGC
>JAFTGI010000091.1 GCA_017458195.1 Prevotella sp.
CGAACAGCAGGAACTTTATGACATTGTGTCAAGAAAAGCGGCGGAAAAGTGACGCACTTTTTTTGAGGTGTCAATTGTTTTTACTTTGGGGGTGTTGGGTTCCTCACAAGAGGAAAACAGGAAAAGATATAATTATTTCAAAGGCTTTGAAATAGTATTCAGTGGCTTTGAAATAGTGTTCAGTGGCTTTGAAATAGTATTCAGTGGCTTTGAAATAATTATATCCGGCCCTTCGTTCGACTTTCAACCGGACATATTTTACCGTTGCAGGCAGCAGCTCTGCCAGTCGCCGTCGTTAGTCTGGCTGACGAGGCGGAGACCGTGGGAGCGGGCGCTGTCGAGCAGGAGCGGTAGGTCGTCGCGATAGAAGCCGCTGAGCAGGAGATGGCCCCCGGGGACGAGGCGGCTGACAAAGAGCGGCATGTCGGCCAGGAGAATGTTGCGGTTGATGTTGGCTGTCACGACATCGAAGGTTCCGTCGAGGGCGGGGATGACCTGGCCGGCATCGCCGAGGAGCGAGCGGAAGCGGTCGTCGACGCGGTTGATGACGGCATTGTGGCGGGCATTATCGACGCTCCACTCGTCGATGTCGTAGCCAACGGCCTCGCGGGCGCCCAGCTTGAGGGCGGCGATGGCCAGGATGCCCGTGCCGGTGCCGCAGTCGAGCAGTCGGCAGTCGTGGAGGTCGAGCTGCAGCAGGTGGGCTATCATCATGCGGGTCGTCTCGTGGTTGCCGGTGCCGAAGGCCAGGCGGGCGTCGATTTCAATTGATAATTGATAATTGATACTTGATTATTTGGGAGGTGGCGGCCGTCGTGGATGACGACCCGGTCGGCGACGACGATGGGCTCGAAGCCCTCCTGCTCCCACTGTTCGTTCCAGTCCTTGTCCTCAGCCTCGCTGACGCTGTAGTCGACGCGGACGTCGGGGTAGGGCATCAGCGCAAGCTGGCCGCGGAGCAGCTCGTCAGAGAAGATGTCCTGCTGAACATATCCCGTCAGACAGCCCTCGTCGCTGACATCGAACGATTCGAACCCGGCCTCACCGGCCAGGGCGACGACCAGGTCGCCTGCATCCTGCTCCAACCCTTGAGGGGCAGAAATGCTGAATTTCACTTCGTAATACTTCATATTGTGTTAATTTTTGCCGCAAAATTATAAAAAATAGGGAAAAACCTATCATGTTTTAGGGTTTTTCCGTAAATTTGCAGTAAAATTAGTGGTAATTTTGCAACGTGAAACTATAAAAACGACAGAAGAATATGAAAAAGTGGATGTTACTTTCAATCATGCTGGGAGCTGTTCAGCTCTCCGTGATGGCTCAGGACGACGACATGTACTTCGTGCCCACGAAGGCAAACGTAGCCAAGCAGAAAGCTGCTTACGGTATTCCTTCGGACACGTACTACAGCGGTTCGTCGCGTAGTGTGGATGAATACAATCACCGCGGCAGCAGCTACGAGGTGCTCCCCGCCGACACGGGCGACGTCATCTCGTTCTCGGCTGTCGAGGGCGTCTATCCCGATTCGCTCGGCGACTTCGCGCTGACGCGCCAGATGCAGCGCTGGGACGGCTATGAGCCCTCGCAGGAGTACTGGGAAGGCTACAACCGCGGGCGCAGCGACTCGTGGGGCTACTACGGCTGGCACTCGCCCTGGTGGTATTCGTCATATTACCCCTGGTACGACTATGGCTGGTACGGCGGCTGGTATGATCCCTGGTACTATGGCTCATGGTACGGCGGCTGGTACGACCCCTGGTGGTACGGCGGCTGGGGCTGGGGTGGCTACTACAACTCGTGGTACTACCGTCCCTGGTACTATCATGGCTGGTATGGCGGCGGCTACTATGCCGGCGGCGGTCACTACCGCAACGGCACCGAGAACCACGGCCGCATCGTAGGCGGTGCTCCCGTTGGCTCGATCAGCCGCGACGGTCGCTCGCACACCTACAGCAATGGCACGTTCAGCGGTGGCCGGACGGCTCGCAACGGCAGCTTCGGCAGCGGCACGCGCGGCTATGCCAACGGCAGCGGCTCGTCGTCGTCGACCCGTCGCACATCCAGTGGTGGTGGCGTCTACAGCAACTCTAACGGTAACTTCGGCGGTTCCATGAGCAGCAGCTCATCGTCGTCGGCCCCCTCGCGCTCCTATTCGTCGGGCAGCAGCTCGTCGTCGGGCGGTGGCGGTTCGTTCGGTGGCAGCCGTTCGTCGGGCGGCAGCGTCGGTGGCAGCCGTTCTGGTGGTGGCTCCTTCGGTGGCGGCCGCAGATAAAGAAACAGTTGATTTTAGTGTTGAACATTTAAATAATTAGGAATGACTATGAAGAGATATATCATGACCCTCGTGGCCGGGATGCTGATGATGCCCATGGCCGCACAAGAGACCTATGAGAGCGCCAAGCTGGCTGAGAACGACCTGAACGGAACGGCCCGCTACGTAGGTATGGGTGGCGCCATGGAGGCCTTAGGTGCCGACATCTCGACCATCTCGACCAACCCGGCCGGCATCGGCATGTTCCGCAAGTCGAACGCCAACCTGTCGATGGGCTTCGTCACCCAACAGGATGCCCCTGACTTCGGCGTCGGTAAGAAGACCTACATGAGCTTCGACCAGGTGGGCTTCGTGCTGGCCATGCAGACGAATGCCACGAGCTACCTGAACTTCGCGTTCAACTATCACAAGAGCAAGAACTTCGACTACATCCTCGGCGCTGCCGACCGGTTGACCAATGCTTCGCAGAACAAGCTGACCTATGCCAAGGCCCTGAACGGGCTGCTCTATCGCACCAATACCGACGGCTCGCCCAACTTCGGGGGCAGCTACGCCTCGTGCAGCCAGCTGGACGACATCTATGCCCGCAACCTGAACTATGACAGCGGTGAAAATGTGTGGTATTATGAGGATGCTCAGGGCTACAACCTGGACCGCTCGCATACGGGCTTCATCGGCGAGTATGACTTCAACCTCAGCGGCAACATCAACAACCGCGTCTATCTGGGCATGACCCTCGGTCTGCACGACGTGCACTATAAGCACTATGGCGAGTACACGGAGCACTTTGCCGGGAACAGCCCCATAACCGTGGCTGACGACCGCCGCATCACGGGTGCCGGCGTCGACCTGAAGTTCGGCATCATCTTCCGTCCCGTCGAGGAATCGCCCTTCCGTGTCGGTCTCTCTGTGGCCACACCGACTTGGTATGACCTGACGACCAGCAACTACACGACCGTCACCGACGACGGCGGTACGGCCCATGCCGGCGAGGACTACGACTTCAACCTGACCATGCCCTGGAAGTTCGGCGTCAGCCTGGGTCACACCATCGGCAACAACCTGGCCCTGGGTGCAAGCTACGAATACAGCGACTATGCCGGCATTGACAACCGCGTGAAGAACGACAACCGCGACTGGGACAGCTACGACAGCGAGAGCGACGACATCATGAACCGCCACACCGAGCAGTCGCTGCGGGCCGTGAACACCTTGAAACTGGGTGTCGAGTACAAGCCCGTGCCTGAGATGGCCGTCCGCCTGGGCTACAACTGGGTGTCGCCGATGTATAAGAAGGACGACTTCAAGGACGGTTCGCTCGACATCGAGGGCTCTTACTACAGCTCGGCCACCGACTTCACCAACTGGCAGTCGACCAACCGCATCACCTGCGGCTTCGGCTATCAGTGCGACAAGAACCTGAATCTGGCCATCGCCTATCAGTATCAGACGCGCAACGGTGAGTTTGAGCCCTTCATGAGCTATCGTGACAGCGAGTTCGCCGAATGGGACAATGTCGTGGACCCCGTGAAGGTCAGCTTCAAGCGCCATCAGGTTCTGCTGACCGCTACCTACACATTCTAAATATTCGGACCATCAGAGAACCCATAAGCTGAGGTGGCCGTCGCCGGACGAAAAAAAGGCGACGGTCACCTTGTTTTATGTCAATCCGTAAGATATTTTGTCTTTTCCTGTTTTCCTCTTGTGAGGAACCCAACACCCCCAAAGTAAAAACAATTGACACCTCAAAAAAAGTGCGTCACTTTTCCGCCGCTTTTCTTGACACAATGTCATAAAGTTCCTGCTGTTCGCTGTCCATTTGCAAAATCA
>JAFTGI010000092.1 GCA_017458195.1 Prevotella sp.
CTCGAGACACTTGCCCAGCGTCCAGTAGTAGTCGTCGCCGTCGAACTGCGTGGCCGAGCCCTTCGAGCCGTTCCAGCCCGAGACGGTGTAGTAGTGGAGCGACAGTCCCTGCATGCGGCTGCCGGCATTGTGCATCAGCACCTTCGTCCAGTTGAAGTCGTAGTCGGAGGCACCGCTGGCAATCTTGAACAGGTGGTTGCCGTCATAGTCGCGGCAATAGGTCTGGTAGCGGCGGTAGAGGTCGCTGTAGTATTGCGGGTTCATCGAGCCGCCGCAGCCCCACGACTCGTTGCCCACGCCGAGGAACTTCACCTTCCAAGCGCGGTCGCGCCCGTTCTGGCGGCGCAGCTTGGCCATCGGCGTGTCGCCGTCGCTGGTCATGTATTCCACCCACTTGGCCAGTTCCTCGACCGTGCCGCTGCCCACGTTGCCGCTGATGTAGGGCTCGCAGCCCAGCATCTCGCAGAGGTTCAGGAATTCGTGGGTGCCGAACGAGTTGTCCTCGATCGTGCCGCCCCAGTTGTTGTTCTGCATCTTCGGGCGCTCCGAGCGCGGGCCGATGCCGTCCATCCAGTGGTATTCGTCGGCAAAGCAGCCGCCCGGCCAGCGCAGCACGGGCACCTGGAGGGCCTTCAGGGCCTCGAAGACGTCCTTGCGGTAGCCGTCGATGTTTGGGATGTCGGAGTCTGGGCCCACCCATAGGCCGCCGTAGATGCACGTGCCCAGATGTTCGGCAAACTGTCCGTAGATTTCCTTGTAGATTTTCTGCACGCCCTGGTCGGCATGGATGCTGACGGTGGCGTCCTGCGCGAAGGCCGTGATGCCCATCGTCAGTGCAAGTGTAGCTAATGATAGTAGTCGTTTCATGATAGTTATGATTGTTTGGTAAATTCTTCGTCGTCCATCTCGTCGTCCAGCCGGTTGGCCCAGAGGTACTTCTTCGTCTCACGGGCCGCCACGCCGCTCAGCAGGAGCAGGGCGATGAGGTTAGGAATGGCCATCAGGGCGTTCATGCAGTCGGCAATGTTCCAGATAATGTCGAGATTGATGATACTGCCGAAGAAGAGAGCCACGATGTAGAGGATGCGGTAGAAGCGGTTCATGTGGTTGCCCTCGATGTAGTCGACGGCACTCTCGCCGTAGTAGCTCCAGCCGAGGATGGTGCTGAAGGCGAAGGTCAGGATGCCGAACGTCAGCAGCGGGGCGCCCACGTAGGGAATCTTGGCAAAGGCCACCTTCGTCAGGGCGGCACCATCGGCATAGCTGATGTCGGGGTAGGCGAGGATGCTGCTCACGAGCACGATGCCCGTCAGGGCGCAGATGACGACCGTGTCCCAGAAGGTGCCCGTGCTCGAGACGAGGGCCTGGCGCACGGGGTTGCGCGTCTGGGCGGCGGCAGCCACGATGGGAGCCGAGCCCATGCCGCTCTCGTTGCTGAACAGTCCGCGGGCGATGCCGTAGCGGGCGGCCATCATCACCGTGCTGCCCACGAAGCCGCCGCCAGCTGCCGCCGGATTGAAGGCTGAGCTGACGATCAGCTCGACGGCGGGCCATACGAAGGGGGCGTTCATCACGAGGATGATCAGGCAGCCCACAACGTAGATGACGGCCATGAAAGGAACTAAAAAGGTACACACGCGTGCGATGATCTTCACGCCGCCAAGGATGACAATGCCCGTCAGGGCGCAGACCAGCAGGCCGACGATCCACGTCGGGATGCCGAACGTCTCGTTGGCCAGCAGGGCAATCGAGTTGGCCTGCACCGTGCAGCCGATGCCGAACGAGGCCAAGGCCGTGAACACGGCAAAGAGGACGGCCAGCCACTTCATGCCAAGGCCGCGCTCCAGCGCATACATCGGTCCGCCATACATGCGGCCGTTCGGCCCCTTGACGCGATATTTCACGGCCAGCAGCCCCTCGGCGTACTTGGTCGACATGCCGAAGATGCCCGTCAGCCAGCACCACAGCACGGCGCCCGGGCCGCCAAGCGACACAGCCGTGGCCACACCCACGATGTTGCCCGTGCCGATGGTGGCGGCAAGGGCCGTGGCCAGGGCTCCAAACTGGCTGACGTCGCCCGTCGCGCCCGGGTCTTTCCTGACCGAAAGGCGGATGCCCGTCAGTAGCTTGCGTTGCGGACAGCGCAGCCGGAAGGTCAGGAACACGTGGGTGCCCAGCAGCAGGATGATCATCGGCCATCCCCAGAGCAGTGAGCTCAGTGCAGAGAAGAAATCGTTGATAGTGTCCATGGGCTGTTACTGCCAGGGTTTCATGCGTGCTTGCCGGGCAAATGCGAACAGCTCCAGCGGCAGGTGGCAGTAGCCGTCGGGGTTCTTGTCAAGATAGTCCTGATGATATTCCTCGGCTGGATAGAAGTTGCGCAGCGGCTCAACCTCTACGACAATTTTTCCGTTTGCTTTCTCTTGCTGCTCTGCCATCACGCTCTCAATGACCGACAGGTCGGCAGGGGAGGTGTAGTAGATGCCCGTGCGATAGCGTGTGCCGACGTCATGGCCCTGCTGGTTGAGGCTCGTCGGGTCGATGGCCATGAAATAGAGGCCCAGCAGGAATTCAAGACTGACGACCTGCTCATCGTAGTTCACGCGAACCGTCTCGGCATAGCCTGTCTGGTCGGTGTACACTTCCTTGTAGGTCGGATTCTCTGTTCTTCCGTTGGCGAATCCTACCTCGGTTTCCACGACGCCTTCCACCTGTTTTAGGAAGTGCTCAGTGCCCCAGAAGCAGCCGCCGGCCAAAAATATTTCCTTCATGTTATCAGTCTGTTTATGGTTTGACTGCGCAAAGTTACAATTTTTTTTCCTAACACTGGGCTTAATCCACAAAATATTTCGTAACTTTGCCGACGATACTCAATGCAACATGCCTTGCGGCGAGCAATTCAACATGTACCCCATGGACGACAAACACTACCTTCAGCGGCTTATCAGCGAAGGCGAGCATCAGCAGCAGGACTTCAAGTACCGCGTGAGTGACGCCCGCAAACTGGCACGTTCGGTGTCTGCCTTTGCCAATACCGACGGCGGAAGGCTGCTGATCGGCGTTCGTGATGACGGCAACATGTCGGGTGTGCGATCTGAGGAAGAAATCTACATGATGCATCAGGCGGCCTATCGCTATTGCCGTCCTGAGGCCAGCATTAAGTTTGACACCTATCATGTCGAGGGGCGCACTATTGTCATTGCCACCGTTCCCCCTTCCGACCGCCGTCCCATCTGTGCCCTCGACGAGGACGATCGTCCCCGGGCCTACGTACGAATCAACGATGAGAATATCGTGGCCTCACCGGTTCACCTCGCCCTATGGCGCGACTCTCAAAATGCCCGTGGCACAATGATGACTTATACCGACGCCGTCCGACAACTCCTTGATACAATGAATGATGCATCATTGACGTTGAACCAAATCGTCAGGGCGTCTCGTCTTCCCCGGCCTAAGGTGATCACGCTTCTGGCTCGCCTCGTCCGCTTCAACGTCGTCCAATGCAGTCATGTCGACCAGCAATTTGTGTTTAGCCTGAGGTGAGGGAAGAAGAACAGTCTAAAATTCAGTACATCGGCGGTGTACGTTTTGTACATCGGCCATGTACGAATGGTACACAGCCGATGTACTGAATTTGAATCGCATTTAGAATGGCCCTTAAGCCGCACACATGAAATAACGGTCAAGCCCCTTGATATTCTTCGCCCTGTAGAAAGACGCGGCGGATGATGGGCTGCGTGTAGGCGTAGGGGATGTAGTCGATGCTCGGAATGGGCTCAGTGATGAAGAAGTTGGCCACCTTGTCCTTAGCCAGCGATCCGTAGTCGCGGCTGAGGCCCATGGCGGCGGCGGTGTTGAGCGTGGCGGCGTTGACGGCCTCCTCGGGCAGCAGCCGCATCTTGATGCAGGCCAGCGAGACCACGAACTTCATGTCGCCCGAGGGCGTGGAGCCGGGGTTGTAGTCGCTGGCCGTGGCCAGAGGCAGTCCTGCGTCGATGATCTTGCGCCCCGGAGCGAACGGCATGTTGAGGAAGAACGACGTGCCGGGCAGGGCTGTGGGAATGGTAGCCCCCCCTACGGCCCCCGAGGGGGCTTCGATAGTTTTGACAGGCAAAAGGTCTATAGTGTCCCCCTCGGGGGAGGAAAGGGGGGCTTTAAGTCTTTCTATGTCGCGGTCGGTCATGCTCTCCAGATGGTCAACGCTCAGGGCACCGTACTTGACGGCAACCTCGACGCCACCGGAGTCGGCCAGCTCCTGACCGTGGATCTTTCCGCGAAGGCCCCACTTGAGGCCGGCTTCGAGCATGCGGCCCGTCTCGTCGGGCGTGAAGAAGCCCTCGTCGCAGAAGACGTCGATGAAGTCAGCGAGCCCCTGGCGCCCTACTTCGGGAATCATGTCGTTGATCACATGATTCACGTAGTCGGCCTGGCGTCCGGCATAGGCTCGTCCGACGGCATGCGCCCCGAGGAACGTGGCGACGACCTTCAGCGGGGCGGTCTCCTTGATGCGGCGGATGACCCGCAGCATCTTCAGCTCGTCGTCAAGGTTGAGGCCGTAGCCGCTCTTGATCTCCACGGCGCCGGTGCCCTTCCGGATGATTTCGTCGATGCGGTGCATGGCCTGGCGGTAGAGCTCGTCCTCGGTAAGCTCATGCAGGCGGTCGGCCGAGTTGAGGATGCCGCCGCCGCGCCGTGCAATCTCGGCGTAGCTCAGTCCGCGGATCTTGTCGACGAACTCGCCCTCGCGGCTGCCGGCATAGACCAGATGGGTGTGGGAGTCGCAGAACGAGGGCAGCACGGCGCCGCCCTGGGCATCAATCTCTAAGTGAGAAGGGAGAAGTGAGAGGTGAGAAGTGTTTGACTGACAAGACTTCTCACTTCTCACTTCCGACTTCTCACTTCCCCCAAAGTCCTTTACTTTTCCGTCTTCAATGAGCAGCCAGGCATCGCGGAGCACTTCGAGCTGCGCCATTTCCTGGCCGCATAAAAAAGGCTTGCCGTGGCGGTCGACCACGAGCAAGCCTATGTTCTTGACTAACAGTTGTTTCATATTATTCCGGTTCTCATTTGCGTAGGAACTGAATGGCTTTCTCGATGAGCGGATACATGACGACGTCGTCGCTGATGAAGGGCACCTCGCGGCGGAAGTCCTCGTGGATCTTCATAATCGTGGGCGACGACTTCCGCGGGAAGCGGAACTCCAGGGCCTGGGCGGCGTTCATCAGCTCGATGGCCAGCACGCGCTCCGTGTTGAGGATGACCTTCTGCAGTTTCAGCGCGGCGTTGGCTCCCATCGAGACGAGGTCCTCCTGGTCCTGACACGAGGGAATCGAGTCGACCGACGAGGGCATTGCCAGGCTCTTGTTCAGCGAGACGCATGAGGCGGCCGTATACTGCGTAATCATGAAGCCGCTGTTGAGGCCCGGGTTGGCCACGAGGAAGTCGGGCAGTCCGCGCAGGCCCGAGACGAGTCGGTAGATGCGGCGCTCCGAGATGTTGGCCAGCTCGCTCATGGCAATCGACAGGAAGTCGATGGGCAGCGCGATAGGCTCGCCGTGGAAGTTGCCGGCCGAGATGATCAGGTCGTCGTCGGGGCAGACCGTCGGGTTGTCGGTAGCTGAGTTAATCTCGATGTCGATGACCGAATGGACGTAGCGCAGCGTGTCCTTCACAGCGCCGTGCACCTGCGGCACGCAGCGGAAGGAGTAGGGGTCTTGCACGTTGGTCTTCTCACCCTGGATGAGCTCGCTGCCCTCCAGCAGCTCGCGCATGTTCTTGGCCGTCTCAATCTGTCCAAGATGGGGACGCACGGCATGTACGGCATGCAGGAAGGGCTCGATGCGGCCGTCGAAGGCGTCGAGGCTCATGGCGGCGATGCGGTCGGCCCAGTCGCTGAGCCGCTTTGCCTCGATGAGGCTCCACACGGCGTAGGCGCTCATGTTCTGAGTGCCGTTGAGCAGGGCCAGTCCCTCCTTAGAGGCCATCTCGATGGGGTTCCACCCCATACGGTGGAGCATCTCGTTGCTCGGGATGACCTTACCGTCCATCTCTACTTCGCCCTCACCGACGAGCGGCAGACTGAGGTGGGCCAGCGGCACGAGGTCGCCTGAGGCGCCGAGCGAACCCTGGCGATAGACCACGGGCGTGATGTCGTTGTTGAAGAAGTCGATGAGGCGCTCCACGGTGTCGAGCTTGCAGCCCGAGTAGCCGTAGCTGAGCGACTGGACTTTCAGCAGCAGCATGATGCGCACCACGTCCTTCGGCGCACGTTCGCCCACGCCGCAGGCATGGCTCTTGATGAGGTTCACTTGCAGTTGCGACAGCTGCTCCTTGCTTATCGATACTTTACAGAGCGAGCCGAAGCCAGTGGTCACGCCGTAGACGGGCTCCGTCTGCGATGCAATTTTCTCGTCCAGATATTCGCGGCAGCGGATGATGCGCTTGCGGGCATCGTCGCTGAGTGCCAGTTTGTAACCATTCTTGATAATTTCGCCGATGCGCTCTATGGTCAGGTGCTCGGCCGAGATGTGATGAATGTTCATAGTAAGGTCGGTTTATTAGATTTTGCTGCAAAGATACAACTTTTATCCGAATGAGCAAAATAAAACGCAGAAAAAGTGTCCCCTGACATACGATATTCAAGTGCAAGCAAAGAGGCCGCACTACTCTCTGCATGAGCAGTGCGGCCTCGCGATTATTTGAGTGAGGCAGGTCAGCCTCCCACAGACATTGGTTCTTTACAGGATGGTCTTCACGGCCTCGAGCATGCCCTTGTCCTGAATGAGGTCAAGGTACTGCTTGACGAGGGCGTTGAGGCCGGCAACCTTGTTGAGGTCCTCCTGCCAGATGAACTCGGCAGCGAGCACGCCGTCGGCGACCTTCTGTGTGTCGCCCGTGGCCCAGAGCTCCTTCAGCAGGTCCATGATCTTCGGGTCGTCGTTGGGCGTGATGTCGGCACCGTCAGCACGCTTGCCGCCCTTGTAGTAGGTGATGATGGCGGCAAGGCCGAAGACGAGGCCGCGGGGCAGCTCGCCACGGCGCTCCAGGTAGGTCTTCACGCCGGGCAGGTCGCGCGCCTGGAACTTGGGGAACGAGTTGAGCATGATGCTCGTCACCTGATGGTCGACGAAGGGGTTGTCGAAGCGCTCGAGCACGTCGTTGGCAAACTTCTCCAGTTCCTCCTGCGGCAGGTCGAGCGTCTGCATGAGCTCGTCGAACTGCACCTTGTGGATATACTTCGAGATGACCTCATGCTGACAGGCATCGCGAACGATGTTGACGCCGCTCAGGTAGGCTACGGGCGACAGCACGGTGTGCGGGCCGTTGAGCAGGGTGACCTTGCGCTTGTGGTAAGGCTCCTCAGAGGGGACGAACAGCACGTGGAGCCCGGCCTTGTCGGCGGGGAATTCGCGGGCCACTTCCTTCGGGGCCTCGATGACCCAGAGGTGGAAGTTCTCGGCCTGCACGACGAGGTTGTCGCGATACGACACCTTCTCCTGAATCTGGGCAATCTCCTTGCGGGGGAAGCCCGGCACGATGCGGTCGACGAGCGTGGCATAGACGCCACATGAGTTCTCGAACCACTGGCGGAAGCCCTCGGGGAGCTGCCAGAGGTCAATGTACTTGCGGATGCAGTCCTTGAGAACGTGGCCGTTGAGGAAGATGAGCTCGCAGGGGAAGATGATGAGACCCTTGGTGGGGTCACCGTTGAAGGTCTGATAGCGGCGATAGAGCAGCTGCACGAGCTTGCCGGGGTAAGACGAGGCGGGCTTGTCGTCGAGTTTGCAGGCAGGGTCGAAGGCGATGCCGGCTTCGGTAGTGTTCGAGATGACAAAGCGAATCTCGGGCTGGTCGGCCAGAGCCATGAAGGCGTCGTTCTGGCTATAGGGGTTCAGACAGCGGCTGATGCAGTCGATGCGCTCCAGTGTGTTCACGGGCTTGCCGTTCTCGCGGCCCTGAAGGTTGACGTGGTAGAGACAGTCCTGGCCGTTGAGCCATTCGATCATGCCCTGAGCCAGAGGCTGGACGACGACGACAGAGCCGTTGAAGTCGGTCTTCTGGTTCATGTGCCAGATGATCCAATCGACAAATGCACGGAGGAAGTTACCCTCACCGAACTGAATCACCTTCTCGGGTGCCACGCTTTTGGGCGCAAAGTGTTTGTTTAATGGTTTCATGTTTGTTTTTTTAAGATTGTTTATTATTAAGTTGTTTGTTGTTTTATCGTGCACTTACATATTTGTGGAGTGTCCGGCGGACGGCACCATTGCCGGCGTAGAGCTCGCGCACCATGCCCTCAATCTGCTCGCCGAGGCCTGCCTCATAGAGGTCAAGACCGAAGACGTCCTTGCGTGAGTAAAGCTGTTTCAGGCAGCTGTAGTCCTGATCCTGCTTGCCCACTTCGAGCGGAGCCACGATGGCCTGCAGTTCAGCGAGCATGGGATCGGGCGAGGGCTCGAAAGGCGTGCCGTCGTCCTTGATGCCTTTCAGGTAGCGGGCATAGCCGGCCAAGGTCAGCGGGATGAGCACAAGGTTCTGCATGTCGAGGCCGCGGGCCAGATACTTCTTGATGGTCTCGCCGAAGCGGATGGGCAGTTTCTGGCTGGTGTCCATGGCGATGCGCTGCGGGGCGTCGGGCATGAAGGGGTTAGGCAGGCGGCGGTTGATGACGGCGCCGATGAACTCGTAGGGATTCAGCACGCCGGGGTCGGTCACCACGAGCATGGCC
>JAFTGI010000093.1 GCA_017458195.1 Prevotella sp.
ATATGAAGAATTTTGAAGGTATGACCGACGAAGCGTTGGCCCTCCTCTACGTTAAAGGCAACAACCGTGCGTTCGATGAGTTATTGTCACGCACCCAAACCAAGTTGTTCACATATATTATGTTCGTGGTTCGCGACCATGACATTGCCGACGACATCTTCCAGGAGACGTTCGTCAAGGTGATTACGAAACTGCAGAACGGTCAGTACACCGACTCGGGCAAGTTCCAGTTCTGGCTCACCCGCATCGCCCACAACGTCATCATGGACTGGTATCGCCAGCAGCAGTCGCGCCACGTCGTCGAGCCCAACGCAGAGAACGACCTGCAGAACCTGCGCGGCGCCTCGGTGCTCGACACCTATCGCGAGTCAGAGATCATCAACGAGCAAGTGCTTATCGACGTGAAGCGGATGATGAACAACCTGCCCGCACCTCAGCGCGAGGTCGTCTACATGCGCTTCTTCCAACAGCTTTCATTCAAGGAAATCGCCGAAATAACCAACGTGAGCATCAACACGGCCCTCGGTCGGATGCGTTATGCCCTGCTCAACCTGCGCCGCATGGCCAAGGAGCACAAGATTGAACTGGCACTCGAAGTCTGACTCCTTTCGGACTTTACCACAAACACACCGCGAAAACCGACTGATCCGAGAATGGCACGACTTTTGCTGTTGAGGTCTTATACATGCTTATCAGTAAAAAGAAAGGAACAGAGAGAATGTCAAGTCAGTTTTCACCAAAGGTATCCGAAATATTAGCCTTCTCCCGTGAGGAAGCCGCACGGCTGGCATCGAGCTCCGTAGGGCCCGAGCACCTGCTGCTCGGTCTTCTGCGCATGAAGGACGGTCCCGTCATCGACGTGTTTCGCCGGCTCCGCCTGAACATGCAGTCGGTGAAAGCCGAACTCGAAATGAAAGTCAGGGAAGACGGCATCAACCAACCCATCAACACCCGCGAGCTGGTGCTCAACGAGCGGGCCTCGAACATCCTGAAGCTGGCAGTGCTCGAGGCGCGCATCCAGCGCATGACGCGTGTCGACGAGCAGCACCTGCTGCTGGCCATCCTGCACGATCAGGTGGACAACGGGGCCAAGCAAATACTGGAATTCAACAATATGAACTATGAAGACGTGCTGAGCCTGCTACGTTCAGGCCAGACAGCAACCACCACGACGTCGGGCATTGGGCTGCCCGACGAAGACGAGGAAGAATATGATGCCGACGACACCGGCGCCGGCGACAAGAGCAATACGACCACGCAGACAGCGCAGAAGCAGAAGTCGAAGACACCCGTGCTGGACAACTTCTCGACCGACCTGACCAAGGCTGCGCTTGAGGATAAGCTCGACCCTGTCGTGGGCCGCGAGCGTGAGATACAGCGCGTTGTCGAAATCCTCGGCCGACGCAAGAAGAACAACCCCATCCTGATTGGCGAGCCCGGCGTGGGCAAGAGCGCCATCGTCGAGGGCCTGGCACAGCTGATTGCCCAGCGCAAGACGTCGCCCATGTTCTTCAACAAGCGGCTCGTCAGCCTCGACATGACCGGTCTGGTGGCCGGCACGAAGTATCGCGGACAGTTTGAGGAGCGCATCCGCGCCCTGCTCAAGGAGATTGAGCAGAGTCCCGACATCATCGTCTTTATAGACGAAATCCACACCATCATCGGTGCAGGCTCGGCCGCCGGAACCATGGATGCCGCAAACATCATGAAGCCCGCACTGGCACGCGGCACCATTCAGTGCATCGGCGCCACCACGCTCGACGAATACCGCAACTCGATTGAGAAGGACGGCGCCCTGGAGCGCCGCTTCCAGAAAATCATCGTCGAACCCACATCGGTCGACGACACGCTGCAGATCCTTCACAACATCAAGGACCGCTACGAGCATCACCACCACGTGCGCTATACCGACGATGCCATTCTGGCGTGTGTCAAATTGACAGAACGCTACGTTGCTGACCGTGCCTTCCCCGACAAGGCCATCGACGCCATGGACGAGACGGGCTCGCGCGTGCATCTGTCGCATGCCGACATTCCGCCCGAAATCGTTGAGAAGGAGAAGGAACTGACCCACGTGAAAGACCGCAAGCAGGCTGCCGTGCAGAACCAGAACTTCGAGCTCGCCGCCAGCTATCGCGACCGTCAGACCGAGCTGGAGCAGCAACTGGCTGCCCTCGAGGCCGACTGGCAGAGCGGCAAGATCGACGACCTGCAGGAGGTGGGCGAAGCAGAGGTGGCCAACGTCGTGTCGATGATGACCGGCGTGCCCGTGCAGCGCATGGCCGAAAGCGAAGGCATCCGCCTGAAAGGCATGGCAGAGCAGCTCAAGAGCGAGGTCATCGCCCAGGACAAGGCCATCGAGAAGATGGTGCGTGCCATCCAGCGCAACCGCGTCGGACTGAAAGACCCCAACCACCCCATCGGCGCCTTCATGTTCCTTGGTCCGACGGGCGTCGGCAAGACCTATCTGGCCAAGAAACTGGCCGAGTTCATGTTCGGCTCGGCCGATGCCCTGATCCGTGTCGACATGTCTGAATACACCGAGTCGTTCAATGTCTCACGCCTCATCGGAGCCCCTCCGGGCTACGTGGGCTACGAGGAGGGCGGCCAGCTCACCGAGCGCGTACGCCGCAAGCCCTACTCTATCGTGCTCCTCGACGAGATTGAGAAGGCCCACGGGAATGTCTTCAACCTCCTGCTGCAAGTGCTCGACGAGGGTCGCTTGACCGACGGCAACGGACGCTTCGTCGACTTCCGCAACACGGTCATCATCATGACCTCCAACGCCGGCACACGCCAGCTGAAGGACTTCGGCCGCGGCGTGGGCTTCACGGCCTCCAGCATCGGCATCAGCATGGATGAGCGCGACCGCGAGCATGCCCGCAGCATCGTGCAGAAGGCCCTGTCGAAGCAGTTCTCACCTGAGTTCCTCAACCGTCTGGACGAGATTATCACCTTCGACCAGCTCGACCTTGAGGCCATCAAGCGCATCATCGACGTGGAGCTGCGCCCCTTGGAGAAGCGCATCGCCGACATGGGCTACAAGATGGAACTCACCGACGAGGCCAAGTCGTTTGTGTCAACGAAGGGCTACGACGTGCAGTTCGGTGCACGCCCCTTGAAGCGCGCCATACAGAACTACATCGAGGACGGTATCTGCGAGCTCATCATCAACGGCGACCTGCCTGTCGGCATTACCATTCGTATCGACAAGCATCCCGAAAAGGAGGAACTGACCTTTAACACATAAAATGCTAAAACGACGTCTGTCGGCCAGCCCATCCCAGTCTAAAATATAACGGGCAAAAAAATGAAAAATGGCGCTTCTCGAAGGTAATATAGGGGTATATTACTTTCGAGAAGCGCCATTTTTCACTATTCAGAACGATTCAAATCAAGAAGAAAAGGCTGACACCGGCTACGGAGACAAGGGCTCCGAGGACTGCCGCCGGAGTGATGGGCTGATGGAACAGCCACCGTGAGGGCAGGAGGATGATGATGGGCGTGGTGGCCATAATCGTGCTGGCAATACCGGCGGCAGTGTACTGAACGGCCATGAGCGAGAAGCCTACACCGAACAGAGGCCCGGCGAAGACGGCAACGAGCATGGCCAGCATGCCACGCCGCTGACTAAAGCTGCCCCGCATGTCGGAGGCATGGCCGCTGGCAATGAGCCATATAGCAAAGCAGCCACCCCCCGCCACACAACGAATCATGTTAGCCGCGAAGGGCAGTACGTCGGTCATATCTATCGGCACAATGGCGCCCAGGGCGGCACTGGCTGACAGATCGGCCAGATGAGGCGACAAATCGGCCGTATAGCTGTCGACGCCTATCTTGCTGAGCACCAGGCCTACGCCCTGACCGAGGGCGGCACCGATGCCGAGGAGAATGCCACGCAGGGGCAGGTTGAGCTGGACATGGTGGTCGGTGTCGCGTCCGAGCACGCTGATGGCAATGCCAAGCAGTGTGACAGCCATGGCCAGCAAGGCCGACCACGAAAGTGTCTGTCCGATCATGACCCATGCTGCAAAGGCAGTGAACATGGGGGCAAGCGTCATGAACAACTGTCCCATGCGCGAGCCAATAACAAGATAGCTGTTGAACAGACACCAGTCGCCGAAGAAATAGCCCACGAAACCAGACAGCAGGAGCCACATCCACGTGGTGCCCGATGCGAAGACGGGATAAGGCTGCCCCGTGACGCCCCACAACAGCAGAGCCGAAAACAGGAGCGCCAGCCCCAGTCGCCACACGTTGACGACGGCGACACCAAGGCTACGGCTGCCCACTTCGCTGGCCAGGGCCGATATGGTCCACAGCACTGCTACGCCGAGGGAAATGACCTGGCCTAATGTTTCTTCCATTGCGGTGAATGGCGCACTTGCAGTTCACGGGCAACGTCTTCTATGCGCAGGCCCTTGCTGGTGAGCAGCACGATGAGATGATAGAACATGTCTGAGCACTCGTAGATGAGCCTTTCGGGCGTGCCGTTGGTGGCCTCAATGACGGTCTCGAGCGCTTCCTCGCCCACTTTCTGAGCCATGCGGTTCAGGCCGTCGCGGAAGAGGCTTGTCGTGTAGCTGCCCTCAGGCATCTCGCGGTGCCTTGTTTCTATAAAATCCTGAAGATCAGTGAGGAACATCAGTGGATTCCCACTGTTGGTCTCGCCCCAGCACGTGTCGGTGCCGGTGTGGCAGACGGGGCCGTCGGGCGTCGCCTTGACGAGCAGGGCGTCGCCGTCGCAATCCACTGCGATGCTCTGCAGATGAAGCAGATTGCCTGAGGTCTCGCCCTTTGTCCATAGGGCCTGACGGCTACGACTGAAGAAGGTGACAAGCCCCGTGGCGAGCGTCTTCTCGTAGGCCTCACGGTTCATATAGCCCAGCATGAGCACGCGGGCCGTGCTGTCGTCCTGAACGATGGCGGGGACGAGGCCGCCCATTTTCTCAAAATCTATTTCCTTATTCATAATCTCACGTTAATGCCTTCGTTGCGTAAATATTGTTTCAGGGTTGGGATTGGGATATCGCCGAAGTGGAAGACGCTGGCTGCCAGTGCGGCATCGGCATGTCCCAAGGTGAATGCGTCGCGGAAATGCACCATCTCCCCCGCCCCGCCGCTGGCAATGACCGGGATTGAGAGCAGCCGATGGAGCTCGGCCAGGGCGTCGTTGGCAAACCCCTGACGGGTGCCGTCGTGGTTCATGCTGGTAAAGAGAATCTCCCCTGCACCACGTTCCTGAGCCTCGTGGGCCCACTCCAGCAGCCCCCTATGGGTGCGCTCGCGTCCGCCCTTGACGTAGCAGTGCCAGCCGTCGGCATCCTCGCGGGCATCAATGGCGCAGACGCAGACCTGGCTGCCATACTGGCGTGCAATCTCGCTGATCAGCTCGGGCCGACGAAGGGCTGCGCTGTTGACGCTCACCTTGTCGGCACCCGCATCAAGCAGACGCTTCACGTCGTCAAGCTCGCTGATGCCGCCGCCCACCGTAAAAGGAATGTTGATTCGCTCTGCCACGCGACGGACGACCTGCGTAAAGGTGCGCCGACCCTCATGCGAGGCCGTGATGTCGAGATAGACCAGTTCGTCGGCGCCAGCCATGCTGTAGGCCTCGCCCAACTCAACAGGGTCGCCGGCCTCACGAAGATTCACGAAGCAGGTGCCCTTCACCGTGCGTCCGTCCTTGACGTCGAGGCACGGGATAATGCGCTTAGTGATGCTCATAGTCAGAAGGAGTGATGGTCAGACGACCTTCATAAAAAGCCTTGCCGAAGACAACTGCGGGAATGCCTGCAGCCTCAAGCCAGCGAATGTCGTCGTCGGACGCGACGCCGCCGCTGGCGATGAGATGAAGATCGGGAAAAGCCGCCATGATCTCTTGATAGAGGGGCAGCGAAGGTCCCGACAGCGTGCCGTCCTTGGCAATGTCGGTGCACAGCACCTGGCGAATGCCAAGACGATGGTAATGGCCGATGAAGCTGAGCACGTCGGTGTCGCTCTGCTCCAGCCATCCGTTGATGCTCAGCCGCCCTTGGCGGACGTCGGCACCGAGGATGATGCGCTCAGGTTCATAGGTCTCAATCCAGCGGGTCATGAGCTCCGGATGGCTGACTGCTACGGAACCGATGGTCACCATCGAGGCTCCAGCGGCAAAGGCCTGTTCGAGGTCATCGTCGCTCTTGATGCCACCGCCGAAGTCAACGACGAGCGACGTGGCCTTAACGATAGCCCGCAGCGTGGCAACATTGACGATATGGCGCGACTTGGCACCGTCAAGGTCAACCACATGGAGCCGACGGAGACCCAGGCTTTCAAAGTGTTGAGCCACCTCGACGGGATTAGAGCTATAGACGGTCTTGGCCCCATAATCACCCTTGGTCAGGCGAACGCACTGGCCTTCAATGATGTCTATGGCAGGGATGAGTTCTATCATATCGAGAGAAAGTTTTTCAGGATCTGTTCGCCGACGCTCCCACTCTTTTCGGGATGGAACTGCGTGGCAAAGAAATTGTCGCGCTGAAGGGCGGCACTGTAATCGAGAATGTGGTGAGTTGTGGCAGCCGTTTCAGCACAGAGCGGACAATAATAGCTATGTACAAAATAAACATAGGGATCGGTAAGCCCTTCAAAGAGCGGCGAACGCAGGTTGCCAAGCTTATTCCACCCCATAGCGGGAACCTTGTCGTCGGCACATCCCGGGCGGAAGCGGCGCACGTCGGTCGAAAAGATGCCGAGACAGTCGACGTCGCCCTCCTCGGAGTGCTGACAAAGAAGCTGCTGCCCGACGCAGATGCCTAAGACAGGGTGCTCAAGGCTTCGGATAACCTCGTCGAGCCCTCGCTCACGCAGGTAGTGCATGGCAGTGGCGGCCTCGCCCTGGCCAGGGAAGACGACCTTGTCGGCCTGCCGCAACTCCGCAGGGTCGTCGGTCAGGCGGGCATCTACGCCCAGTCGACCGAGGGCATTCATCACGGAGCAGATGTTGCCCGCATTATACTTGACAACGGCAATGTTCATAACTTCATTTCCTTTAGGGCCGCAATGAGCCGGTCGTTCTCGTCGGGGGTGCCGATGGTGATGCGCAGACAGCCTGCGCATAGTCTGACGCGGGTGCGGTTGCGGACGATGATGCCTTGGGCAACCAGCAGGTCGTAAATACGCTGGGCGTCGGTGACACGAGCCAAGAAGAAGTTTGCATCCGTAGGATAGACCTGAAGGCAGAGAGGCAACTCGGTGAGCCGCTCCATCAGACGCTGGCGCTCGTCCAGAAGCTCAGCCACCCAGCATGCCGGTTTCAGGGCATCGCCCATCAGCCGAAGGGCTTCGCGCTGGGTCAGGGCATTCACATTGTAGGGATACTTCACCTTATTAAATATACGAATGACATCGGCACTTGCAAAGGCCATGCCGAGCCGGATGGCAGCACTGCCCCACGCTTTGCTGAAGGTCTGAAGCACGATGAGGTTGTGGAACTCGCCAAGACGATAGCGAAACGAGCGGCGCGAAGAGAAATCGACATAGGCCTCGTCGACCACGACAAGCCCCTGGAAGCGCTGCAACACCTGCCAGATCTGATGCTCGGCGAGGTCGTTGCCCGTAGGAGTGGTGGGACTGCAGAGCCAAACAATCTTCGTATGCTCGTCAGTCGCAGCAAGCAGTTTGTCCGCATCGAGCCGAAAGTGGTCGTCGAGCAGTACAGGGCGATACTCCACGTTGTTGATGTCTGCACAGACCTTATACATGCCGTAGGTGGGCTCAATGGCTACGACGTTGTCAACCCCAGGCTCGGCAAAGCAGCGGTAGGCCAGGTCGATGGCTTCGTCACTGCCGTTGCCCAGAAAGATGTTTTCCGGAGCCACACCCTTGCGCTGGGCGAGCACGGCTTTCACCTCCGTCTGCATGGGGTCAGGATAGCGATTCAGGGGGTGGTTGTAGGGATTCTCGTTGGCATCGAGAAACACGGTGGCCTGATGCCCGCTGTATTCGTCGCGGGCACTGCTGTAGGGCTCCAGCCGCCAGATGCAGGGACGGCAAAGATCAATGAGTGGTTTCATAAGCTCTTTATTCTTAGGGTCATAGCGTGCTTATGCGCCTGCAGTTCTTCAGCCTCAGCCATGAGTTCGACGGTACGGCCAATGCTCCGGATGCCTTCGGGTGTGAGATGCTGGAAGGTAATCTTGCGCATAAAACTGTCAAGATTGACGCCGCTGTAGGCCGTGGCATAGCCGTGGGTAGGCAGCGTGTGGTTGGTGCCACTGGCATAGTCGCCGGCACTCTCGCAGGCATACTTTCCGAGAAAGACACTGCCCGCATTGACAACCTTGGCAGCCAGTTCCATGCAGTCGTCGGTCTGCAGAATGAGGTGTTCAGGAGCATAGCGGTTAGCCAAGTCCATGGCTTCGGCAGTGGTGTGGACAAGCACCATTCGGCTGTTATCAAGTGCATCGGCGGCAAACCCGCAGCGAGGCAGGGCCTTCAGCTGGAGGTCG
>JAFTGI010000094.1 GCA_017458195.1 Prevotella sp.
CATTACGAATGCGTTGCTCTACCAACTGAGCCATGTCGGCCTGCACTATGTACACCCTCAGGGGCTCGAACCCTGGACACCCTGATTAAGAGTCAGGTGCTCTACCAACTGAGCTAAGGGTGCATCATGCTGTCAATGTGCTTTGTCCGTTTGCCTATCCTTCCACGAGATGTACACCCTCAGGGGCTCGAACCCTGGACACCCTGATTAAGAGTCAGGTGCTCTACCAACTGAGCTAAGGGTGCATCCTTTGTCGGATTTGCGGGTGCAAAGGTACACTTTTTTTCTGAACCGACCAAACATTTTCGGGTCTTTTTTTGTTCAAACCCTCAATTTAGGCGTTCTTCGTTCATTTTTATCGCATAAAAGGAGGTTAATATCAGTTTTTTTACTTATCTTTGTCGGCAAAAAGATAATGACGATGATGTTTAGGAACGTTATGATTGCAATATGTCTGGCCGTCATGCCATGCTCTGCCTGGGCTCGCCATCGCATCCTGTCGGCTGACGTGAAGTCGCTCGAAGTGAGGGTCAACGACGACTGGATGAAGCTGGTCCCGATGATGACTCTGGGGTCGCACGACCGTCTGACGGTCAGTTTCGACGAGCTCTCGCACGTGTACCATCGCTATGTCTATGTGGTGGAGCATTGTGAGCCTGACTGGACGCCCACGGAGGGTATCTTTGAGAGCGACTGGCTTGAAGGCTTCAACCGTCTGCCTATTGAGGATTATGAAAACTCGCTGAACACCAATGTGCTCTACACGCACTACAAGCTGACGCTGCCTAACGACCAGATGCGGCTGAAGATGAGCGGCAACTATCGCCTGCACGTGCTCGATGAAGACGAGGACGACGAGGAGGTGCTGACCGTTGAGTTCCATGTCGTGGAGCCCGTCGTAAACGTGGGTCTGGGCATCACGTCCAATACGGATGTGGAGCTGAACGGGCGCTATCAGCAGGTGGACATGACGGTGAACTACAATGAGCTGCGCGTGACCAACCTGGAGGAGCAGATCCAGACCTTCGTCATGCAGAACGGCCGCGAGGAGGGGATGAGATCGAACCCACGTCCAAACTTCATCAACCAGAAGGGACTGAAGTGGGAACACAACCGCGAGCTGATCTTCGAGGCTGGTAACGAATTCCACAAGTTTGAGGTGCTCAACCCTAACCATACGACGATGGGACTCGCCAACGTCGCATGGGTGCAGGATGAGCGTCGCTACCACGTCTTCCCTTACATCTGCGAGGAGCAGCGCAACTATATCTACGACCGCGATGCCGACGGCGCCTTCATTCTGCGCAATAGCGACAACTACGAATCGGAGTGCACCTCGGAATATGTCTTCGTCCACTATAAGCTCATGGCGCCAAGGCCCTACGAGGGGACGCGCGTCTTCATCGACGGTGCCTGGACAACGGAGGACCGGGAGAACTACGTGATGAGCTACAACGCTGCGGAGGGCGCCTACAATGCCGTCGTTCTTCAGAAACTTGGCTACTACAACTATCAGCTCTTGATGGAGGACGCGCAGGGCGTTGTGAGCCTCGTGCCCGAAGAGGGTTCTTTCTTCCAGACAGAGAACCGCTACGAAGCTCTCGTATATTATAAAGGTATAGGTGAGCGCACCTGGCGCCTCGTCGGCTATCAGGAGGTGGTGAGCCGGGTGCCTTGAAAAAGCACCGCTTTTCTGCCAGAAAAGCGGTACTTTTCCCCCAGAAAAGCGGTACTTTTCTCATGGAAAAGCGGTATTTTTCTCAAAGAGAAGTGCCGCTTTGCTATTTATTCTGCAATTTCGAGTTTGATAAGGAACAGGTTGACCGACTTGTCTTTGGTCAGCTCATGGGGGCCTGCCGGGAGCGTTGTTGAGTAGATGTTGCCCGTGGCCCCGGTGATTTTCGTGCCGTCAATCTTGATGGAAGCCGTCTCTGAAGGGCCGAAGTAAAGCGTCATGCGCATGGGTTCAGTCAAGGTGAACAAGATTCTGGTGGACGATTCGATCTTCAGGCAGGTGGTGTAGGTGACGCCATCGACGGTGATTTCTCCCTTTGAGTTAGAGCCGTTGCCAATGACGGTGAAGAAATCGGACGAGGGCGTGCCGTTCTTGTCGAACGAACAGAGGATGACATCGCCGACGTGAGGCGTGACGCTGGTTGTGTCAGAATCGTCGTCAGTCGAAGCCGGTTGCCCGAAGAAGCCGATGAAGCGTGATTCGTAGTTCTTGATGAGACCCTCGAGGGCAGTGTCAAGTTCAGAATCTGCATCATCGTCGCCGATGTTGTCCTTGAATGCGTATTGGAAGTCGCCGTGGTTCATTCTGCCAGCCCCCAAGCGTCCCGTCACCTTGGCGGGCACGTCGGCGGCATCGTCGGGCGCATAGTCGTACATGAGCGAGGCATCGGTGTCGAAGTTGTCATAGGCGGTGCCCCCTACCCTTGTCACCTCCGACGCAGGCACCTGCTCGTCGCGCGTGGCCGTCTCGTAGGCGTCGTAGCCGGTCGCGGCAGGCGACGCTTGGGTATGGTAACGGAAATTCTTCGCCTGATGGTCGAAGTGGTTACCGAAGGCTTTGACCATGCCGCCGTCCTCGCCGGAGAACGTGCCTGAGCCGAGGGCGTCGGTGCCCTGGAGCGACGAGAGGATGGGCTTCTTGGTGCCGGCGAAGTAGTTGCGCTCCATGAAGATGCTGCTGCCGCTGGTGGCCCCCACGCCGTACTTGGCCACTTGGTCAAAGTAATTGTTATACATGTGAACGCTCATGGTGCGCACGCGTGCGTGGCGGGAATCTGAGTGGTCGAACCAGTTGTGGTGGTAGGTGATGTAGTTGGGCCCCGACTCGCTTTTCATGCCGCACATCGACGACTTGCCAGTGTCCCAGAAATGGCAGTTGTCGATGGTGACGAACTTTGAGTCGCTTTTCACGTCGATGGCGCCGTCACCCTTTTTCTGGTCGCCGCCTTTGTTGCGGCCATAGAAGACGTCGATGTGGTGAATCCAGATGTTCGAGTTGTCTGTGTCGAGCGAGATGCCGTCGTCCATGCATTGCATGATGGCAAAATTGCGCATTTCGAGGCTCTTGACATTGCGGACGAGGAAGCCGAAGCCATAGACGGTGGCGTCGTCGCCGATGCCCTCGATGGTGATGTTGAGCTCGGAATCCGCCTTGCGCCCCTTCACCTGAAGACCTTCGGCGGAAGAACCGAACGAATCGACATCCGAGGCATTGACCTTGCCGATGATGCGCACGGCGAGTGGCGTCGTGACATTGCCCTTCTCATAGGCCGTGAGAATCGACTGAATGCCGGTGTACGTGCCGCTCGAGAGGCGGGCGCTGACCGTGCGGGCCGTGGCTGACGTGACGTAGATGACCTCTGCCCCGGGCTTCAGTCGTCCGTCGTCGGTGTAGGCGCCTACGCCTTGTTGATGGTTCTTATGGGCAAAGCCTGCACGGTCGTGGGGAGCTACGCTGAGGATGTCTGTCTCGGAAGCCGCAAGCGAAATCTCAACACCGTCAGAGTCGACAGGCACAATGCGCAGGCGATAGTCGCCGGCAGGGAGTCCTACGGCATCGACGCGACCATAGACATCATAGTCGCGCACCAGCTGATTGTCAAGCCGAACATAGTCGCCATCACCCTCACGGCGTACATAGGCATGATAGGCCTTGGCGCCGGGATATTTGACAAACTTTGCGTAGGCGGACTCCAGCCATCCTTGAGCCTCGAGGATTTCTATGCCGGCGAAGCGCACCTCAAAGTCGGAGCGGAGAATGGTCGTGTCGCGCTCGTCGGCAAGACTCAGGCGCACGCTGTCGTCAGGAAAGGTCAGTTCACGAATAGGACGATTGATGACCTTCCCGTCAGCAAAGGGAACCTGCGCCTGCAAGTACAGGCATACTGAGAGCAAGGAGAGTAAAGTCAGTCGTTTCATGTCGGGGGATGAATGTTAGCGGGAGGCGTGGAATCCTTCCAGATTCTCATATTTGCGCTGCATCATGCGCTCATAGATGTTGCGCAGCCACCATGGGTGAGCCAAGGTGAAGGCCAGCCCGATGGCCGTCAATATCCAATAGGCAGTCTGCTCGTCGAACAGGAGCACAAGGAGGGCCACGAGGGCGAGCGGGACGAACATGGCAGCCATGACGACAAACGTCTGGACGCCGTTCTCAACGTTGTTCTTGCCCGTGATTTTCTGGTCGAGCGGCAAGGTCTGCTTGTTGTAGACGGCCAACTGGAAGAGTCCCATCATCAGGGGGCCGCTCGTGACGAGCATGTAGGCTACCATCATCATCAGCGAGAACTTGCCGGCAATGATGGCCGGCAACATGAGAATGAGGGGGACGAGGAGAATGGCCACATGGAAATAGTACTTGGCCTTCAAGAGCGAGAGGATGTTCTCGCGATGCACGAGCAGGAGGTCGATGTAGTTGCCCTCGGGGCTCATCACCTTGGCAAGCGTGGTCAGACCGTAGAGCGAGAAGCAATAGTAGCACCAGAAGTTGAGCATCATGGGTCCGTCGTAAACATCCGTATAGGCGATGAGCAGCGTGAGCACGATAATGAGTGCCAGCGCGGTGATCACACGTGCGCGGATGGCCTTGTTGCGCATCACCGACTTGAGCTCCAGCTTCAGGTATTCGCCGTCGAGGCCGAAGCGCTCAAGGAAGGTGAACTTGGTCACTGATTTCAGTGCAGCCGGCTTCTTCTGCTCGCGTGCGATTTCCTCCTTGACATAGCGGAATTGCATCCAGCGGTTGAGCATGAAAATGGCAACGAGCGAAGCGGCACACACCAGCACGAACCACCATGTAGAGCCAAACTCCACAACCGCATCCACGGCATCTTCGAAAAACGCAACCTCGCTGTCGGCCTCCATGAACAGCGGCACGAAGTAGGCGGCATAGACGGCCAACGGCAAAAGCCACCAGAGCAGGGAGCGCTGGGTCAGCGTGCGAACGAGCAGGTACCACTGGCTGTTGATGAGCACGATAAGCATGCCGCTCACGAGCACGACAAGCGCCGCACTCCATGTGGCACATCCGCAGAGCACAATGAAGCAGTAAGGCACGAAGAAGAACAGCCACGTCCAGTTGTAGCCGCTCAGGAGCGACGTGATGAGGAAGGTCTCGATGACACTGTGCGAAGGCACCGGCATGAGCAGGTAGGGCTTGGCGAGCATCATCGGTGTCTGTTGAATGCCGAAGCGGACGCCGAAGTCGATGGCCATGAGCAGAGGCATGAGCATGAGCCACATACCCGGTTCGGCCGACTCGTTGGCCATCATGGAGAACATGACGGCAAAGAAAATAAGATAGGCAGCCATAAAGCCTCCGCCGATAACCATCATCACCTTGGCGGCCACGCTCTGCTCGTAGGCAGGATTGCGGCGGAAGGCGAGGTTGTTGTTGCGTCGGAGGAGCTTGAAAAGTTGAAAGCGGTTCATCTGAGGTCAATGACTTCAGCCGAGGGGAAGTCCTTCGAGTTAAACTTAAACGTGGCGTCGCTGAGCTTTGTGGTCTTCAGGTTAGAGATCGTGAAGGTTGTCCACTTCGAGTTCTGGAGCATCTTAACTTCTGTCGGCTGATAGGTCGTCTTGTCGACGATGATGAACAGTTCGCGGATCTTGCGCTTCTGGTCGGTAGCCGTCAGGTGAACGTTGAAGGCCTTGTCGCTCTTGGTCATCGTGTACTTGAATCCCTGCTTGTAGAGGTTGATGAAGTTATAGGGATTCAAGGCCTGAAGCTGGGCCTCGGTGGGCGTGGTGACGTTCACCTCGTCGCTCTTGGCCATATAGGTCCACAGCGTTTTACCGTCGAACCACATGCTGCTTTGCTTTGTCGAGGCGTTGAACATACGACCCTTCACGGCGATAGTGCCGCTGGCCGACCCATACTGGGCGCTCTGCATGGTGAAGTCGGCTTTCACGCCGTCCTTATTGCTCACCGTCTGGGCGCACTTGTCGAGAACCTGCTTGGCGGTTTGAGCTGTCATCGTGGTCAATCCGCAAGCTATAAATGCTAATGTAATTAGAATCTTTTTCATGTCCTTAATGTTATCTGAGTGAATTAAGTAGGTTTTCAAGAGTCATTTCGTCCTGGATGAGGACCTCGCGGGGCTTCGAACCGTGGGCCTGCCCCACTATGCCGGCCTTCTCGAGCTGGTCCATCAGTCGGCCTGCGCGGTTGTAGCCGATGGAGAACTTGCGCTGGATAAGGCTGGTAGAGCCCTGCTGCGAACTGACGATGAGGCGGGCTGCATCGTCAAACATCGGGTCGAGGTGGCTCAGGTCGGCTTCGTTGCCACCGCCGCCGCCACCATCTTCATCAGCCATGATGGGTTCAGGCAATTCGTATGGTTCGAGATAGCCTTGCTGGTCAGCGATGTATTTGTTGATGTCGTCCACCTCAGGTGTGTCGACGAAAGCACACTGAACGCGGATCGGATCGTTGCCCTGCAGATAGAGCATGTCGCCGCGGCCGATGAGCTGCTGGGCACCCATGCGGTCGAGAATCGTCTTCGAGTCGATGCCCTGCGACACCTTGAAGGCAATTCGAGCCGGGAAGTTGGCCTTGATCGTACCCGTGATGATGTTGGTAGTCGGGCGCTGTGTGGCAATAATCATATGAATGCCGACGGCGCGAGCCTTCTGGGCAATACGTGCGATGGGCAGCTCAATCTCCTTGCCGGCAGTCATGATCAGGTCGCCGTACTCATCAATGATTACCACGATGTAGGGCATGAACTTATGGCCCTTCTCGGGGTTCAGTTGGCGGGCGATGAACTTGCGGTTGTAATCCTTGATATTACGCTCACCGGCGGCCATGAGCAACTCGTAGCGGGCGTCCATCTCAACACAGAGCGAATTGAGCGTGCGCACCACCTTCTTCGTGTCGGTGATGATTGGCGAGGCGTCTTCATCGGGCACCTTGGCAAGGAAGTGGTTGGCTATCTTGCCATAGATTGAGAATTCCACCATCTTCGGGTCGACGAGCACGATTTTCATCTCTGCCGGGTGCTTCTTATATAATAATGAGGTGATGATAGCGTTCAAGCCGACAGATTTACCCTGACCGGTCGCACCGGCGACGAGCAGGTGGGGAGCCTTGGCGAGGTCGAACATGAACACCTCGTTCGTGATTGTCTTTCCCATTGCGCAGGGCAGATCCATCGTCGTGTCCTGGAACGTCTTCGAGTCAAGCACCGAGCGCATCGAGACGACGGCCTTCTTCTCGTTAGGCACCTCAATGCCGATGGTGCCCTTGCCGGGAATTGGCGCGATAATACGTATGCCGAGGGCTTTCAGCGAGAGGGCGATGTCATCCTCAAGATTGCGAATCTTGGCGATGCGCACGCCCTGAGCCGGCGTAATTTCATAGAGCGTGATGGTGGGGCCGACGGTAGCCTTGATGGACGAAATCTCAATGCCGAAGTTGCGCAGCACCTGAATGATACGGTCCTTGTTGGCCTTCTGCTCATCCATGTCAATATACGGTCGCCCGTCGTCTTCGTAAGCCTTCAGCAGGTCGAGCGTGGGGTATTTATAGTTCTCGAGGTCGCGCTTTGGGTCGTAGGGCTCGAGTTCTTTCTCCCCGACCTTAACCATGTCTACGCCGTCAGCCTTCTCACCGCCTTCGGCTACATTGATGGTCATGTCGACGTCACCGTTATCCTCATCCTTCTTCTCTTTGACGCCATCATCGACGATAGGCTTGACATCAGCGCTGTTGGCGGCCGGTTCTGAATGATGCTCAAATTCAACGATGTTCGTCTCTGGGTTGTCGAACACGCGCATCTCGTCGTCTTCGGTCTCAATATGCCGCATGTAGCTGTCCTCCTCGCTGACACCATTGTCTGTGTCGTTAAGTTCAAACGTCACACGGTCTGTGAATATCTTAACGGGGTTCAATATCTTTCGTATGACATAGATAGTCTCCGAACTCACATAAATCAGGAACATAATGGCCGTAATGCCAAGCAGGGCAATCAACCCAGGCTCGCCTACATAGCCCTCAATCCATCGGCAGATGTAAAGCCCGTGGTCGCCGCCAGCACCGAAGTGGAGGTCGGCAAACAGCGGGGCAAGGAACTTTGCCAACGCTACGGATGCCCACACCATGAGCAGCGCCAGGGCGAGAAACCACTTCAAGAGGCGCGCCTTATATGCCCGCATCAGGCGAAATGCCAGCAGAAGCAGGAATACAGGGACGATGAAGGCAGCCAGGCCGAAGCAACGCTTGATGAAGAACCACGACATGTATGCTCCGAGGGAGCCGCATGAGTTAAGAAATACCCGAGGCTCATTGGCTAATTCGTCGGTTTGCAAATGGTCAATCAGGCTCTGGTCTGCTTGTCCGGTGCTGAAATAACTGACAAACGACCAGGTCATGAAGATCGCCACGGCGAAGATGATGAGGCCGAGCACAAAATGAAACTTCTCGTTGCGGAAGAAATCTACGATATGGTTGAGCCCCAGCGATTCTGCCAATGACGGGCGCTGTTGTTTCGGGGCCGCTTTTTTCTTTTTCTTTGCCATTATTTATGCTTTGTTCGTTAATTCTTCTGCAAAATTAGCGGAAAAAAACGAGAACTAATCATGAAATCACATTTTTTTTGTATTTTTGCACCTCGAAAACGTTTAAGACATGTCAAAAATCATCTATAACCAGTTCGATAAACAGTTGATAGCGCAACTTCCGGTGGCTCAGTTCGAAGGCAGGATCATCGTCATCCTGACTCCAGGCGAGACGGAAAAGGCAGTGAATTACCTGCTCGCTCAGCCTATCTTAGGTTTCGATACCGAGACGCGACCAAGCTTCAAGCGCGGCCATCAGCACCGCGTGGCCCTGCTTCAGGTGTCAACACCCGACACGTGTTTCCTTTTTCGACTGAACCACACTGGCTTTACGCCAGCCTTGAAACGTTTGTTGGCGGATCGGACAGTGGTGAAGTTGGGACTTTCTTGGCACGACGACCTCAACTCGCTTCATCGTCTGGGGCAGTTCACGACAGGCGAATTCATTGACATTCAGTCGCTCGTCGGAAGTGTGGGTATCGAGGATCTTAGCCTTCAGAAGCTTTATGCCAATCTGTTCGGGAAGAAAATAAGCAAGCGCCAACAATTGAGCAACTGGGAAGCTGACATCCTCGGAGACAAGCAGAAACTTTACGCAGCAACAGATGCATGGGCATGTATCAAGATTTATGAGGAGCTTATAAGGCTCAGAGATACAAATGATTATAAGTTGATTATTCGAGAAGATAACGAATGAAGAATATTACGCTTAAACGAGGTAAGCAGGAGAGTCTTCTGCGCTTCCATCCCTGGGTGTTCTCGGGGGCCATCAAGCATGTTGACGAGGGCATCAATGAAGGCGAATTGGCGAAAGTCATGACGGAAAACGGCGAATTCATCGCCATCGGCCACTATCAGCAGGGTTCAATAGCCGTGCGCGTCCTGACCTTTGACGACGTGCCAATCGATGACGATTTCTGGCGCCGACGGCTGGCGTCCGCTCTGCAGGTCCGCATCGCGATGGGCATTGCCGACACGCCCCGCAACAATACCTATCGACTCGTACATGGTGAGGGCGACATGCTCCCCGGACTTGTCATTGATATTTACGACCAAACGGCTGTCATGCAGGCACATAGCGTCGGCATGCACCTCCTGCGGCATACCCTCGCAGAGCAGCTCATGAAAGTGATGGAGGGGCGCATCACCAACATCTATTATAAGAGCGAGACGACTCTCTCATTTGTGGAGCCTGAGAACGGATTCCTCATTGGCGGTAGTGAGGTGAATACAGCCATGGAGAACGGTTTGACATTCCACGTTGACTGGCTTAACGGACAGAAGACCGGCTTCTTCGTCGACCAACGCGACAATCGCTCGCTCGTTGAGCGTTATGCCCAAGGTCGCAACGTGCTCAACATGTTCTGCTACACGGGTGGTTTCTCGGTCTACGCTATGCGCGGCGGCGCCCGTTTGGTTCATTCTGTCGACGCTTCCGCCAAGGCTATAGAGCTCACTCGTCGCAACGTGGAACTCAACTTCCCTGGTGATGCTCGCCACGAGGCCTATTGTGATGACGCATTCCGTTTTCTTGACAGTGTCGCCGACTCAACACTCAACTCACAACACTCAGCACTCGATTATGATCTCATCATCCTCGATCCCCCTGCCTTTGCTAAGCATCGAGGAGCTCTACATAATGCATTGAAAGGCTATACTCGCCTGAACAGCAAAGCTTTCGAAAAGATTGCTAAAGGAGGTGTTTTGTTTACTTTCTCCTGCTCGCAGGTGGTCACCAAGGACCAGTTCCGGGCGGCTGTCTTCACGGCTGCAGCCCAAGCGCGGCGTCGTGTACGCATCCTCCATCAGCTGCATCAGCCTGCCGACCATCCTGTCAACATTTATCACCCCGAGGGCGAATACTTGAAAGGCCTGGTGCTCTATGTTGAATAAAATCGCCAATTTCATCGAACGTGAACACCTGCTGAAGCCGGGTGGACGTGTCATCGTCGCTGTCAGTGGTGGTGCTGACAGCGTCTGTCTGCTGCTGGTGCTGCGACAGTTAGGCTATCAGGTCGAGGCTGTCCATTGCAATTTTCAGCTGCGTGGTGAGGAAAGCCTGAGAGATGAGGAATTCGTGAAATCACTTTGCGAAAAACTTGGCGTTAATATTCATTTAATCCACTTTGACACAGTCGTATATGCTGAATTGCATCAAGTAGGCATTGAAATGGCTGCACGCGAACTTCGCTATAATTATTTTGAGCAGCTAAGACGTGACATCGGTGCTGATGAAATCTGCGTTGCCCACCATCAGGACGACTCGGCCGAGACGGTCATGATGAACCTCCTGCGCGGCACCGGACTTCGCGGGCTTACCGGTATTCATCCCCGCCAAGGTCACTTAGTCCGACCATTGCTTTGCGTCAGCCGCAAGGAGATTGAAGTCTGGCTGGCTGAGCAAGGGCAAGGCTATATGATCGACTCGACGAATCTGAGCCCCTTCACAACCCGCAACCTGATTCGGCTCGAAGTCTTCCCACGGATTATCCAGAAGTGGCCCAGCGCGACAGAAAACATACTCAAGTCAGCTCGCAGGGTGCAAGAGGCGTTGCGCGTCTATGAGGAAAGCATGAAATCGGCCATCTCAAGGCTCGTAATCGACGATTCCATCGCTATCAGCGAGCTTCTTCGCGAGCCCTCGCCGGAAAGTCTGCTTTTCGAGTGGCTTTCGCCCGCAGGTTTCTTGCCCGTCCAGATTGAGCAACTGGCAGCAAGCCTGCCCGACGTTGCTTCCGGCCGTATGTGGATATCGGCCACGCATGAGCTCTACGTGCATCAGGGAAAGCTGCACCTTGCCCCTGTCGAGGCCTGCCGCCCTACCCTACGCCTACCTGAGACGGGCACTTATGTCTACGATGAAACCACGCATTTCCGCGTTCGCCTTGCCGATAAATGGACGTTCGATGCGTCAGAACAAAGTGCCGTTCTGGACGCATCCAAGTGCCGTTTTCCGCTCACCGTGAGACCCATTCAGTCGGCCGACCGCTTCCAGCCCCTGGGCATGACGGGCACGAAGCTCGTGAGCGACTACCTGACCGACCGCCATCTTTCCATCCGCGAAAAGCGACGCCAGCTCGTCATGACCGATGCCACCGGTCAAATTATCTGGCTCGTCGGCCACCGCATTGACCATCGCCAGCGCATCACTCCCCTCACCCGCCAGGCTCTTGTTGTCGAATTGTCCCTCCGGTGTAACTACTCAGTCCCTGAGCATTGTTGTTTAGGAGGGTCTGAAAGAGACTCTCCTAAACAATATACTTTTCGATAAATGTAGCGTCAGGTGCTTCCTCTGTTATCAACAGATATAGAGTATTGAACTTTGATTTCCCG
>JAFTGI010000095.1 GCA_017458195.1 Prevotella sp.
AAAGCTAATCACTTTTTTCCGTCTATGCAAGCGACTCGGTGCATTTCTTTCGTCGGACAGCCCCCGTGAAACGGGGGATGGCCGAACAGTTATATCACGCCTTTACTTTCGACCCTTCGAAAAGTTTGCTGCAAAGTTACACATTATTCTCAAAACGCCCAAAGAAATTGCTTGATTTTTTGACTAATACGACAGGTAGAGATAGTTCGTCTGCGCAGGATATTCGGCGGCAAGCGTGTCAATCTGGCGGACAGTGGGCGTGATGCCCAGCTCCTTGCGCCACTCGCGCACCAGCAGTCCGGCGGCCTCCATGCTCATGTCGTGCTCCAGGCCGACGGCGCGGGCTATCTGGAAGTCGGAGAAGCCGTAGCGCTTGGCCTCGCTGAGCAGATGGCTGAACTCGGGCGACTCGACCAGCTCGAGCAGTTCCGACGGTTCCATCACCCCGACGAGCTGTCCCAGCTGACTGAACTCCCGCAGCCGGCGGTCGATGTCGACGATGTGGCTCATCTTGCCGATGAACCAGCGGTCGATCCGGGTCAGCTGGTGAATCTGCTCCACGCTGTAGCCCGCCTGCAGGGCTTGCGCGACGGCGAATATGCGTCGGTCGGTGGGGGAGGCTAATGGACCATTGACCATTGACCATTGACCATTGACCATTGAACATTGACCATTGGGCTGCGCATCGCTCTCATCCACATTGGAATGGTCAATGGTCAATGGTGAATGGTCAATAATCTGACGGTTTTCAACGAATCCGTGCATGCCCTGGCCGATCATGCGGAGCCCCTTCTGCAGGGCCTCCTCGAAGGTGCGCCCGATGGCCATCACCTCACCCACGCTTTTCATCGACGAGCCCAGCTGATGGCTGACGCCGTGGAATTTCGAGAGATCCCATCGCGGCAACTTGCACACCACGTAGTCGAGGGCGGGCTCAAAGAAGGCCGACGTGGTCTGCGTGACCGCATTCTTCAGTTCAAACAGACCATAGCCTACGGCGAGCTTGGCGGCCACGAAGGCCAGCGGATAGCCCGTCGCCTTCGATGCCAGGGCCGACGAGCGGCTCAGCCGGGCGTTCACCTCGATGACGCGATAGTCCTCGGAGTCAGGGTCGAGCGCATACTGCACGTTGCACTCGCCGACGATGCCCAGATGACGGACGATGCGGATGGCCAGCGCGCGCAGCTTGTGGTATTCGCTGTTCGTGAGCGTCTGCGAGGGGGCCACGACAATCGACTCGCCCGTGTGGATGCCCAGCGGGTCGACGTTCTCCATGTTGCAGACCGTGATGCAGTTGTCATAACGGTCGCGCACCACCTCGTATTCAATCTCCTTCCAGCCCCTCAGACTGCGCTCCACGAGCACCTGCCCGGAGAACGAGAAAGCCTCCTCGGCCTGGCTGATGAGCTCCGCCTCGTTGTCGCAGAAGCCCGAGCCGAGGCCGCCCAGGGCGTAGGCCGCGCGCAGGATGACGGGATAGCCCAGCTCGGCGGCCGCGCGCCGCACGCCCTCGACGTCGCTGCAGGCCTGGCTGCGGATGGTGCTGACGCCAATCTCGTCGAGCCGCTGCACGAAGCGGTCGCGGTCCTCGGTGTCGATGATGGCCTCGATGGGCGTGCCTAAGACCTTGACCCCGTAGCGCTCGAGCACGCCGTCCTCAAAGAGCCTGACGCCGCAGTTGAGCGCCGTCTGTCCGCCGAAGGCGAGCAGGATGCCGTCGGGCCGTTCCTTCTCGATGATGCGCGCGACGAACGCCGGTTCGACGGGCTGAAAGTAGACCGTGTCGGCCACGTCCTTCGAGGTCTGCACCGTGGCGATGTTGGGATTGATGAGCACCGTCCTGATGCCCTCCTCCTTGAGGGCCTTGAGGGCCTGCGCGCCGCTGTAGTCGAACTCGCCGGCCTGACCTATCTTGAGGGCGCCGCTACCTAAGAGCAGGACTTTCTTGATGGGATTGTCTGTCATGGGATATCGTGATGGTTGTTGCCGAATGTGATTGTGTATATTTATTTGTACAATACCGATGTACGAATCGTACAGCACCGATGTACTAAACGTACAGCGCCGATGTACGAAACTTTATGCATTTTACAAATTCATCGAACAGGAACTCTATGTCGGTCGGGCCGGAGCAGGCTTCGGGGTGAAACTGGGCTGAGAACCACGGGCGGCTAACGTGGCGGATGCCCTCGTTGGTGCCGTCGTTCATGTTGACGAACAGCGGCTGCCAGTCGGCGGGCAGTGTCGTGTCGTCGACGGCATAGCCATGGTTCTGCGAGGTGATGAAGCAGCGGTTTGTGCCCACCTGGCGCACGGGCTGGTTGTGCGAGCGGTGGCCGTATTTCAGCTTGTAGGTCCGGGCGCCGGCGGCCCGCGCCAGCAGCTGGTTGCCGAGGCAGATGCCCATGCAGGGGATAGACCCACCCCCGGCCCCATTCCCGAGCTGCGCTCGCCTACCCGTAGCCTTTCCCTGTGAGGGAGGGGAGTAATTACCTTTTGCTATCTCATTTGCCATAAACTGCCGGATGTGGTTTACCGTCTGAGCACACTGACTCGGGTCGCCAGGGCCGTTGGCCAGGAACAGACCGTCGAACTCCAGCTGATTGAAGTCGTAGTCCCACGGGACGCGGATCACCTCCAGACCGCGGCTGAGCAGGCAGCGGATGATGTTGGCCTTCACGCCGCAGTCGACCAAAACCACGCGGCCAACGCGTTCCTCTGCTGGGTAGACGATGACTTCTTTGCAACTGACCCGCTCCACCCAGTTCACGGCTCCGTAGTCTTGTCCCGTATGCTGCAATATTATTGCAGCCCCCGCAGCCCCCTCCAGCACGATGCGCCCCTTCATGACGCCCCGCTCGCGCAGCCGCATGGTGAGCCTGCGGGTGTCGATGCCCGTCAGAGCCGGCACATGCTCGCGCCGGAGCCATGCCGCCAGCGACTCGCTGGCATTCCAGTGGGAGTAGCTTTCGCTGTAGTCGGCCACGATGAGGGCCGAGGGAAAGATGCGGTCGCCCTCCATGAACACTGGCAGACCGTTGGGGGCATGGCCAGTGGGCGGCACGCCGTAGTTGCCTATCAGCGGATAGGTCATCACCAGCATCTGACCGGCATAGCTGGGGTCGGTCAGGCTCTCGGGATAGCCCGTCATGGCCGTGTTGAACACCACCTCGCCCTCAGCGTCGGCTTCGTAACCGAACGACCAGCCCCGGAATGTGCTGCCGTCGTCGAGTATGAGCAATGCCTCTTTCATCCTTTTATATTTTTTACTTTTTTACCTTTTTACTTTTTTACCTTTTTACCTTTTTTACCTTTTTACCTTTTCCACGAAGTGGACAAACGCCTGCTGGGCCATGCGCATGCCGCCCGGGGTGGGGTAGTGGCCGGTGAAGTACCAGTCGCCGGTGTGGTTCGGACAGGCCGCGTGTAGTCCCTCGATGCTCTGGAACACCAGCTCTATCGGCGCCTGCATGTCGTCGGGCCGCAGCATCTCCACCATCTTGCGGTTGATCTCCTCCACGGTTAAGGGCGCGTAGACGGCCCTGAGATTACCGCGCAGAGCCTCCTCGACGGCCGCGTCCAGGCCCCGCTCGCGGATCAGGGCCATGGCAGCCCGGAAGGCGCACAGCTCGTCGAGCCGCGACATGTCGATGCCGTAGTAGTCGGGATAGCGGATCTGCGGGGCGCTCGACACCATCACGATCTTCCTCGGGTGCAGGCGGTCGAGAATCCTGAAAATGCTCTCGCGGAGCGTCGTGCCGCGGACGATGCTGTCGTCGATGACGACAAGGTTGTCCTCGTAGGGCCTCAGACTGCCGTAACTGATGTCGTAGACGTGGGCGGCCAGGTCATTGCGGCTGTCACCCTCGGCGATGAACGTGCGCAGCTTGATGTCCTTCCACACCACCTTCTCCGTCCTGACCTCCTCGTGGCTGAGCCGGCGGATGCCCTCGGTCATGCCGTAGAAGGCCACCTCGGCCGTGTTGGGAATGTATGTGAAGACCGTGTGGGCCACATCGCCGTCGATGGCCTTCAGGATGGGCTCGGCCAGCTGGAGCCCCAGCTGTTTGCGCTCCTGATAGATGTCGCGGTCGGAGCCCCGGCTGAAGTAGATGCGCTCGAACGAACAGCTGTGGCAGCCCTGCGGCTCCAGGATCTGCTCCAGCAGCATCGTGCCGCTGCGCCTGACGATGAGGGCCTCGCCGGGCTGCAGCTCATGGATGTCGTCGGCTTCAAGGTTGAAGCATGTCTGGATGACGGGGCGCTCGCTGGCCACCAGCACCACCTCGTCGTCGTGATAGTAGAAGGCGGGCCGGATGCCCCACGGGTCGCGCATGGCAAACAGCTCGCCGCTGCCCGTCAGGCCGCACATCACGTAACCGCCGTCGAAGCAGCTCATCGTCGTGCGCAGGACGTTGCCCATCTCGACGTGGTCGTCGATATATTGTGTGATGCCAGTGCCCTCGAGTCCCTTTGCCTTGGCCTCCTGATAGAGCCGTTCCACCTCGCGGTCGAGGCGGTGGCCCATCAGCTCGAGCATGATGTAGGCATCGCCGAGGATGCGTGGCGACTGGCCCTGCGCGGTCAGCATGTGGAGCACCTCGTCGATGTTGGTCATGTTGAAGTTGCCGCAGATGCTGAGGTTGCGGGCCCGCCAGTTGTTGCGGCGCAGGAAGGGGTGGACGTAGGTCAGTCCGCTGCGGCCCGTCGTCGAATAGCGCAGGTGGCCCATGAACAATTGAGCATTGACCATTGAACATTGACCATTGACCATTGGACATTGACCATTGAACATTGAACATTGACCATTATTTGCTTCCGTCTCCTTTTGCGCAGCCAAATGTTCAATGGTCAATGGTGAATGTTCAATGCGCTTAAATATTTCCGTGATGGCGTCCTTGCCCTCCGCCCGCTCGCGGAACATATACTCATGGCCGGGGGGCGTGTCAAGACTGACGGCAGCATAGCCCGCACCTTCCTGTCCGCGGTTGTGCTGCTTCTCCATCATCAGATAGAGCTTGTTGAAAGCGTAAGCCTCCGTGCCGTACTTCTCCTTGTAATAGTCCAGCGGCTTGAGCAGCCTGATCATGGCCACGCCGCATTCATGCTTCAGTTCTTCCATTTCTTGCAGGCTTTGATGAACGACATGAACAGGGGGTGCGGATGGAGCACGGTCGACGAGTATTCGGGATGGAACTGCGTGCCGATGTACCAGCGCAGCCGGGGCACCTCGACAATCTCGACCAGGTCGGCCGCGGGGTTGATGCCGACGCACTGCATGCTATGCTGCTCGAAGGCCTCGAGGTAGCGGTTGTTGAACTCGTAGCGGTGGCGGTGACGCTCGCGGATGAGCCGTTCGTGACCGTAGGCCTCCCAGGTGCGGCTGCCCTCGCGCAGCTCACACTCGTAGGCGCCGAGGCGCATCGTGCCGCCCATCTGGCGGACGTTCTTCTGATCTTCCATGAGGTCGATGACGGCGTCGCGGGCGTCGGCCTCGAACTCACTGCTCGTGGCGTCCTTGAGTCCCAGCACGTTGCGGGCATATTCGATGACCATCATCTGCATGCCGAAGCAGATGCCGAAGGTGGGGATGTCGTGGGTGCGGGTGTACTCGGCGGCGATGAGCTTGCCCTCCGTGCCGCGCTGGCCGAAGCCTGGACAGATGACGACGCCGGCCATCCCCGCGAGCCGTTCGGCGACGTTGTCGCGGGTGAGCTGTTCGCTGTTGACGAAGTGGGTCGTCACCTTTCTATTATTATACGTGCCCGCGTGTGCGAGGCTCTCGAGGATGCTCTTGTAGGCATCCTGCAGGTCATATTTGCCGACGAGGGCCACGTCGAGGGTCTTTACGGCCCGCTGGCGACGCTCGAGGAACGATAGCCAGGGGTGCAGGTCGGGCCTCTCGTCGGGTGCCACGCCCATCTTGCGGAGCAAAATCTCGTCGAGCCCTTGCCGCTGCATGTTGACCGGCACCTAGTAGATGCTGGGCATGTCCTGACTCTGAATGACGGCCTCCACGTCGACGTTGCAGAAGTGGGCCACCTTCCGGCGGAGCTCGTCGCTCAGTTCGTGCTCCGTGCGCAGCACCAGCACTTCGGGCTGTATGCCGAGCCCCTGCAGCTGCTTCACGCTGGTCTGCGTCGGCTTGGTCTTCAGTTCGCCCGCGGCGGCTAAGTAGGGCACGTAGGTCAGGTGGACGTTGAGGGCATTGCGGCCCAGCTCCCACCGCAGCTGTCGGATGGCCTCGAGGAACGGCTGGCTCTCGATGTCGCCGATGGTGCCGCCGATCTCGGTGATGACGAAATCGAAGCCCTCCTCAGGATCTCTCCTGATCCTCCGCTTGATCTCGTCGGTGATGTGGGGCACCACCTGGATGGTCTTGCCGAGGTAGTCGCCGCGGCGTTCGCGCTCGATGACGCTGAGGTAGATCTGGCCCGTAGTGACGCTGTTGCGGCGGCTCATCTCGATGCCCGTGAAACGCTCGTAGTGGCCCAGGTCGAGGTCGGTCTCCATGCCGTCGGCGGTGACGTAGCATTCGCCGTGCTCGTAGGGGTTGAGCGTGCCCGGGTCGATGTTGATGTAGGGGTCGAACTTCTGGATGGTGATGTGGTAGCCTCGTGCCTGCAAGAGTTTGCCCAATGAGGCAGAAATGATGCCCTTGCCGAGCGATGAGGCCACGCCTCCTGTGATAAAAATGTACTTCGTTTCCATGTCTTTTATTATTGGAGCGCGGGCGTCCTCGCCCGCATCTGCGCTGCAAAGTTACACTTTTCCCGTCAGCCGGAGCACCGAGGCGGCCAGAAAACAAAAATAGAATTTCAAAAATCTTTCGGTTTAAAACAATTATATTTACTATTCTTTCAAATTGTTACTATTATTTTAAATATTTTATCGAATTAAAACTTCGCCTTGCTTCCGTAGAAAAACTTTTGCCGCGTTTCAATGGCGTTTTCATGCAAAAGTAGTAACTTTGCAGCGATTTTCCAGACAAACTAACAGACATCAATGGCAGAGAAAGTGAAGTTCACCAAGATGCACGGCGCGGGCAACGACTATATCTACGTCGACACCACCCGGTTTCCAATCGACCGGCCCGAGGAACTGGCCCGCCGTTGGAGCGCCCCCCACACGGGCATCGGCAGCGACGGCCTCGTGCTCATCGGGCGCAGCGCCACGCCAGAGGCCGACTTCACGATGCGCATCTTCAATGCCGACGGCTCCGAGGCCATGATGTGCGGCAATGCATCGCGCTGCGTGGGCAAGTATGTCTATGAGCGCGGCCTGACGGACAAGACCGTCGTGAGGCTGCAGACCCTCTCGGGCGTCAAGACGCTGCAGCTCAAGGTTGTCGGCGGCACGGTTGAGAGCGTCACCGTCGACATGCTGGTGCCCAGGCTCACCGACGAGCGTTTCTATCAGCCCCGCCCTGACCTTCCGGAGGGCACTTTCGTGTCCATGGGCAATCCCCACTACGTCATCTTCACCGACAATGTCGACGCCGTTGAGCACGAGGGCCCGCGGCTGGAGCGTCATGCAGCCTTCCCTGAGCGCTGCAATATTGAGTTTGCGGCCCCCCTCTTATCCCCCAAGGGGGAGGTCGGGAGGGCGCTCCGCACCCGCGTCTGGGAGCGTGGCAGCGGCATCACCCAGGCTTGCGGCACGGGCGCCTGTGCCACGGCCGTGGCAGCCTGTCTGACGGGTCGGGCCGGTCGGCAGAGCACCATCGTCATGGATGGCGGCACGCTCCACATTGAGTGGAGCGAGAGCGACCGTTCGGCCGAAGGACGCTTCTACCGGAAGAACCACGTCTACTTGACTGGCCCCGCCGCGTTTGTCTTCGATGGAGAAATTGAGATCAGTTAAGAATTAAGAGTTAAGAATTAAGATGTGTCGCCTGCGGCGAGTAGAAATTAAGAAGTAAGAATTAAGAAACGTCATGGCTTTAGTAAACGAACATTTCCTGAAACTGGCCGACAACTACCTGTTTGCCGATGTGGCCAAGCGTGTCAATGCCTTCCGTGCCACGCACCCCGGGGCCGACGTCATTTCGCTGGGCATCGGCGACGTGACGCGGCCGCTCTGTCCGGCCGTCATCGAGGCCATGCACCGCGCCACCGACGAGCTGGCCCATGCTGAGACCTTCCGCGGCTACGGCCCCGAGCAGGGCTACGATTTCCTGCGCGAGGCCATCCTGAAAAACGATTTCCTGCCGCGTGGCGTCCACCTCGACATCAGTGAGATTTTTATTAACGACGGCGCCAAGAGCGACACGGGCAACATCCAGGAGCTCATCCGATGGGACAACTCCATCGGCGTGACCGACCCCATCTATCCTGTCTACATCGATTCGAACGTTATGATAGGCCGCGCCGGCACCGTCAACGAGGGCCGGTGGTCGAATGTCATCTACATGCCCTGCACGTCCGAGAACAACTTCGTGCCCAAGATTCCCGAGCGCCGCGTCGACGTCATCTACCTCTGCTATCCAAACAACCCGACGGGCATGACGCTCACCAAGGACGAGCTGCGACGCTGGGTGAACTACGCGCTCAAGAACGACGCCCTCATCTTCTTCGACGCCGCCTACGAGGCTTACATCCAGGACGACTCCATTCCCCACAGCATCTACGAGATCCGCGGCGCCCGCAAGTGCGCCATCGAGTTCCACTCGTTCTCGAAGAAGGCCGGCTTCACCGGCGTCCGCTGCGGCTACACCGTCGTGCCGCAAGGCCTGACGGCCGCCACGCTGACCGGCGAGCGCATCCCCCTGAACAATCTGTGGCTGCGCCGCCAGTCGACCAAGTTCAACGGCACCAGCTACATCTCGCAGCGCGCCGCCGAGGCCGTCTATACGCCCGAGGGCAAGGCCCAGACTCGTGAGACCATCGACTACTACATGCAGAACGCCCGCACGATGCTCCAGCGCCTGCGCAGCCTCGGCTTCACCGTCTACGGCGGCGAGCATGCACCCTACCTCTGGCTGAAGACGCCCGAGGGCAGCCTTTCGTGGCAGTTCTTCGAGGAGATGCTCTACGGTGCCCACGTCGTCTGCACCCCCGGCGTAGGCTTCGGCCCGGCCGGCGAGGGCTACGTCCGGCTGACCGCCTTCGGCAGCCACGAGCAGACCGACGAGGCACTCAACCGGCTGGAGCGTTGGGCGCGGGGTTAGTAAGGCGCGGAAAGACAACACAATAATATATAAATAAGGTAAAAAGGAAAGAGTTATGGAAAACCTAAGATTTCAGGTTGTAGGTGAGGCTTTCAGGAAAAAACCTCTCGACGTCAGTGCACCGGATGAGAGACCTTGTGACTATTTCGGCAAGAAGGTCTTCAACCGCAAGAAAATGTACAAGTACCTGCCGAAGGACGTCTATGCCAAGATGATCGACGTCATCGAGAACGGCGCCCGGCTCGACCGCGAGGTGGCCGACGCCGTGGCCGCCGGCATGCGACAGTGGGCACAGGACATGGGCGCCACCCACTACACCCACTGGTTCCAGCCGCTCACCGAGGGCACGGCAGAAAAGCACGATGCTTTCATCGAGCACGACGGCAAGGGCGGCATGGTGGAGGAGTTCAGCGGCAAGCTGCTCGCCCAGCAGGAGCCCGACGCCTCGTCGTTCCCCTCGGGCGGCATCCGCTCCACGTTTGAGGCCCGCGGCTACTCGGCCTGGGATCCCACGTCGCCCGTCTTCATCATCGACGACACGCTCTGCATTCCCACCGTGTTCATATCCTACAGCGGTGAGGCGCTCGACTACAAGGCTCCGCTGCTGCGCGCCCTGAAGGCCGTCAACCAGGCGGCCACCGACGTCTGCCATTACTTCGATCCTGAGGTGAAGAAGGTCGTGGCCAACCTTGGCTGGGAGCAGGAGTACTTCCTCGTCGACGAGGGCCTCTATTCAGCCCGTCCCGACCTGTTGCTGACCGGCCGCACCTTGATGGGCCACGACTCGGCCAAGAACCAGCAGATGGACGACCACTACTTCGGCTCCATCCCCGAGCGCGTGGCCGCCTTCATGAAAGACCTTGAGATACAGGCGCTTGAGCTCGGCATCCCCTGCAAGACCCGCCACAACGAGGTGGCCCCCAACCAGTTTGAGGTGGCCCCGATCTTCGAGGAGTGCAACCTGGCCGTCGACCATAACATGCTGCTCATGTCGCTGATGAAGCGCGTGGCCCGCAAGCACGGCTTCCGCGCACTGCTCCACGAAAAGCCCTTTGCCGGCATCAACGGCTCGGGCAAGCACAACAACTGGAGTCTCTCGACCGACACGGGCGTGCTGCTCCATGCCCCCGGCAAGACGGTCGAACAGAACCTGCGCTTCGCCGTCTTCATCGTCGAGACCCTGATGGGTGTCTACCGCCACAACGGGCTCATCAAAGCCTCCATCATGTCGGCCTCGAATGCCCATCGCCTCGGGGCCAACGAGGCGCCGCCCGCCATCATCTCGTCGTTCCTCGGCAAGCAGCTGACAGAACTGCTCGACCATATAGAAAAC
>JAFTGI010000096.1 GCA_017458195.1 Prevotella sp.
ATCGACATCCCGCAGAGCGTCACTGAGATTGGCAGCCGTGCGTTCTATAACTGTGACTCGCTGACGGCTGTCACCATCCCCGCCGGCGTGACCGAGATAAAGAATGCGGCCTTCTGCCACTGCAAAGCGCTCAGCAGCATCACGTTCATGAGCCCCAGCGTCGTCCTGCGCACCGATGCCTTCTATAACACCGGCTTCGAGACGTTCACCCTGCCCGCAGGCGTCGTCATCGACGGCGACGAGGTGTTCGGCGGATGCCAGCGGCTGACGAGCTTCACCTTCCCCGACGGCCTCGTCGACGAGACGCAGGTGGGCACCAGCACGTTCCAGGACAGCAAGGTGCTGACGCAGGTGCGGCTGCCCGCCGACCTCACCGTCATTCCCGATAACTTCTTCCGAGGCACAGGCATGGCCCGCATCAGCCTGCCGCCCAACATTCAGCGCATCGGCAGCAAGGCCTTCCAGAACTCACAGCTGGAGGAGTTCAACTGGCCCGCAACCGTCACCACCATCCCCGGCGAGGCGTTCCGCTCGTGCGAGAAGCTGACGCGCATCGGCATCCCCGCAACGGTCGACAGCATCGCCTCGTGGGCTTTCGTCTATTGCTACAGCCTCAACCACGTACGCCTGCCCGAGGGCATCCGCACGATCCCGTCGAGTTGCTTCAGTGAGTGTACGTCGCTGGACGACATCAACATTCCTTCCACCGTCACCTACATCGGGAGCAGTGCCTTCTCGCGCTGCAATTTCGCGCATGTCGACATTCCCGACAATGTCACGTTCATCGGCGGTGCAGCCTTCGAGAGAGTCCCGCTGGAGGGCGAACTCAAGCTGCCGTCGAAGCTCAGGCGACTGGAGCGCGGTGCCTTCAGCGGCGGCAAATACACGCGCGTCGTAGTGCCCGAAGGCTGCCTCAGCATCGGCGAGCGCCCCTTCCTCAGCGACAGCCTGAAGGTGGTCGACGTGCCCGCCTCGGTCCTGTCCATGGGCGGGGTGCTGCTGGGCGACAACTCGCGCTTCCATCCCGACAGCGTCATCATTCGCGCCATGGTGCCGCCCTACACCAAAAGCATCTTGTTCTTTGAGCGCGAGAATGACTTCACGCTCTACGTGCCCCGCGCGTCGGTGTCGCTCTATCAGGCCAACAGCTATATCAACGTAGGCCAGAAGATTGAGGGCATCGACGTCAGCTCGCCCGTGCTCACCGTCACCGAGGAGACCGTCATCGACACCAGCAGCGGCCTGCAGCAGGGCAAGTACGACGTCAACCTCTTTACGACGTGGGGCAACAGCCAGATTCTTGAGAACTACAGCGACCATCATCCACGCCTGCGGATAGCCGAGGGCGCCTCGCTGCACGCCGGCACGCTAAGCATGGGCCACGTGGTGGCCGACCAGTGGTGGTTCACGCAGTATAAGTTCGACACGTTCATCAACCAGGGCACGGCCACGGCCGACCGCATCGACATCAGGAGCCTGATGCGCAACACCCACTACTTCACGCCGCCCTACGACGTGCGCATGACCGACATCATGCCAGAGTGGCCCAACACGCCCTTCGCCTTCTATCGCTACGACGGCGCAGCACGCGCCGCCGGCAACTTCGACAAGACATGGGTGCGCATCGGCAGCGACGAGACGCTCCACGCCGGACAGGGCTATGCCTTCCGCGGCGCCCAGACGCCCATGCCCGGCGCCGACGGCAAGTGGACGAGGGACTGGACGGCGCTCCACCTGACGTCGCACGACGGCGGCACCAACTACTTCCTCACGGCCGATGACGTCACGCTGCCCCTGCAGCACTACGCCGGCGAGTTTGCCCACAACCGCAACTGGAACTTCGTCGGTCAGCCCTACCCCGCCTATCTGGACATCCGCGGACTCGACTACGACGGCCCTGTCCTCGTCAACTCCACCTCGTCGGGCAGCGGCGCCACATGGCAGGCCTACAGCGCCCTCGACGACGAGTTTGTCCTCGACCCCATGGTGGGCATCTTCATCCAGGCGCCCGACGGCCTGAACAGCATCACCTTCGATGCGGCCCGCCGACAGCACGGCAAGACCTTCGTCAAGGGCGCCGACAGCAACAACGCCCGCGCCCTGCGCCGTGCCGACCAGCGCCGCCAGCGTGTCCGCTATGACGCAACACTGTTGCGCCAGACAGGACAGGGCGACACCGTCCTGGCGCGCACACGCTTCGTCATCAACCCCGCCGCCACCACGGGCTACGACATCGGCCGCGACGCACCGCTGATGAGCGACGCCGCTGCCGACGAGCCCGCCACCCTGCTCTACACCCAGGCCGGCGGCGTGGCCTACGCCATCAACGAGCGGCCGCTCGCCGACGGCATCATCCGTCTGGGCCTGCAGCTCGCTGAGCCCGGCCCCCACACGATCGCCCTCACCACTGTGGTCGGCGATTCAGTCGCCGACACCCCCAACACCCCCGTCTGGCTCATCGACAACGAGACCGGCACGCGCACGCTCCTGACCGACGGCCCCTACACCTTCACCGCCCCGGCCGGCAGCCATCCGCAGCGCTTCACCATCGCCCTCGGCGACGCCGAGCCCACGGCCATCAGTCCCGCCGACATTGCGCAGCCCATGAGCAGCGCCGCCTTCTTCGACCTGCAGGGCCGCCGCGTCAGCCAGCCGCAGCGCGGCGTCTACATCCACGACGGAAAGATCATTGTCAAATAGCACCTTATTTAATATATAATAAAAGGAAAAGTCATGAAGAAGTTGATCAATATATGCCTGCTCTGCCTGCTGACGATCGTCGCAGCAGCGCAAACGGACGACCGCCGCTATCAGCTGACGGTGAAAACGCTTCCCGTCGGAGTCATCACTGTCGACGGCTATTTCTATCCCCCGTCAGGCTGGTCCTGGGAGAGAATCACGGGCGACGACAACGGACAGGCGGTGAGCCAGGTGCCCGCCGGCGGAAAGATTAGCATCACGTTCCGTGACAGGATCGGCGGCTATCAGCTGAAAAGCGCCACGGCCAACGGTCTGCCCGTCAGCACCAGTTCCTACAACAGCCAGAATTCTATCGACAACTACATCATGCCCGAGCAGGACGTTGAGATGGTGGTGCTCTTTGAGTACGACCCGGGCGCACCCGACTTCCAGCCGGGCGCCGGCAGCTGGGACCCGGAGACGGGGACGCTCATCCTCGACGGCGGCTACAACGGCAGCTGGCCCGCAGGCTTCGACTATAACACCGACCGCGAGAAGGTGCTGCGCTTCATCATCGGCGGCGAGTCGGGCTATTACTACTCCTTGCAGAACTTCCCCAACTGTACCTTCTTCGATGCCAGCCGCACGTCGTGGGAAACCATCGAGGGCAGCAACTACGGCAACGGCAGGATGCAGAACCTGTCAATCACTGAGTGCGTGCTGCCCGCCACGCTGAAAAGCATCGGCTCGAAAGCCTTCCAGGGCACCGTGCTGCAGACGCTCGTCTGCTTCGCCACGACGCCGCCCGCCCTGTCCGGCACGACAGAATGGGACTACGACACCCAGACCAGCACGCTCATCCAGCAGAACTCCTTCCCCGACTGCCCCGACATGGTGGTGCGCGTGCCTGAGGAGGCCGTGGCCCTCTATCAGCAGGCCCCGGGCTGGAAGGATTTTTCCATCGTGCCCATGACGTCGAGCTATGTCAACCTGCGCGTGCAGCTCATGGCCCAGCCCGACGCCGAGGTGCTGGCCCAGTACAAGAACATGCAGGTGGAGCTGACCTCGCTCACCAACGGACAGGTGCGCCGCCTGCTGATGACCGGCCGCAACGACTATGCGTTCAACTATCTGCCCGAGAACACCAACTACAGCCTGGCACTGCGCAACGCCCGCGGCGACGAGGTGGCCAGGATTGACAACATCTTCATGGAGACGGCCGACAAGGAGGTCGTCTTCCCCGCCCTGAAGGGCTGCCACAAGCTGTCGGCGACGGTCATGGCCGGCGGCGAGCCCGTCGGTCAGGCGCTCTATCAGACCACGTGGCTGCGGGCCTCGGGCGAATTCTTAGGACGCGGCAACACCATTGAAGGCATGCTCGACGGCGACCGTCTGCGCTATCTCATCACCATCGACGGCACGCTGGCCACGCAGTATCAGCTGCCCGACACGCTCAACTTCGTCGTGGGTCAGCAGGCCGACGACATTGTCTATGCCCTGCAGCCGATTCCCGAGAAGGAGGTGACCTTCGTCGTGGTCGACTCGCTCAGTCGCCAGGGCATCGGGCGCGCCACCATCCAGGTGGCACAGCTCTTTGCACGCGGTGAGCGCGGTGCCACCAGCACCCTCACCACCGCCGCCGACGGCCGTGCCACGGCGAAGCTGCCGGCCACGGTCAGCGCCGTCACCGTGACGTCGCCCATGCACGGCTCGCAGACGATGGAGCTCAACCTGGCAGCGACCAATGAGGTGCGCATCGCCTTCCTGCCCGCCAACGGCACCACCGTCCAGCTCAGCTACACCTATCAGCCGGCCGTGAAGGAGGGTGCCGAGAGCACCGTTCAGAGCAACTACAGCGACGACCGCAACCTGGAGCACACCTTCACCGCCGTGCTGCCCGACGGCCGCGACTCGGTCGTCACGCAGTTCATTGCCAACCACCCGGTCTACACGTTCTACAACGACCTGCCGCAGGGGACGAAGCTGCGCGTCGGCGCCGAGAGCGTCACGGGCAGCATCGAGCCCGTCGAGGCGGAGGCCACCGTCGGCGACAACCGCACGGTGAACGTCACGCTGCCCATCGTGGAGCGCGGCTACATCTACGCCCACTATTACAGCTCGGAGAGCAACCGGCCGGCCCTGCTCGTGTTCGACGCCGCGACGGGCGAGCTGAAGAAGCGCGACACCTTCAACAGCGACAGCACGCTGACCGTCACCCGCCTGCAGCCCGGCGAGTATGTCGTCGCTGCCATGTCGACGGGCCTGCAGTATGCCGCCATCAGCAGTCTCACCGGGCTGATGCTCTACAGCGAGGGTAGCGACTACGTGGCGCAGACCGTCAGCATCGCCGACGGCCACTGGGCTGACGTCGTCTTCCCGCGCGTGCCGCTGGCCACCACGCAGCTGGAGACCAACCTGGAGAGGAACCGCGCCTCGTGGTCGGACGCCAGCGTCACCATTGGCTACAACGTCACCCTCAGCACCGAGGTGGCGTTCCAGGGCCTGCAGGAGCGCATGTGGGGCACAAGCTTCGACGATGCCCTCTACCCCACCGACTGCAAGCTGGAGGTCTACCTGCCCGACGGTCTGACGGCGCCGAGCCCCTACCGCGCCTATACGCTCTATCACTACGGCTTCAACCGGGGCATGGCCTACGCTGGCCAGCAAGCCTATACGGAGTATGGCAGCATCGACGACCTCACGGCCATGGGCTCCTCCATCATCGTCAGTCCCGCCACCAGCACCAGCTACGTGGCCGCTAACTACACGTGGGACGAAGCGGAGCGCAAGCTCACCATCGACTGGCCCCACATCGACGAGGTCGGCAAGATGGTGGTCAACATGATCCCCCTGGCTGTGGGCTCCTTCAAGCCTGAGGTCTATCTGACCTACACACTTAACGGAAAACCCTGCCGCGAGATGATTGCGTCGGAGTCGCTCGTCGTCAGCCGTTCTGACATCAGCGTGCCCGAACTCATCATCAGCCCGACGTTCACGGTCAGCGGCAAGGCCATGTACGTCGGCGACGTGGCATCCTCCGACGCTGGTCAGGACGACGCTGCCGGTGCACGCAGGAAGGCCGGCAGCGCCGCTGCCAGCACCAAGCATTCCACGCATCCTGACGAAATATACTACGAGGTGACGGTGATGGACGGCGACGTGCCCATCGGCAAGGCGACGATCAACGCCGAAGGCGAATGGCAGGCCACCTGCACGCTCGTCGACCCGCTCGCCCTGAGCAGGCACAACATCTACGCTCACATTGCCTATCCCGAGAAGACAACACAAACCATGGCTTGGGACATGGGCGGTTATTACCTGAAGACCGTGGGCGAGGGTGAGCGCTTCAGCTACAACACGCCGGCCAAGGAGCTGCTCTACGACCCCAACGGCGTGGTGCCCCTCAGCGTGACGATGTCGTTCTTCAACCATCACCCCGTACACCTTCACTCCCAGGAGATCTTCTTCGACCTGCAGGCCCAGAAGGCGACGCCCCGCTCCTACGGCTATTCCAACGAGGACGACTACAACACCGACTTCACCTTCGAAATCAACCTGAGCAACAACGACACGACGAAGGTCTATGCCGTCGACCTGGCCATCTACACCGAGGGCCCCGACGCGGAGTCGTTCGTCATTCCGGCGCACTACAACGCCCGCAAGGACCGTTGGATAGCCTACGAGAAGTTCAACACCCGCTCGCTGCCCTACAACGTCAGCGTCAAGCCTTACTACTACGGCGACCCCATCGGCTCACGGTCGATGGTGCAGCAGGTGATTGACAACTACAACGACTGGTTCAAGAAGGACGAGCAGCTCGACAGCCGGACGGCATGGCTCAACGACTTTGTCGCCCAAATTGAGCGCGCCATCAGCGCCGGCGACGAGAGTCTGCTGCCCGACCTCGACGCGCTCTTGCCCAGGCTCTATGAGCTTGACGCCTACCTGGGCTTCGACACCGCGAGCAGCACGGTGCCGGCGGCCGACGTCGACATGACTGCACTGCAGAAGGACTACGACCGGCTGACGGAGATTCTCGGCGACCTGGTGAACTACTACGGCGACAACGCCATCGCACCGGCACAGATAGGTCAGCTGGACGGCGGCGCCAACTTCAGCCCGGCCACCGGACTGACGCGCGCCGGACTGATAGCCAGCGGCTTCGAGACGATGGTGCTCGACGACGGCTCGGAGCTGTTCATCAAGGCCGGCGACGACGGCTCGCTCGAGATTGTCGACCTGACGGCCAACATCGTGATGCGCAACAGCGGCAGTGCCGCCGGGCGCCGGGCCGCGTCGGGCAGCAGCGAGGCCTATGCCATGGAGCTTTACAACAAGCTGTCGGAAGCCATCGACGACTTCAAGGGCAATCTCGACAACCTGTCAACGCTGTGCAGCAACTTCTCAGACTTTATCCAGATCATGCTCTACGACACGGAGAAGGTCCTCAAGTCAACCGAGGAGGGCATGCGCTTCGTCCTGAGCCAGAAGAACACCATGTCGAACTCGGCGCTGGCCGGCAACCTCATCTCGCGCAGCAAAGCGCTCATCGGGCTGCAGGCCCGGGTGGGAATACTGAAGCAGCTGCAGAAGGGACTCGACCACTTCCGCATGGGCCGCGGCATCGGCACTCTGGCCTCGCTCTATGCACTGGTGAGCGACTTCATCTCGTTCTACACCGACACCGGCCGACTGATCAAGATCCGCAACAGTCTGCCCAATCCCTGCCCCGACGACCAGGCGCGGCGCGACCAGCTGTCGAGCGACATCCTCACGGCCATCATCACCAGTCTGGTCTATCAGGCTGCTGTTATTGCCAACGACGTGACGGCCGTCTACGTGGCAGCCACGAGCGTCAGTGCTGCCGTGGGGTCTGGCGGCGCTGCGGCCGTACCATCACTGGTCGGCATTGCCGAGTCGCTGCTCCAGATGGGCCTGTCGCTGGTGGCCAAGCATATCTACACGGAGAAGATGAAGGACAACATCAACGAGTTCGCCTACTCCAAGAAACAACTGCAATGCAATAAGGATAAGGATAAGAAGAAAAAGAAAACCGACGACGATGACAACGGCGGCACCGGCGGCGGCTCAACGCCCACGCTCGACCCCTCGGGCTTCGTCTACGAGGGTGTGCCCTCGAACCGGTTGGAGGGCGTCACGACGACCGTCTATTATAAGAAGGTGGGCAAGAACCAGTTTGGCGACGACGTGGAGCAGGCCATCCCCTGGCAGGCCGAGGACTACGGACAGGTGAACCCGCAGCTGACCGACGAAAACGGCGAGTACGGCTGGATGGTGCCCACGGGCATGTGGCAGGTGAAATATGAGAAGCAGGGCTATCAGACGGAATATTCCGAATGGCTGCCCGTGCCGCCTCCGCAGCTCGACGTCAACCAGCCCATGACGCAGTTCTCTGAGCCCGTCGTGAGCGAGGTGAGGGCTATGCCGAGGGCCGTGCTCGTGAGATTCGACAAGTTCATGCAGCCCTCGACGCTCACGCCCGCCAACATCAGCGTCAGCCGCGGCGGACAGAACGTCGGCGGCACGCTGGAGCCTCTCTACAACGCCGGCGACACGGCCTATGCGCAGCAGGTGCGCTTCGTGCCGACGACGGCCCTGCCCGTCGGACAGACGCTCCGGCTGACCGTCAGCGGCGACGTCATGAGCTATGCAGGCATCAAGATGGGCGAAGCCTTCAGCCAGGAGTTCACGATTGAACAGGCCGTGGAGCGCATCGTGGCCGACAGCGCCGTCCACGTGGTCTACGACCAGCCCACCACCATCACCGTCCAAGCCCTGCCCGCCGAGGCGGCCGCAGGCAAGATGCTTGTCGCAAAAATCCTAAGCGGTATTGCAAAGATAGAAAGTAACCACCTCCCCTCCCTTGGGGAGGGGTCGGGGGTGGGCCTCGATGCCAACGGCCGCGCCTCGATCACCATCACGGGCGAGGCACACGGCACCACCGGCCTCCTGCTGCAGATGCAGGACGATGCTGACGTGCAGACCGTCGTCGTCGTCGACGTGAAGGACGAGACCGACTTCGTCTGTCCTGCCCCCGAGGCCAACTACGTCAGCGGCATCGACCTGGCCTATGGCGCCACCATCGAGCTCAACTGCTCGCTGCCCGAGGCCACGATCTACTACACCACCGACGGCAGCTGTCCCTGCGACACGGGCAGCCCCAGCGTGAAGCGCTACACGGGCCCCATCGCCCTGACCAGCAACATGACCCTCAAGGCCATGGCCACCGCCCCGGGCTACGCCGACAGCGACGTGGCTGAGTTCCACTTCCTGCTGACCGACATCGTCACGCTGCCGACCGTCCAGCCCCAGCCCGCTCAGGGTACCTACAACATGGCCGGACAGAAGCTCAGGGACGACAGCGCCCTCACGAAGGGCGTCTACATCATCGACGGCCGGAAAGTGGTGGTCAAATGATTGTGAAAAAGGGTCAGTGAGGATACAAAAAAAGGTGTGTCAAAAACTTATTAGTGCTTGCGGTTGGCACGCTGCTCGCGGTATTTGGCCTTCTGGCGGGCGGAGCCGCTGCCGTGGGCACCGGTGATGTATTGTTTTTTCTTGGCCTTGGTCTTCACCTTGCCCTCGCGCGGGTCGCGGCGCTCGCCACCACGCCCGAACGAGATGCCGTTCTCAAGAATCTGCTGAAAATCGTCTTCTTTGCTCATAATCTGTAAATTATCCCCCTCCCTCGGGGAAAGGCTACGGGTAGGCGAGCTCCGCTCGGGAATGGGGTTAGGGGTAGGCTTAGTGGTGGAACAGGCGCACGCCGGTGAAGGTCATGGCAATGCCATACTTGTCGCAGGTCATGATGACATGGTCGTCGCGGACGCTGCCGCCGGCCTGGGCGATGAACTCGACGCCGCTCTTGTGGGCGCGCTCGATGTTGTCGCCGAAGGGGAAGAAGGCGTCGCTGCCCAGCGCCACGCGGGTGTTTCGGGCTATCCACTCGTGCTTCTCGGCCAGGGTGAGGGGCTCGGGCTGACTGGTGAAGAACTGCTCCCACTGGCCCGGGCGCAGCACGTCGTCGTGCTCCTCCTCGGAGAGATAGACGTCGATGGTGTTGTCGCGGTCGGCGCGCCGGATGCCGGGCTTGAAGGGCAGAGCCATCACCTTGGGGTGCTGGCGCAGCCACCACGTGTCGGCCTTCTGTCCGGCTAGACGGGTGCAGTGGATGCGGCTCTGCTGTCCGGCACCGATGCCGATGGCCTGACCGTCCTTGACGTAGCAGACCGAGTTCGACTGCGTGTACTTTAGCGTGATGAGGGCGATGATGAGGTCGCGGCGGGCCTCAGCCGTGAAGGTCTTGTTCTGCGTGGGGATGTTCTCAAACAGGGCGGGATCGTCCAGACGGATCTCGTTGCGGCCCTGCTCGAAGGTGACGCCGAACACCTGCTTCGTCTCGACGGGCTGCGGCCGGTAGTCGGGGTCGATGCGGATGACGTTGTACGTGCCCTTGCGCTTCTCGCGGAGAATCTCGAGCGCCTCGTCGGTATAGGCGGGAGCGATGACGCCGTCGCTGACCTCGCGCTTGATGATGATGGCGGTGGTCTTGTCGCAGGTGTCGCTCAGGGCAATGAAGTCGCCGTAGGACGACATGCGGTCGGCGCCGCGGGCACGGGCATAGGCACAGGCCACGGGCGAGGCGTCGAGCCCCTCGATGTCGTCGACGAAGTAGATGCGCTTGAGCGTCTCGCTCAGCGGCAGTCCGACGGCTGCACCGGCGGGCGAGACGTGCTTGAACGAGGCGGCGGCGGGCAGACCGGTGGCCTGGCGCAGTTCCCTGACGAGCTGCCACGAGTTGAGCGCATCGAGCAGGTTGATGTAGCCGGGCCGGCCGTTAAGGACTTCGATGGGTAACTCCCGTCCGTCGTTCATATAGACGCGCGACGGCTTCTGATTCGGATTGCATCCGTACTTGAGTGCTAATTCTTTCATTGCTTGACTGTTGGTTTCTTGGGTGCAAAGTTAAGAAATATAATTTGTTTTTTGGCAAGAAATCAATAAGAATTTAGCAATTTGAGTGTAAAAAAATGGAGCGCGGGCGTCCACGCCCGCCAACCTGACAAAAATCCATAAGGAAATCACATAACTTTTGGTGAATCCGAAAACTATTCGTATTTTTGCAACGTTTTCCGAGCAGGACGTCACCTTTTGGACTTCAGACTTGTTATATTTGTGACCAGGTCAAGAAAGTACAGAAGTTTAACAATAAAAAAGAAAGAAGAAATGGGATATTTAGAAGACATCTTAGTGCCAATTGCGGTGGCATGCGTTCTGCCAATTATGATTGTATGGTTCATTGTTCGCCAAAAAATGAACGAGACAAACACCCGCACACAGATTGTGCTGGCCGCCATCGAGAAGAATCCGGACATGGATCTGGAAGAACTGATGGAGAAGATTTCGCCTAAGAAAAAACTGCTGAAGGAGAAACTGCTCGCGAAACTGCTGTGGGGTAGCGTTATCACTTTCCTGGGCATTGCCTTCATAGGATTCTGTGTCATTCAAGGATATGTAGGTGGGATGCCAAGCGCCGCACTTCAACAGTTCAGCCTATTCGGTGCAGTTCTTCTGGGCATCGGCATCGCTTTCCTTGTCAATTATTATATCGGCAAGAAAATGCTGGCCAAGGAGATGGAGGCAGAGCAAAACAAACTGTTAGAGCAGGCCTGAACCCGTGACCCGCGAAGTTTTCATAGCACAGGTGGAGCGTGAGCAGGAGGCACTACGAGGCTTCTTGCTCGCCCTCTGCTGCGGCAACAAGGGCGATGCCGACGACCTGGCACAGGATGCGCTGGTCAGGGCGTACCTCTCGTCGGCGGGCTATCAGGACAAGGGACGTTTCCGTTCATGGCTCTACAAGATAGCCTACAACACGTTCCTCAACCACAAGGCGAGCCTGCGCCGGGCGGAGAGCATCGACGAGGCACGGACGCTCGCCGGCAGCACCGGCGCCGACGCTGAGTTTGCGCACCAAGACCTCTATCTGGCCCTGCGCACCCTGCCGCCCAAGGAACGCTCGGCCATCACCCTGTTCTATCTCAACGGCTACAGTATCAAGGAGATAGCCGCGATTACTGACACCTCTGAGGATGCCGTCAAGAAGCAACTCTCACGGGGTCGCGACAAGCTTAGAAAGCAATTGAAAATGGAAAATGGATAATTGACAATGATGAAAGATAAAGCCCTTGAGGAACTGTTCCTCGCCCAGAAGCCGTATTTCACGGACAGCGATGCCTTTATGGCTGCGCTCACGAAGCGACTGGATGCCGTAGAGTACGTCAAGCAGCATCAGGAGGCTACCATCCGCCGCTACAAGATGATGATGGTGGCGGCTTTCGTGGTGGGTGTCGTCAGCGGTGCCGTCACCATCGCATTCGTTCTATCGACTCCCGCCGACGTTCCTCTTTTCACCTTCCAAATACAGACGGGCTTCCTGTTGTGGCTTGCCGAGAACTCCCGCCTCATTGCCATTACGCTGCTCTCACTGCTCATGACGCTGGGCATCATCAGCATCATCAGCAACGTTCAGGACATCCTGCAAATGCGGGTGCGGTTAGAGGCAATGTAACATGATTTCTTCCATGAAGCAGTGGAGGTCAGAGTGCTGCTACTTCATGAGCATAGTTTTGGAAGTTACCCAGAATCTGCTCAATGTGGATGACTTCGGGGCAGGAGTCCCATGTCACGCCGCCACCCATCAAGTACCAGTGTTCGCGCTCTTTCACCGGTACGCGCTTCAGCGAGGGGAATGCCGAGATAGGCATCACGATGCTGCGCCCGTCCTGCAAATCCACCTGAAACTTTCCTCTTCGTGGGAACGAAAGACGTTTGATTTTCGGCTCCACGTTCCAGTATCCTTCCGTCTTGTACATACGCTATTTCGTTTTCTTTACCTTGATGATTCTGATTGTCTTGCCCTGTTTGAAATCACTCCATTGGCTGAGCATCCGCTCGCGGTATTCGGCCACGATGGCCAGTACTTCTTTTACTTGCGCATCGGTCAAGTCGCCCTTTTCGGCCAGTTCCACCGTCGGCTCCAGCCATATCTTGCACAGGTGCTCAGTACTGCGTTTGCCGACGTGTACGTGCGCTCGGTTTTCATTGTAATCTGTGTTCCAGAACAGGAACTGCCAGATGACCTTAGCTGTAATATATAGAAGAATTTTAGGCATTCATTACACACTTTATTGTGATTACAAGTGCAAAATTACAAAAATCCTGCGAAACTTGTAACGTTTTCACGAAAAAAGTGCAGATAGTATTCAGTCATTCGTACACGGAAACGTGCAGCATAAATGTTAATTTGAAGAATGAACAGATCATTCTGACAAAAGAAAAGAATCCGTATGGTGATAAGTTCCATGTCAGGTGCTTCCCGACCTGCACAGCGAGGTATAGGAAACTGAAAAACGGCACTTCTTGACACCAATATACCCCTATATTACTTTCGAGAAGCACCATTTCACGTTTCAACAGCATGCAAATAAATCCGTTAAATCCGCTAAATCCGTGGTAGAAAAAACTTAAGAAAGTTGTATCGTTTATTGTAATAAGCTTTTTTGAAATATATTTGGTAGTTTTAGTCAGAATCGCCAGCGCAGCTGGAGGTCGAGGTCGGTCAGGGAGGAGTGGGCCACCTGCTGGAGGCCGGTGCCGACGGTCGGGCGGTCGAAGTAGTCGGTGTAGCCGAGGCGGAAGGCCAGACGAAGGCGACGGCTGAGGTCGGCGCGGCCCATGAGCGAGAGGCGCACGCCGTGACCGTAGTAGCTGGGAAAGGCAAAGTCGCCCTGCAGATGGCGCTCGTAAAGGTAGAGGCGGCTCTGATAGGCGTCGGTGTGGAAGTAGGCGGCAGTGAGGCTTAACAGCAGCCATTGCCGCTGCCATCCGACCTGCTCGGAGAACATGAGACCGTCGGCGGTCTCCTTGTAGACCGAGTGGACGGCATCGGCCTGCGTCTTGACGTTCCATGGGCCGTGGGCATAGGCGGCAGCGAGGCGCAGACGGTGGTCATCGCTGGCGATGAGGGCGGTCTTGTCGTCATTATCCTTCTGACGGAGGTGAGCACGGTAGCGGGCCGTGAGCGTCCATCGACTGAGGTCGCAGGTGGCCTGCACGAGAAAGTCGAGGGCATGCGACGGCAGCGACACCTGATAGCGTGCCCACGGGAACGAGGCATAGTCGGCGTAGGCTTGCAGATGGAGGCGGCGCAGGGGCTGCCAGACGGCTCCGACGTAGACGCCGCTCTCGTTCTGCACGTGTCCGCCCTCGCTGAAGCCGTGGGCATGCAGGGCGGTGTAGCGATAGCTGTAGAAGCGCTGCAGGGCGACGATACTGAGGTTCGACGCAGGCTGCAGACTGAGGGCGTTGACGGTGGCCAGATGGCCGTGGGCGTCGGTGGCCGTCTCGCCGCTGAAGGCGAGCAGGTGGTGGGTGTAGCTATAGTCGGCGCTGGCATTGAGGAAGTCCTGACCATGGGCATAGTAGCGGCGGTAGAGCGTCTGACGGTCAGGCTCGAGCGAACGGTCGACGTGGGTATAGACGGCGTTGGCCCCAAAGCGGAAAGCGCCGGTGCGGAGGGCGACGGAAGCCCCGCCGGAGGTGAGGTGGGTGTTGTTCTTCTTGCTGATCTCGGTGGGCGTGCGGTGGTAGCCCGACGTGATGAGCGTGGCGGCCGTGCGGTCAGCGTCGTTGTTGAGCGTGGCGTCGATGGGCCGCATGCTGGCGAAGACCGTCAGCCGCAGGGGCCGGGCCAGCCGCAGCGTCGCGGCGGCACCCTGGAAATAGTCGGCCACGGAGCGCGACGAGTGGGGCCGTAGCGTCTGCGTCTGACGGCCGAGGCTCTGCAGGGCGGCCAGCTTGCCGAGCGAGAAGCCGGTGTTGGCAATGAGCCCCATGCCCATGGACAGCTTATACTTGCCCACGATGAGGTCGTCAAGGGGCCCGAGGCGCCGCAGCTGCAAGTAATAGTTATAGGTGTCGTAGCCCCAGCTGTTGCAGCTGGCCATGAAGGGCTCGCCGGCGTCCTGCGAGCCGGTGAGGCCGAAGCGCAGGCGGTCGGAATAATTGAACTCATAGCGCAGCCAGTGGCGATACTTATAGCCCGCATAGCCGTTGCGGTCGCCGCGGCGCTCGTAGAACGGCAGGCGCGCCGTGGCCGTCAGCGTATGGCGGCCGCGGCGCGCAATAGTGTCGAGGCGGGGGAAGGCCGTTGTCTTGTTGTCGGCAACACTGTTGCCGATTACGGGGACACGGACGAAGAAGGGCAGGAGCGCGAGCTGGGCATAGTCCATGGAGCGCACCATGCGCAGCTCGCCCAGCGAGGCGAAGCGCCCGTAGCGGTCGCGATATTCCAGGAGATCCATGACCTGCTGGGCGGAGAGGAAGGGCAGCGCCTCGAGCTCGTCGCGCGTGGCGGTGTTGAGGTCGAGCGGACTGTCGGCCATCTGCCGCAGCAGCTCGTAGTTCTCCTCCCAGGCGGCACCGTCGTCATCGTCTTCGCTATTGAGCACCACCTGCTCGTAGACCTCCTCCCACGAGCGCCGGTCATCGGTCTGCGACGCCGCCGTGAGGGTGCCGCAGAACATGAAAACGGTAAGACAAAGGTGGCGCAGGTTCACGGGCGTCAGAGCTTCTCGCCGTAGCAGAGGTCGCCGCAGTCGCCGAAGCCGGGGACGATATACTTGTGCTCGTTCATGCCGGGGTCGACGGCGGCGCACCAGAGCGTCACGTCGTCGTCGCCGACGGTCTGGCGCATCATCTCGACGCCCTCGGGCGTGCCGATGACGCAGGCGATGTGCGTGCGGTGGGGCCGGCCCGTCTTGAGCAGGGCCTCATAGGCGGCAGCCATCGAGCCGCCCGTGGCCAGCATGGGGTCGACGATGACGAGCGTCTTGCCCTTGGCCGAGGGCGAGGCCATGTATTCGGTGTGGATGCCCACCTCGGTGTGCTCGCGGTTGGTGTACATGCGATAAGCCGATATGAAACCGTTCTCGGCGTGGTCGAACACCTCGAGGAATCCCTCGTGGAAGGGCAGTCCGGCACGCAGCACCGTGGCCAGCAGCAGGTCGTCCTTGGGCAGGGGGATGTCGAGCGTGCCGAGCGGCGTGGTGACGGTCTTGGGGCGATAGTCGAGCGTCTTCGACAGTTCGTAGGCCATCATCTGTCCGATGCGGCGGATGTTGTTGCGGAAGAGCAGTCGGTTCTGCTGGTAGCGCTTGTCGCGCACTTCGGCCATATACTGGTTGATGACCGTGTTCTGTTCACTGAAGTTGATGACTTTCATAAAGATCGTGTTAATAGGAAAGATAACGCCCTCAGGGGCGTCGTCGGTTATTCGACCACAAAGTTAGGCAAAAAGTGGCGAACCTGCAAAGTCGGAGTGACAAAAAGTGTCGGACGGACGCTCTTTTTTGTTTTTTTAGCGAAAAATAGTCGCCGGCGCGGCTAATAATTCTTAATTCCCAACGGCCGTTTCTCTTTTTTTTAGTAACTTTGCAGCGCAAAAGATAAAGAACAACAACTATTATAATTTAAGGTAAAAGAAATGGCAAAGTTAGATTTGACAAAGTATGGCATCACCGGTTCGACCGTGATAGCTCACAACCCGTCGTATGAGTACCTCTATGAGGAGGAGACCAAGGCCGGGCTCGAAGGTTTCGACAAAGGCGTAAACACCGAGCTCAACGCCGTGAACGTGATGACCGGCATCTACACCGGCCGTTCGCCTAAGGATAAGTACATCGTGAAGGATGCACAGAGCGAGGACAAGGTGTGGTGGACCACTGATGAGTACAAGAACGACAACCACCCCATGAGCGAGGAGGTCTGGGCCAAGGTGAAGGACATCGCCATCAAGGAGCTGTCGGGCAAGGAGCTCTATGTGGTCGACGCCTTCTGCGGTGCCAACGAGGCTACGCGCCTGGCCGTGCGCTTCATCGTCGAGGTGGCCTGGCAGGCTCACTTCGTGAAGAACATGTTCATCCAGCCAACCGCTGAGGAGCTGGAGTCGTTCGAGCCCAACTTCGTCATCTACAACGCCTCGAAGGCTAAGGTTGAGGCCTACAAGGAGCTCGGCCTGAACTCAGAGACCTGCGTGGCCTTCAACACCAGCAGCCGCGAGCAGGTGATCATCAACACGTGGTACGGCGGCGAGATGAAGAAGGGCATGTTCTCGATGCAGAACTACTACCTGCCCCTGCAGGGCATCGCCTCGATGCACTGCTCGGCCAACACCGACATGGACGGCAAGAACACCGCTATCTTCTTCGGTCTTAGCGGCACGGGCAAGACCACCCTTTCGACCGACCCGAAGCGCCTGCTCATCGGCGACGACGAGCACGGCTGGGACGACAACGGCGTCTTCAATCTGGAAGGCGGCTGTTATGCCAAGGTCATCGATCTGGACAAGGACGCAGAACCGGATATCTACAACGCGCTGCACCGGGACGCACTGCTG
>JAFTGI010000097.1 GCA_017458195.1 Prevotella sp.
GATTTGCACTTTTCCACGGTGGTCGGGGGGATTTTTGTTATCTTCCACAAAGGTACAAAATTCCTATCACATTACAAATCAATTAGTTATAAAGTTTCTTAATATTTAACGACACTCCCTACTATAGACCCTTCCTCCGATAGCAATACTATAGAAGCCCCCTCGGGGGCCGTAGGGGGGGCTTTGGCTACCTCTCACTTGCGATACCACAACGTCTACGGTTACCACATGGTGAAGGCCACCCGCGAGGGCATCCTGCAGGCCAACCCGCAGAAGCGGCCCTTCGTGCTCTCGCGCTCCAACTTCCTTGGCGGACAGCGCTATGCCGCCACGTGGACGGGCGACAACGCCTCGAAGACGGAGCACATGAAGGCCAGCATCCCCATGACGCTCAATATGGGACTGACGGGACAGCCCTTCAACGGCCCCGACATCGGCGGATTCGCTCAGGACTGCAACGCCGAGCTGCTGGCACAGTGGACGGCCATCGGCGTCTACTTCCCCTTCGTGCGCAACCACTGCTCGCTGAAGGAGGTGCAGCAGGAGCCCTGGGCCTTCGGACAGAAGACTGAGGACGTCTGCCGCACGGCCATCAACCGCCGCTACCGCCTGCTGCCCTATATCTACACGCTGTTCCGCGAGACGTCGCTGACGGGCCTGCCCGTGATGCGGCCGGTCTTCATGGCCGACGTCAGCGACCAGGCCCTGCGCGCCGAGCAGCAGGCCTTCATGCTGGGTAGCGACCTGCTCATCGTGCCCCGCTGGGCCGAGGCGCCCGCCCTGCCGAAGGGCAACTGGGCCCCCTTCACGATGGAGGACACGCCCGACGACGGCTATCAGGCCCGCCTGTCGCTACGCCCCGGTGCCGTGCTGCCCCTGGCCAACCTCTATCAGAACACCGAGGAGTACGCGACCGACTCGCTGACCGTCCTCGTCAACCTCGATGCCGACGGTCGCGCCAGCGGACAGCTCTACGAGGACGCCGGTGAGGGCTTCGGCTACCGCTCTGGTGACTATGCCTGCTATCGCCTCGACGCCCGCGCCGACGGCAAGGAACTCCGCCTGACCGTCAGCCAGACCGCAGGCCAGCGCACCAGGGACACCCGCTGGCTGCGCATCGGTCAGCTCGTCGGCGGCAAGGTCTACTACTCGCCTTGGCAGAAAGGAACGTCGGCTGTCGCTAAGTTGCGCAAGAAATAGCTGTTTCCAATCGACCGCTTAAAATTATTTCAAAGGCACTGAATACTATTTCAAAGGCACTGAATACTATTTCAATGCCGCTGAACAATCATTCAGTGCCTTTGAAATAATTATATGTGACGCTAAAAAACATGTCAAAAGGCTGTTTGGTTCAATTTTGACGTTTTTTGGTTCATTTTTTATGTGCTGTCGGCCGTATTATCACTAACTTTGCCGTCGAAACGAAGTATCATAGTTAAGTATTATTGTCAGTCATGAACAAGAAAACGCTTTTCACAACACTGGTGCTGGCGGCCATGGCCATCAGCCTCAATGCCCAGCAGGTGGCCCCGTTTAAGAAGGGCGACCGCGTCTGCTTCGTCGGCAACAGCATCACCGACGGCGGTCATTATCATTCCTACATCTGGCTCTACTACATGACCCACTTCCCCTTCGAGGAGATGTGGATGGCCAACTGCGGCGTGGGCGGCGACACGGGCAAGGAAATCCTGAACCGCTTGGACGGCGACGTCTTCGCCAAGCGCCCCACGGTGATCACCCTCTCATTCGGCATGAATGACAGCGGCTCTTTTGGATATAATGAAAGCCAGCCGGAGAAGTTTGCCGCCGAGAGGCTGGCCCTGGCTCACGAGTATTTCTACAAGATCGAGGAGCGGCTGAAGAACCGTCCGCAAACGCGCATGATCATGATTGGCACCTCGCCCTATGACCAGACGTCGGCCATGAACGACAACATCTTCCGCAACAAGAACAACACGATGGGCAAGATCGTGGCCTTCCAGGATTCGGCCGCCAAGGCCAACGGCTGGGAGTTCGTCGACTTCTGGGCCCCGATGAACAAGATCAACGAGGAGCAGCAGAAGATTGACCCGAAGTTCTCCATCTGCGGCAATGATCGCGTCCATCCCGACAACGACGGCCACCTGGTGATGGCCTACGAGTTCCTGAAAGCGCAGGGCATGGTCGGCAAGAAGGTGGCCGACGTCGAGGTGAATGCCAAGACGAAGAAGGCCGTCAGGAGCGAGAACTGCGAGATCTCGAACATCGAGAACCGCAGCGGCGTCCTGACGTTCGACTATCTGGCCTATTCGCTGCCTTATCCGCTCGACACCATTCCCCGCGGATGGGAGTATCGCCGCCAGCAGGCTGCGGCCCTGAAGGTGATTCCGCAGTTCATGGACGAGATGGACAACGAGGCCTTCAGCGTCACCGGACTGAAGGGCAAGTATCAGCTGCTCATCGACGGCGAACTGATTGACACCTTCACCGCCGACCAGCTGGCCAAGGGCGTCAACCTGGCCACTTATCGCCACACGCCGCAGTACGTGCAGGCCAAGACCATCATGGAGCTGAACGAGAACCGCTGGGAGATTGAGCGCCAGTTCCGCGACTACGCCTGGCTGCAGTATAACTTCTTCCTGAAGAAGGGCATGCTCGACCAGAACGACGAGCAGGCCGCCTGCACCTTCCGCTCCGGTCAGGACGACGGCTGGGTGGCCGCCAAGCGTGGCCTCTACGACAAGATGATCCACAAGGAGGTGCGCGACATGCACATCCGCCAGATGGACATGATTGTGGAGCGCATCTATCAGATCAACAAGCCGCTGGTGCGCAAGATCACGGTCACCCCAGTGAAATCGAAATAACGAAATCCCGAAATAACGAAATCCCGAAACAACGGAATCCCGAAATCCCGGAATCCCGGAATTCCGAAGAAAAAAATGGTAAATTCTTTAATCAGCATCCTTAAGTCATGACCCACAAGCGTTTCCTCGTCAGCCTCTTTGTCAGTATGGCCATCATGGCCACGGTCTTCGTCTCGTGCTATCAGATCACGTTCATCAAACAGGCCCACACGGTCGTCAAGGGCAATGTGTTCAACGGCAAGTTCGTCATCAAGAGCACCGGCACCACCACCGGCGGCGTCAGTCACGTCTATGGACTCTTCGGCATCCGCGTGCCGGAGGGGTGGGAGGTCGACGGCAACATCGTCATGACGCAGGTGGTGAAGCCCACCACCGACGTGGGCGACCCTGAGTACAACCAGAACATCAAGCGCAAGCTGATTCCCAGCCGCTCCTACACCGACCTGCTCAACAGCAAATTCCCGCGTGCGGGCTACACATGGCTGGGCTTCGGCACGGAGGCAGACTTCAAGAGCCTGCTCGGCGGCAGCGACCCTGACAAGCGCGTGGACAGCATCTACGTCAGCTACGACATCATCACCAGCTACGACCACACGGGCATCTACTATCTCGACTATGTGGCCGGACATGTGGACCATGAGAACGCCTCCGTCATTGAAGGTAGCCTTGACATCAACATGCAATATGCCGACGACACGTGGCTGACGCGCGTGGCCACGTTCTCCGGCGACAAGATCAACAATGTCTTCTACACGAACACGAGCATCCGCGTGACCAATCAGGACGGCTCGATGGACGAGGTGGGCGACGAGGTGTGGGCCACGCCCGAGGAATGGGAGCTGGAGGCCATGCCCAGTGCCACGCAAAGCGGCACGGCCAGAGCCTATAAGGACCTGAAATACAATCAGCTGTTTACCCGCACGCGCGGCTGGAACGGCGGCGACGGCGTGCTCACCGTAGGACTGCCCAACGGCGACGTGTTCTGGACGTTCAACGACAGCTTCTACGGCATCGTGCAGGAGCGCACCCGGGCCCGTGGCAGTTGCAGTTTCCCGCGCAACAGCGTCATGGTGCAGAAAGCCCATGACGGCGTGCTCGGTGAGACGCCGCAGGACCTGGTTTGGCTGGCTGACTACGTGAACTGGACGCAGCCCAACCGCGACCGCTACTTCCATGCCCGTACCCATCTGCGCCATCCCGGCGGCGAGAAGACCGACGCCGAGATTGCGGCCGGCGACATCGACCAGGGCAAGGTCTACTGGTCGGGCGACGGCACCATCTACAACGGTAAGCTGCAGATGATCTGGATCGGCGTCGAGTCGGCCGAGCTGCGCAACCTCGATGCCTCGCTGGCCACCTACAGCCTGGAGGGCAATGAGCCCGTGGGCTACTATCAGAACAGCATTCCCGACTATCTGCCCCACGAGGGCGACTACCTCTATCGCGAGAGCCATACGCCCGACAAGTTCCTGGGCGAGTGCTCCTACGGCTCCACACTCTGGGAGGACGAGGACGGCCACACCTATCTCTACGCCGTGGAGAACTCCACGACCGTGGTTGCCCGCACCGCGACGCACGACCTCTACAGCCATTGGCAGTATTACATCAAGGACACCGACGGCAACTGGGCCTGGCAGGACGACTATCCCACGCAGGCGGAGCGCCGCCGCTCGAGCATCATGACGTCGTCGGGCTACGGCATCATGCTGCCATGGATATTCAAGGAAGGTGACTGGTATTTCATGACGTCGCAGGCTCCGATCTTCTCGCCCGACGTCTATATTTACCGCTCAAAGTCGCCCTACGGACCGTTCGGCGACCGCAAGCTGCTCTTCCGGCTGCCTGACCATCTCGACAAGATGGGGCCGCAGGAATATCACTGGCTCTACATGGTCAACCTGCATCCGGCGCTCTCGCGGCAGGGGGAACTGGTCTTTTCGACAAACAGCGACCCGGCTGACTTCTGGGACAACTTCAACGCCACGGGCTCGGCCGACTACTATCGCCCCTACTTCTATCGCGTCTTCGACTGGCAGAAAATCTACGACGACCTCACGGCAGAGGGACTCGGAAAGCCCGTCCAGGCGCCCGTGGTGCGCACCGCAGCCATCCATAACCTGCAAGGGCAGCAGGTAGAGCATCCGCGTTGCGGCCTCTATATCCAAAAGGGTAGGAAGGTGGTTGTGAAATAAGCTATTGGACGAGACGACCGTCGCGTTCCAAGGCGCTCCAGATGGAGTGGCGGACCTCAGGGTTCTGCTGCTCCATCTTTTCGAATAGCAGGCGTGCCGTCGTCCGGTTGGAGGCGCGCTCGTAGGGGCATGTCTTCAGTTGCTTTTCGTATTGCTGCTGTTCGGCATAGGCCTGGATGTCGGCCTCGCGCTGAAGGCAGAGCGGCCGGATGATGGTCAGCGGCATCTTGCGCATCGTCAGGCTGACGGGCATCGCCGAGAAATGGCTCTGGAAACAAAGGTTCATCAGCGCCGTGTGGATGATGTCGTCCTGGTGGTGTCCGAGTGCGATTTTGTTGCATCCCAGTTCTTGGGCAATGTTGAAAAGTTGCTTGCGCCGCATCCATGAGCAGAGGAAACAGGCCGGTTTCTCATGCTGTCCTTCAGTAGGCGGGTCGAAACGCGTCGTGGCAATGTGCAATGGCACGCCGAGCTGCCGGCAAAAGCGTTCCAGATAGTCGGTCGAGGTCTCATAGCTGATATTCTCCATCCTGACGTGGAGTGCCTCAACACGGATCTGCGGGCGGTGGATGCGTTGCCGTCGGGCCAGCAGTTCCAGCAGCAGGAGGGAGTCCTTGCCGCCGGAGAGCCCCACGAGAATGTGGTCGCCGTCGTCCATGAGATGATACGTGACCAGAGCCTGCTGGAACCGTCGCCAGATGCGTTCTTCGAGGGTCATGCTTCAGTTTCGGTTTCTGGGGGAATGCGCATGGTGCCGGCGCGGTTGACAAGGTCTTTCACCACCTCGCCGCCGATGATCAGTCCCGCCGTGGCGGGCACGAACGCGTTGGAGGCCGGAATGGTGCGGCGGTCAGTGCATTTGCGCATGTCCTTGTTGGGGCAGATGCAATGGAACCGGCATGAGATTTCCATGTCGTCGAAAGGCTCCAGGGGCTCCTCCTCGCTGTAGACCACCTTCACCCCGCGGATGCCCTCCTTGCGGAGCTTCTTGCGGATGACCTTGGCCAGCGGGTCGACGCTCGTCTTCTCAATGTCGGCCACGCGGAAGGCCGTGGCATCCAGCTTGTTGGCTGCTCCCATCGACGAGATGATGGGCACGTCCAAGCGTTTGCAGCGGCGAATGAGCTCGAGCTTGGCCGAGACCGTGTCGATGCAGTCCACCACGTAGTCAAACTGGCTGAGGTCGATGTTGTCGGCATTCTCCGGCAGATAGAACTGCTGGTACTTCGTCACCTGGCAACGGCGGTTGATGTCGTGGATGCGCTGTTCGGCCACGTCGACCTTATACTTCCCAATGGTTGAGATCAGGGCATGGATTTGGCGGTTGATGTTGGTCATGCAGACGCGGTCGTCGTCGATCAGGTCGAGGGCGCCCACGCCGCTGCGGGCCAGCACTTCGACCACGTAGCCGCCCACGCCGCCCACGCCGAAGACGGCCACGCGGCTCTCCTGCAGCGTGTCCATCGCCTTGCGGCCCAGCAGCAGCCGGGTTCTTGAGAATTGGTTTTGCATTTGTCTGTATACAAAAAAAGACCCTTGACGGGCCTCTCGCTTAAGTTTTGGTAGTCGGTAAGGGAATCGAACCCTTATGCCAAGATTGAGAATCTTGTATCCTAACCGTTAGATGAACCGACCGGTTAATGAATGTTGAATTGTGATGGTTGATGCAGGTAGTCGGTAAGGGAATCGAACCCTTATGCCAAGATTGAGAATCTTGTATCCTAACCGTTAGATGAACCGACCAGAGTGTGCGGAAGCTGGGGGATTCGAACCCCCGGTACAGTCACCCGTACGGCAGTTTAGCAAACTACTGGTTTCAGCCACTCACCCAAACTTCCCTCGGCTTATTTTGTCACCGATTTGCATTTTCTCTCAAATGCGGATGCAAAGGTACGATTTTTTTCCGATACCTCCAAATTTTTCGTGTTTTTTTTTGGTTTTGTTCAAAAAAACATCGTCGTCGTGCGCATTTTTGACAGATTATTTGTAATTTTGCACATTGAAATAAGCAAAATCAATCATGAGGCTGTTGAGATTTATTATATCCGCCATTTCGTTATGTTTTCTATCGCTTGTTGCCATCCATGCCGATGATGCAACAGTGAAGAAGCTACTTGATGTCTACGACCGTTCGGCGGTGGCAGCCGAGCGCCTGTCGGTGGCCAATCAGTTTTTCAGCATTCTGCTGGCTGATGATTTTCTGGAACAGCCCCTCAGCTTTTCTCCCGCCACTCATCCTGATACCCTCAGCCAGCAGCTCTACTACTGGGCTGCGGAATATTTCTACGACACGCAGGACTACGAGCGCGCGCTTAACTATGGTCTGCGAGCCGAGCCCCTTTGTGAGGCCGGGGGCATCACGCCGCTGCTCAGCGACTGTCTCAACCTGATAGCCATCACCTACATCCGCCTGGGCAATTCGCCCAATGCGGCCCGCTATGCCAAGCTCTGCTACCAGACAGCCCAGAAGCTGGGCGACCCCGATGCGCTCAGCTCGGTGCTCAACACGCTGGCCGGTATCTATATCGGCGCCAACCTGCCGAAGGAGGCCGAGCAATACGTCCTGCGAGGCATCGACTACTGCCGCCAGGCCGGCAATCAGGGGCGACTGTCCATCCTCTACGGCATGGCCTCCGAGGTCTATCATGCCATGGGGCGCCAGGAGCAGGCCCTCGACTATGCCCGGAAGGGGCTGGAAATCGAGCAGCAGCTGGGGCGTAAGGACAAGGAGGCCATCCGGCTGACCCAGATGGCTGAGGCGCTGACGGGCCTGGCCCGCTTCAGCGAGGCCCGCGAGGCCCTCGAGAAGGCCATCCCCCAGTTGCAGCAGGACCAGAACTACCAGTCGCTCGGCATTGCCTGCAACAAGATGGGCGAGCTGCTGCTCAACGACGACCAGCCGCAGCAGGCCCGCCCGTACTTCGACGTGGCCCGCCAGATCTTCTCGCAGATGGGCGACCCCTACAACGAGTTGCACGCCCAGCTCGGACTCTACAACTGCCTGAAGGACTCGCTGCCGCAGGAGGCCATGCCCCATCTGGAGCGCTACAACACCCTGCGCGACACGATCTATGCGCGCTCCGTGGCCGACAGCATGGCCATGATGGGCGCCCAGCTGGGCAACGACCGGCTGCGTCAGGAGAAGGATGCCGCTCACACGCGTGCGCGCATTATATTATATGTGTCCGTCGGCGTCGTCAGCCTGCTCTTGCTGGTCCTGGCCGGGCTCTTCATCGTGCTCCACCAGCGCACGCGCCGCTTCGAGCGACAGTTCAACGAGCTCTCGGCCAATGCCGACCTGCTCACCGACCCGTCCGACGACGGCGACAACCCGTCCGCCGCCGACGGCCCTCAGCAGCCCCTCGGCGAGGCTCCGCCGGCTGAGAAGCTCGCCCCAGAAGACCGCCAGTTCGTCGAGCGGGTCAATGCCCTGGTCCGTCGGCAGATCAAGGAGGGGCGCATCGACGTCTCTGACATTGCCCGCGAGATGGCCATGAGCATGACCGCCTTCCGCCGTCGTTTCACTGACCTGTTGGGTGACAGTCCGCAGGCTTACATCATCCGGCTGCGCATGGAGCGTGCCCGCCAGCTCTTCGACGAGCACCCGGAGCTCAACATCTCGGAGGTGGCCATGAAGTGCGGCTTCGACGACAAGTCGAACTTCACGCGCGCCTTCAAGCACGTCCACGGGATGACACCCTCCGACTATGTCCGGCAGCAGAAGTAGTCGATTCCGAAATTTATTTACAAACGATGAATCTCTTTCAGCAAAGCGGTGCTTTTCGGGCAGAAAAGCACCGCTTCTTGCATCGAAAAGCGGCACTTCTCTGCCCGAGAAGCACCGCTTCTTTTTGACCATTATCTTACATCCCTGAAAATCAGGCGTTTGTACAAAATGATAAGTGTATTGTGAATATTCTTTACAACTAATACCTGCAAAATTGTTGATTTTGACAACTTTTTTGCGCATTTTGACAACTGTTTCCTCGTGCGTTGTGCGTAAATTTGCACGCAAAAACAGTACATCAGATGACAGAAACCATCCTGACCCCCGAAGACGAGGCCTTCCGCCGAAAGGTCATCAGCGTCGTCGACCGCCAGATCCGCAAGGGGCACGTCAGCGTCAGACAGCTGACGTCAGCCCTCTGCATGAGCACCACCAAGTTCCGCCGACGCTTCATCGGCATCTTCGGACAGACGCCCCACGTCTACATCTTCGAGCGCCGCCTGAAGCACGCCCGACGGATGCTCGTGGCCCACCCCGAGATGTCCATCACCGAGGTGGCCCGCAGCTGCGGCTTCGACGACAAGTCGAACTTCGCGCGCGATTTCCGCCGCGCCTTCGGCATGTCGCCCTCGGCCTTCGTACGTGGCCGGAGGGCACTTGAGTGAGCGCGTTTTTATGCATTTTTTATGCCGTGCGCCCCATTTTTGTCGATTTTGACCACTGAAATGCGCATTTTGACAACCGCCGATGCCGCATTTATGCCTATCTTTGCATGCTGGACTCATTGATGAATGAATGTTTAACTTAAATTGAATCATAAAATATGAAGAGACAAAGACTACAGATGGCGTTGCTGACCCTGATGCTGCTCGTGTGCGGCAGCCTGTCGGCACAGACCAATGAAGAGTACGTCGTGGAGAGCGGCGGCTTCAGAACCACCTACCTGCTGAACAAGTATGACTTTTGGGGCTGGAATGTCGCCACGGTGAAGAAGGTGGAGATCATCGAAGGCCAGACGCCCCTCTACTACATGATGCCCGAAAATGGTTCGGTGTACTACGGCAATACCTACTACCAGATCCTCTATATCGGCGAGGAGGCCTTCATGGGCCTTAAGACACTGAAGGGGGTGACCCTTTGCGACAACGTCCTCACGATCTATTCGCGGGCTTTCGCGAATTGCACGAAACTGGAGGTCGTCAACTGGTGCTCCACCCTGGACGGGATCAACCCCGAAGCATTCGCTAATTGCATTAACCTGACAAGTGCCGACCTGTCGAACACCACCGTGACCACCATCGGCGAAAAGGCCTTCAAGGGCTGCTCCAAGATGACGGAGCTCAAGCTGCCCCGCACGATCAATTCTATCAAGAAGCAGGCTTTCTCTGGATGTAGCGGCCTCCCCTCGGTGACGCTGCCCGGCTCGCTCTATGAGTTGTGCGACTCCGCCTTCTATGGCTGCACCCAACTGTATGAGGTGAGGGCCGAGATGGATAATCCTCCCTATATCATGCCGTCGACCTTCAAGCGGGTGGGGTGGAATTCTCAGTTGATCATTCCCCCCGGCACGACGGACCGATACATCGCCAACGGCTGGACGAAGGACTATTTTGGTGCAGGCCTGAAAGAGGACGGACGCTTTTCACGCGAGGTGAACGGCTATCGTATGACGTTCGGGGCATTCAACTCATACGAGGATTACCCCGTCGTGGAACTGGTCGGGGTGGAAGCCCATTCTTATTCACCCTCGACGCTGGTCATCCCCAAGACGGTGACCTCGGGCGACAAGACCTTCTACGTCCGTCACATTGCCACGGGCGCTTGCCAGAATATACTGGGAATACAGTCCATCGTCCTGCCTTCGTCGGTGCAGACAATCGAGAGTAAGGCCTTCCAGATGCTCAACAGTCTCACCTCGGTCACCGTCGAGGGCCTCACCGTACCCTACATCGACAGCGACGCCTTCACAGGTCAACATGTCACGTGTCAGGCTCGCATCCCGTTCAGCGAGGCCTCGACCTACGAGGGCCGCGGCTGGACCACGGCGCAGTTCCCTGGCGGCATCTATCCCGAGACCATCTTCATGGCCGAGACGGAGGAGGGCGACAGCGTGACCTATAAGGTGACGGGGCTGAATCCCTGGACCGTTCAGGTGGGCACGGGCGATGCTCCGGCCATCGACGTGGCTACCACGGGCGCGCTGACGTTGCCCCAGACGGTGAAGTACGCTGACCTTGTGGTTCCATCGACCTTGACCGTGACCGCCATCGCCGCGGGCGCTTTCGAGAATTGCACCGGCCTGACCACGGTGTCGCTGCCCGCCACGCTGACGGCCATCGGCGACCGTGCCTTCGGCGGCTGCTCGGCCCTGGCCGAGGTCTATTCGCAGATCCAAGAGCCCTTCGAGATTAACGATCAGGTGTTCACTGGTCTCCCTGAAGGCGCCAAGCTCTACGTGCCGCATGGCACTGGCCAGTTGTATCAGACCGCCGGATGGTATTTCTACTTCGGTGGCGGCATCGTCAACGGCGAGACGTTCGTAGAGGACGGCATGACGTTCCTCAAGACGGGCCCGTCGACCGTTGCCGTCGGCGATGGCAACAGTCCCGCCATCGACGCGTCGACAGCCGGAGCGCTGGAGATTCCCGCCACGGTGGAGCACGATGGCACGACCTACACCGTGACGGCCCTGTCAAGGGGAGCCTTCTACGGCTGCGCCGCACTCACCTCAGTCACCATCCCCGAGGGCATCACAGACATTCTCCCCAGCACGTTCAACGAATGCACTGCGCTGGAGACCGTCGCCCTGCCCTCGACGCTGCTCACCATTCAGAACTATGCCTTCAATAAGTGCTCGGCCCTGACGACCATCAACCTGCCCGAGGGACTCGTCTCCATCGGCAACTTCTCCTTCCAGCGCTGCACGTCGCTCACCACGCTGACCCTGCCCAGCACGCTCTCCTCAATGGAGCGCTCCTTTGAGGAGTGCACCGGCCTGACCCATGTTTATTCGAACATCATGACCCCCTTCGAAATAGGAGCCTTCTTCTACATCAACAGCGACGACTGCGTCCTGACCGTGCCCCTCGGCATGCGCGAGGCCTACGTCAACTGCTCAGGCTGGGGCGACGGGACAGGCGAAGCCAGCAAGGTCTTCGCAAGCGTCGTCGAGGACGACCAGGCCGTGGTGAAGACCATCGAGGGCGTGCCCGTGCGCTATACCTTAGACGCGAAGACGATGACCGCTACGATAGGCCGCAAGGAGAACACCGGCAACACGCGGGCCATCCCTCAAGACACGAAGGGCAGCGTCACCTTCCCCGAAACGATAGAGTATCTGGGCAAGACCTACACCGTCAACCGTCTGGGCTACCATGCCTGCGACAGCTGCCAGAGCATCACCTCAGTGGTGCTTCCCAGCACAGTTGAAAACTATGTTGAAGCAGGCTTCACATATTGCACTTCCTTGAAGAGTGCCGTCATTCCTGTTGTGCCCAATCAAATGTTCCAGGGCTGCTCTGCCTTGGAGGAGGTGACCTTCACTGGTAATCCATCTGCAATTGGGAATGCTGCCTTCACCAGCTGCAAGGCTCTCAAGAGCATCAGCATTCCCGAAAGTATAAAAGAGATTGGTCTTACTGCGTTCTATGGCTGCAGTTCTCTCGAGTCGGTGGCACTTCCCAATGCGATGACTACCATACGTACATGGGCTTTCAGAGCTTGTTCTTCATTGAAATCTATAGAACTACCGGCTAAGTTGAATTCCTTAAACGACAGAGTTTTCTATGGCTGCACAAGCTTGGAGGCGGTGAGGGCACTGAATCCTACGCCCGTCGATATTACGACAATCAAAGAGCTTTTCAAAGGCATTTCCCCCAACTGCGTCCTGACCGTGCCCGTCGGCACCCGCGATGCCTACATCGCAGCCGGATGGACGGAGCGCACGGAGGCCGTGCCCGACGGACTGTTCTATAAGGTGGTGGAAGAGACGGTCGAGGACAACCACACCTTCCTGCGGGCCGGCGAGGGTGCCCAGGTGTGGGTGGAGTGGACCCAGAACGGCGTCCATCAGGAGCGCACGCTCATGAACGGCATCATCGAGACGGGCTACCTCAACGACGTGGGCATCACCGATGCCTATCTCTACTACATCGCCGAGGATGGCTACGAGGTGCGCATCCTGAAGAATGGCGAGGACATGATCGAGGGCTTCGCCTACGACGATGGCGACGAACAGGGACTGCCCGCCAAGAACTATATGATACTCAGCGAGCCGGGCACCGTCGACCCACAGACCACATGGGTCGTCACCGTCAACCGTCAGCCGTCGGAGACAGGCAGCACGACTAACGTGGGCGACGTCAACCAGGACGGCTCGATCACCATTGCCGACGTGTCGTTCCTCGTCGACGTCATCCTGGGCAAGGCCGTCATGCCCGGCCCCATCACGGACGTGACGCTCGACTACGACGTCGTGCTGAAGCCCGACGGCGACTACACCACGCTCAGCATCCCCGTCAGCGACCGCCTCGTCAGCGCCTTCACCCTCGCGCCCGCACAGATCGCCTCGAAGCTGCTCACACAGCCCGCAGAGCCGCAGAACGGCGAGGTGGAGCTGGTGGCATATAATGCCGACGGAACGGCCAACACGTCGTATACCACCAACAATTCGAGCGGAGAGCTTGGCTACTGGTTCTCGGCCGATGGCTACCCCGGCAGTTGGGATCAGACGTCGAAGGCCGCCGTCTGGTTCGACAAGAACGCTGCGCAGTTCGTCGTGTCGTGCCATCCCCAAGCCGCATCCGGCGACGCCCTCACCGCCAAGCTGGTGCTCATCTACAAGAACGACAGCGGCGAGACAGCCACCGCCACCGTCAACTTCCACATCACCTACGACGCTGAGGCCACCAACGCGGCCACGCTGCGGTAAAGGCCGTCGCGCAGGGCGACAACTGCCGCCCTGCGCGCGTGAATAAAGTATCATGTATAACCCATCAAACATCAATAGTAACATGAAAAATCATCCTTCTCCTTCAGCCCTCATTTTTGGAGGTGCAGATTGGCTAAGGTTTAGCCTGTTGTCGCTATTTTTGCTTGCTTTTTCCCTTTCTCCGTTGCAGGCACAGACATCCTATGACTTTTATATCTGCGGCACGCGGGTGACGAGCGCCAACGCAGCCGACATCCTGGGCGACGGAGTCTTCAGATACAATGAAGCCACAAAGACGCTCACCATAAGCGGCGACGCCAGGACGCCCACCGCAGATGATGAAGGCGAAGACTATGGAGTCATCATGAATAATGAAATTGAAGATCTCACCATCTATATAACGAAAGATCTTACGCTCGAAAGTGGAGGTGAGAATTGTATTTACAGTAGTAAAAACCTCATTCTTAAGGGAGAGGGGAAATTGACTTTGTACTCGCGTGAAAGATGCGGTATCTGGTTTGGAGCCCAGTGCACTATTGAGGACATGTCCATCTATAGTGATGGTGATTTTTATGCGGATGACGATAACAAATCGTTGGTGATACGCAACTCCGACGTCGAGGTATATTATGCCTATGGCGCCATCTACTGCAAAAAAATCACGCTCGAAGGATGTTACATCGCGCTGCCCACAAATGGGACGCTGTATGATGATAAAGGCAACCGGGCCATTAGAGTAATTATAAAGAAGATTGAGCCCAAGCCCTTCGCCGTATGGAGTGCAGACAGCAAGACACTCTACTTCGGCAATGGGGCCATCCCGGATGAAGGTGCCCAATATACCGCCGAGGATGGCACGACGGTGACTGCCACCAGCGTATGGAGCGGCACCGACATCACCAGCTCGCCGACCGAAACTGTTCCGGCATGGAACACGACTGCCAGCGACGGTGCCAGACAAAACTGCCAGAAAGTGGTCTTCCAGCCCTCGTTTGCCACCGTGAAGCCCACCAGCCTCTACAGCTGGTTCTATGGTTTCAGCAAAGTGAACGCCATAGAAGGTTTGGAGAACTTCAACACCAGCGAGGCGACAACCACTGCCAGGATGTTCGCCGGCTGTTTATCAATTGCCACGCTCGACCTGTACCACTTCGACACGTCGAAGGTGACCGACATGAGTAGCATGTTCTACCGCTGCACGGGGCTGACCACCATCTACTGTGCCGACACATGGAGCTGCCCCTCGTCCTCGAGTATGTTCGGCAACTGTACGAACCTGAGGGGAGCCCTCGCATTTACTTCATCCAATGTCGACGTCACCTTTGCCAATCCCGACACAGGCTACTTCACCCGCAAGGCGGTGAAGGGCGACGTCAACGGCGACGGCCAGGTGACCATCGCCGACATGACTGAGCTCATCGACATCATCCTGGGCAAGGCCGTCATGCCCGGCCCCATCACGGACGTGACGTTCGACTAAGACGTCGTGCTGAAGCCCGACGGCAACTACACCACGCTCAGCATCCCCGTCAGCGACCGCCTCGTCAGCGCCTTCACCCTCGCGCCCGCACAGATCGCCTCGAAGCTGCTCACACAGCCCGCAGAGCCGCAGAACGGCGAGGTAGAGCTGGTGGCATATAATGCCGACGGAACGGCCAACACGTCGTATACCACCAACGATTCGAGCGGTGAGCTGGGCTACTGGTTCTCGGCCACGCTGCGGTAGGGATCGCAGCACAGGCGGTGCCCCCTACGCGTACCTTGGCGTACCGCCGTGGGGCGGCCTGCCTCCGTTAACGATTATTAGACAATCAACAAAATGATAACAACGATGAAACAGAGATTTTTGACATTAGTGGCGCTGCTCACCATGGCTGTGACGGTTGGCGCCGTGAACATCTGGGTTGCCGGCCAGCAGGTGACGTCAGCTAACATGGACCTGTCGGACTTCGACGGCGTGACCGGCTCAGTAGTCCTTAGCCAAGACCCCGACACAAAGGCATACACCCTGACCTTGACTGACGCCACCATCACCGGGGCGGGAGAACGGCATGGTGCCCTCGAGTGCAACATCACCATGACCCTCGTGGTGAATGGCACGTGCACCATCGATGGTGTCGACTCGTGTGGCGTCTATGGCTCTTTCGGCATCAGCAGCCCAAGAACGATGACCATTACGGGTTCGGGCACACTCAGCATCAAAGGCTCTACAGGTGTCTATATGTATAATCAGTGCAAACTCGTGGTGGATGGGCCGACCGTCGTATGCGAGGGCACGACAGGCTACGGCATCGGGGCCAGAGAACATAGGATGACGTCATCATCCACTACTTGCTACGGCAACCTGGGGGTGCAGTCGGGCAAGGTGAAGGCGAAGGGCCCCGCCGGCAGCATCGCCGAGCTCGGGGAGCTGACGCTGGGCGGAAATATGGAGTACACGTCTCCCTCGGGGGCTTGCTTCTCTTTGGGAAACCACTGGGTGGAGACAGCGTCGGGGCAGAAGGTGACCGACTGGGTGGTCATTGAGAATCTCTGGAGCGACGAGCGGATGCTCGCCACGCCGCTGACGCTCGAGCCAGTGACGGAAGCTGCCACCGTGACCATCACGAACATCACTGGCAACAAGAAGCTGCTGTACGCGATCGACGGCGGCGAGATGGTCACGGTGACCTACAATGCCAACCTCACTATCGACGTGCCCCAGGGCAGCCGTCTGACCCTCTATGGCGACAATGCCTCTTATTATTCTGGTGCTGCCACTACCATCAACTGCTCGGCCGACTGCTATATCTACGGCAACATCATGAGTCTGATCAGCTCAACCGACTTTGCCGACCTGAAGGTGCTGCAAATAGTATCCACTTTCTATGGCCTGTTTCAAAATAATGGTCACATCGTCAACCACCCCCAGGCTCGGCTGATGTTGCCCGCCACGTCGCTGTCCAGAACCTGCTATGGCAATATGTTTAGTGGGTGCACAAAGCTGACGGAGGCGCCCGCCCTGCCCGCCACGACGCTGGCTCCCCGATGCTATTTGGGTATGTTCCAAGGCTGCTCTGCGCTGACGAAGGCCCCCGAGCTGCCCGCCATGGAGTTGCAAAGCGATTGCTATAGTTTTATGTTTTATGGATGCAGTAGCCTGACAGAATCGCCCGTGCTGCCTGCTGCCACATTGGCCACCGCATGCTATAACAGTATGTTTAATAATTGTAGCAATCTGAGCAAGGTGACATGTCTGGCTACAGACCTCTCAGCTGCTGACTGCACAACGAATTGGCTTTATAAAGTCAGCTCGACGGGCGAGTTCGTCTATGTGCCGGGCACGCAGTGGACGGACGGCGCGAGCGGCATCCCCACGGGATGGACGAAGACGGCCGACACATCGCGACAAGGCGCCGGACTGAGCTATTCGGCCTCGGCACTGACCGTCGTGCAGGGTGACGGCACGGCGATGCCCACGCTGTTGAACCCCAACGGACTGCCCGTCAGCTACGAGAGCAGCAACCCGCAGGTAGCCACGGTCAGCGCCTTGGGCTACGTGACGCTCGTCGGGCCTGGCACGACCGTCATCACGGCCCGCTTCGCAGGCTCAGCCACCTACTTTCCCGGTGTGGCCAGCTATGAGCTGACCGTCGAGTCGCAGGGCGAGACACCTGTCATCCAGTTCAGTGCCCCGGCCGTCGTCTATGCCCTCGGCACGCCCTTCGTCCAGCCTGAGCTGACGCTCAGCCCGGGGCTGACCGCCACCTATTCGTGTCAGAACATCGACGCCGCCTATGGCTACACCTTCAAGGCTGCCACAGGCATGACGGCCGTCACTGGCCGCGGCCTCTACAAGGTCACCGCCACCGTGGCGCCTACGCTGCAATACACGGGCGGCACGGCCTCCTACTACATCATGGCCCTGAGGGCTGACGAGGCCGCTCGCCTGCGCTGCGACGTCAACGGTGACGGCCAGGTGACCATCGCCGACATGACTGAGCTCATCAACGTCCTGCTCGGCAGGTAGTCGCCGCCGCCATGTCGCTGAAGCAGGAGCCGCAGAAGGCTGAGGCCACAGAAACGGGAGCTGCAGAGACAGGAGCCGCCGTCAGCCAGGCTGCTTGAGGCACCGGCGCTGATGCCGACAGAGTAGAAATAATCTCCGAATCGCTTGGCGGTTCGGAGATTTTTTCGTATCTTTGCCGCATGACAGACAAGAGCAGGCCGGACAGCCGCTCGCAACTTAAATGACCTACGGATATGATAACGATAGCTAATCCCATCTACGACGTCGTGTTCAAATACCTCATGGAAGATGAACGCATAGCGCGCACCATACTCTCAGCGCTGCTGAAGGAAGATATAGTGAAGGTGGAGGTACGCCCTCATGAATACACCAACGGGCAGAAGGAGAGCCTTTCCATCTTCCGCATCGACTTCGGCGCCACAGTCAGAAAGGACGACGGTGAAGAGCAACTGATATTGATAGAGCTGCAAAAGACGTGGTTGCCTACGGAGACCTTGCGCTTCCGTCAGTACCTGGGCGTTCACTACCAGAATCCCAAGAACATCGTAGCCGACAGCCCTGACCGCCATGCACTGCCCATGGTGGCCGTGTACCTGCTGGGACACTGCGTGGGTGAGATTGAGGACCCCGTGATATATGTCCGCCAGCAGGTGTACGACTACGACGACAAACCCGTTGTTCGGGGCATTCCCGACAGGTTCGTCGACAGCCTGCACCACAACAGCATTATCGTGCAGATACCCCGGCTTCGCGGTAAGGTGAACAACAGGCTTGAGAAGGTGCTCAGCATCTTCGACCAGAGCCGTGTCAGCCAGACGGACCAGCACTGTCTGCGACTCGACGATGCCGCCTACGCCAATGCCGATGATGACATGCAGCCTATTTTCCACCGTCTGATGATGGCTGCTGCAAATGTTGAGATGCGCCAGGACATGAACGTGGAAGACGAGTACTATTCCATCATCAAGGAGCAGGAAGGCAGGCTGTACGGCCTGGAGCGGAACCTGGCCGACAAGATAGGCCAGTTAGCTGAGAAGGACGGCCAGTTAGCCGAGAAGGACGGCCAGTTAGCCGAGAAGGACGGCCAGTTAGCCGAGAAGGACGGCCAACTTCGCGCATTGGTGAAGATGCTCCTACAGTCGGGTCAGACCAAAGACGCTATAGCTGAAGCCCTGCACATAAGCAAGGAAACGATAGAGTCATTCATGTAATTTGTAGGTCTTGGGCACGGCCAACACGTCGTATAGCACCGGCAACACTCTCGGAGAGTTGGGCTACAGGTTCTCAGCCGACAATAAAACTTGCGACACGCCGTGGCGGCATGGCGTCACGTCGTGACGTCATGAAATCACGTCGTGACGGCATGACGTCACGGCGTGACGTAAGTTCATTGTACGGGCCTTTTTCTTTTCAACGAATCTTTTTTGCAAATTGCTTCGCTTGTTTCGAAAATTATTAGTACCTTTGCAGCGCCTTAAGAGCAAACTAATTGTTATAACATTTAAATATTTATGAATTTCACTTTGTTAATTACCGTCTTGCTGACGGCTATTACACTGGTGGCGGCGGCTTACGTGATTGCTAAGCTGATTGGTCCACGCTCATACGCAAAGGTGAAAGGCGAGCCCTACGAGTGCGGTATTCCCACTCGCGGGACGTCATGGCTGCCGGTCAGTGTGGGCTTCTACCTCTTCGCCATCCTGTTCCTCATGTTCGATGTGGAAACCGTGTTTCTGTATCCATGGGCTGTAGTAGTGAAGCAGTTCGGATCGATGGCTCTGCTGTCGGTCGGCTTCTTCTTGTTAGTATTAGTATTTGGCCTGGCCTACGCCTGGCGGAAAGGAGCGCTGGAATGGAAGTAAGAAAACCGAAAATCAAGAGCATTCCCTACGACGAGTGGAACGACAACGAGTCGTTGGAGAAGCTTGTTGACGAGCTCCATGAGGGCGGCGTCAACGTGGTGACGGGTTCGCTCGACCAGCTCATCAACTGGGGTCGCGCCAACTCGCTCTGGTCGCTCACCTTCGCCACCTCGTGCTGCGGCATCGAGTTCATGGCTTGCGGCTGCTCGCGCTACGACTTCGCACGCTTCGGCTTCGAGGTGACGCGCAACTCCCCCCGTCAGGCTGACCTGATTATGTGCGCCGGCACCATCACCCACAAGATGGCTCCCGCACTGAAGCGCCTCTACGACCAGATGGCCGAGCCTAAGTATGTCGTGGCCGTGGGTGGCTGCGCCATCAGCGGCGGTCCCTTCAAGTCGAGCTACCATGTGGTGAAGGGCATCGAGGAAATCGTGCCCGTCGACGTCTTTATCCCCGGCTGTCCGCCGCGTCCCGAGGCCATCATGTACGGCATGATGCAGCTGCAGCGCCAGGTGAAGGTGGAGAAGTTCTTCGGAGGGGCCAACCACAAGCAGACGCGCGAGGAGCGCGCACTGGGCGTCTCGAACGAGGAGCTGACGTTCCGCGAGAAGCTGGGCGACCACAAGCGTGAGACGATCGTCGTCACGGACGTGCCCGAGGATTTTAAAATTGAAAATGGAAAATTGAAAATTGAAAATGAAGCTGGCGCAGCCAATCTTCAATCTTCAATTCTCAATGTTCAATCTAAAAAAGAGGAGGAGCAGGCATGAAATTAGAGTTCTTATCATTCGATTTTGACAAGTTCGCTAAGGAAATGCAGAACTTGAAGGAGAAGAAAGGCTTTGACTACCTCGTTACCATCGTTGGTGAAGATTTCGGCGAAGAGGGCCTCGGTTGTATCTATATTCTGGAAAACACTGAGACTCACGAGCGTTGCAGCGTTAAGATGCTGGCACAGAGCCAGGTCTGCGGCGACGGCATCGCCTCGAACGGCACTGGCGAGAAGGACGGACAGCAGATGTATTACATCCCCACCGTCTCTCACATCTGGCGCGTGGCTGACCTGCTGGAGCGCGAGGTCTACGACTTCTTCGGCATCGTCTTCCTGGGCCATCCCGACATGCGCCGCCTCTTCCTCCGCAGCGACTTCAAGGGCTATCCCTTCCGCAAGGACTGGCAGTTCAACGACGAGTACACGCTCGAGGACGACGTGGAGCCCGACTATGGTCTGGAGTTCTATCTCGACAAGGACGGCGTACTCCAGTCGAAGAAGAACCGCCTCTTTGCCACCGACGACTATGTCATCAACATCGGTCCGCAGCACCCCTCGACCCACGGCGTGCTCCGTCTGCAGACGGTGCTCGACGGCGAGAAGGTGAAGCGCGTCTATCCGCATCTGGGCTACATCCACCGCGGCATCGAGAAGATGTGCGAGACGATGACCTATCCTCAAACGCTTGCTTTAACCGACCGACTTAACTACCTGAGTGCCATGATGCACCGTCACGCTCTGGTGGGTGTCATCGAGGAGGGCATGGGCGTCGAACTGACCGACCGCATTAAGTACGTCCGCACCATCATGGACGAGCTGCAGCGTCTCGACTCGCACCTGCTCTACGTGGGCTGCTGCGCTCAGGATATGGGTGCACTGACGGCTTTCCTCTATTCCATGCGCGACCGCGAGCACGTGCTCAACGCCATGGAGGAGACCACGGGCGGCCGACTGATTCAGAACTACTACCGCATCGGCGGTCTGCAGGACGACATCGACCCGAACTTCGTGAAGAACGTGAAGGATCTGGTGAAGTATCTGAAGCCTACGATTCAGGAGTATGTCGACGTCTTCGGCGACAATATCATCACCCACAAGCGCTTCGAGAACGTCGGTCCCATGTCGCTGGACGACTGCATCTCGTATGCCGTCACCGGCCCCGCCGGACGTGCCTCGGGCTGGAAGAACGACGTGCGTAAGAACCACCCCTACGACATGTACGACAAGGTGGAGTGGGAGCAGGTCACGATGACCGGCTGCGACACGATGGACCGCTACACCTGCCACATCAGCGAGATGTATCAGAGCCTGCGCATCATCGAGCAGCTCATCGACAACATCCCCGAGGGCGACTTCTATGTGAAGCAGAAGCCCATCATCAAGGTGCCCGAGGGACAGTGGTACTTCTCCGTAGAGGGCGCCAGCGGTGAGTTTGGCGTCTATCTCGACTCGCGCGGTGACAAGAGCCCCTACCGCCTGAAGATGCGCCCCATGGGCCTCTCGCTGACGGGTGCGCTCGACCCGATGCTGCGAGGCCAAAAGATTGCCGACCTCGTGGCCACCGGTGCCGCCATCGACTTCGTGATTCCCGACATCGACCGATAAAGGTAAAACAGTAAAAAGGTAAAAAAGTAAAAAAAGTTATGTTCGACTTTTCTATCATAAGCAATTGGTTCGATCAGCTGCTGCGGGTGACACTGGCTTGCCCCGACTGGCTGGCGATATTGATTGAGTGTGTGCTGGTGGGCGTCGTCATTCTGACGGGCTATGCGCTCATCGCCATCGCACTGATATTCATGGAGCGCAAGGTCTGCGCCTACTTCCAGTGCCGCCTGGGCCCGATGCGCGTGGGCTACTGGGGACTGCTGCAGGTGTTTGCCGACGTGCTGAAGATGCTCATCAAGGAGATCTTCTTCGTCGACAAGGCCGACAAGCTGCTCTACATCGTGGCACCCTTCCTGGTGCTCATCGGCTCCGTCGGTGCCTTTGCCTTCCTGCCCTGGAACAACGGCGCCGTGATTCTCGATTTCAACGTGGGCGTCTTCTTGCTCACGGCCATCTCGTCGATTGGCGTCGTCGGCATCTTCCTTGCCGGCTGGGGCTCCAACAACAAGTATTCGGTCGTGTCGGCCATGCGTGCCGCCGTACAGATGATCTCGTATGAGATGTCGCTTTGCCTCTGCCTCATCACCGCCGTCGTCCTGACGGGCACGATGCAGGTCAGCGGTATCGTCGACTATCAGACGGGCCCCTGGAACTGGCTCATCGTGAAGGGTCACATCCCCGCCATCATTGCTTTCGTCGTCTTCATCATTGCCGGTAATGCCGAGGCCAACCGTGGCCCGTTCGACATGGCAGAGGCCGAGAGCGAGCTGACTGCCGGTCACCACACCGAGTATTCGGGCATGGGCTTCGGCTTCTTCTATCTGGCCGAGTTCCTTAACATGTTCATCATCGCCGGCATCGCCGCCATGGTGTTCCTCGGTGGCTGGGCTCCCGTGAATATCGGCGTCGAGGCCTTCGACAAGGTGATGAACTACATCCCCGGCATCGTATGGTTCATGCTTAAGGCCTTTGGCATCGTGTGGCTGATGATGTGGATCAAGTGGACGTTCCCCCGTCTGCGCATCGA
>JAFTGI010000007.1 GCA_017458195.1 Prevotella sp.
CAAAGCTAATCACTTTTTTCCGTCTATGCAAGCGACTCGGTGCATTTCTTTCGTCGGACAGCCCCCGTGAAACGGGGGATGGCCGAACAGTTATATCACGCCTTTACTTTCGACCCTTCGAAAAGTTTGCTGCAAAGGTACAAAAAAATCCCGAAAGACTTTTTCGCCTTTCGGAATATTTCCCGATATTGCTACCGATGGTGCACATTTTGAAGGATTGCGTGCAAGTTGTTCTGCTCTTTTTCTGCCTCTTTTCTCTCAAAAACGGTTAAATCTTTATCTCTTTTTGAAGATTTTTGAAGAAAAGATGAAGGATGATGAGATAATTTTGTACTTTTGCAACAAGTACTGCCGAATGGTCGTAGACGACGCTCGCCCCTGGCAAAGTCCCTGAGTGCAGGGTGGCGGTATGATTTTTGAGGGTAAACAATAGCATCAGCTATTTATTCAGAGAATCATGAAACCTAGGAAATTTCGATGATTGTAACACTTTGAGTAAGTCAGCCGATGCCCGTGCGATAGCGCGGGCATGACTTATATCTAGTGTTACAGGTATTCCTAGGACCTCATGATTCAAGAGAAGAGCCATGACTCGCGCTTCTTTTGTGTCCTGAGGTCTCTTGGTGTTACCTGTAAGCAAGCCTGAAGATATAGTTTTGGTGCTTACTAAAACTATATCTGAAACATGGCAAACCTAAACGAACGTGCAGAACTGCACAAGACTATTTGGCAGATAGCCAATGACCTGCGTGGCAGTGTAGACGGGTGGGACTTCAAGAACTATGTGCTGGGATTCCTGTTCTATCGCTTTATCTCTGAAGACTTGGCTGCCCACCTGAAGCACTTTGAGGTTGAAGCAGGTAACGATGATTTCGATTATGCCTCACTGGCTGACGAAGATGTGGACGATGATGCCCGCAACCAGACCATCAGCGAGAAAGGCTACTTCATCTATCCGTCTGAACTCTTCAAGAATGTAGCGGCACGAGCAGCAGCGGATGACAATCTGAACGAGACGCTGGCCCGTATCTTCAAGAGTATTGAGGGCAGTGCTATGGGCACAGACAGCGAGCCAGACATGAAGGGACTGTTCAGCGACATCGATGTGAATAGTCCCAAACTGGGCGCGACGGTCAGCAAGCGCAATGAGTTGCTGACCAAGCTGATGCAGAAGATTGGGGCAATGGACCTGGGTGGTGACCTTCAGGATGCCAAGATCGATGCCTTTGGCGATGCGTACGAGTTCCTGATGACCATGTATGCCAGCAATGCCGGCAAGAGTGGCGGTGAGTTCTTCACGCCTCAGGAGGTGGCAGAACTGTTGGCTCGCATTGCCTGCACCAGTAAGAGCCGCATCACCAGAGTCTATGACCCTGCCTGCGGCTCAGGCTCTTTGTTGCTGAAGTTCGCCAAGGTACTGGGTCCTGAGAAAGCCAAGATGGTGTCGTTCTTTGGTCAGGAGATTAACATTACGACCTACAACCTTTGTCGCATCAACATGTTCCCGCACCATGTGCCGTTCGATAAGTTTGATATTCAGTTGGGCGACACACTGACTGACCCCAAGCATCTGGCAGACCAGCCGTTCGATGCCATCGTCAGCAATCCGCCTTATTCCACACATTGGGCAGGCGACAGCAATCCGCTGCTGATCAACGACGACCGCTACAGTCCTGCTGGTGTATTGGCACCCAAGACAAAAGCCGACCTTGCCTTCACCATGCACATGCTGCATCACCTTTCTACCACTGGCATTGCTGCCATCGTAGAATTCCCTGGTGTGCTCTATCGTGGTGGCGCAGAACAGAAGATTCGCCAGTATCTCATTGAGAACAACTATGTGGATTGCGTCATCCAGCTTCCCAGCAACCTCTTCTTTGGTGTAGGCATCGCCACTTGCATCATCGTACTCAAGAAAAGCAAGGCCGATAACAATGTCCTCTTCCTTGATGCCAGCGCCGAGTGCGTCAAGGACGGCAACAAGAACAAACTGACTGACAACAATATTGAGTCGATCTTTAATACCTATATAGGTAGAACCGATGTTGACTACAAGTCGCGTTTGGTGAACAACAAGGACATCCTTGCCAACGACTGCAACCTCAGCGTCTCCAGCTATGTAGAGCAGGAGGATACTCGTGAGGTTATCAATATCAGCGAGGTTAATGCCAAGTTGGAGTCACTGATAGCTGCAGGCGCAGAGCTAAACAAGAAGATTGAGACTATCATCAAAGAGTTGGAGGGGTAAGTATGGTGGAGTGTAAAGCAATTGGAGAAATTTGCATTCCTTTGCGTAAGGGAATTATTAAGCAGGGCGACTTGAAAGGCGAAGGGGACTATCCTGTTGTTAACTCAGGTGTTACACTATATGGATATTACAGTGACTACAACAACGAAGGAAATGCTTTTACATTAGCCTCTCGAGGTGAATATGCGGGATTCGTATCTTATTTAAAAGATAAATTTTGGGCAGGTGGTTTATGCTATCCTTATCGTTCTAAGGACGAAAACTTTTGTTTGACAAAATACATTTATGGTTATTTGAAGAATAAAGAGCCAAACATAATGGATACACTTGTTATGAGAGGAGGAATCCCCGCTTTGAATAAGGCAGATGTTGACAAGATAGTTATCCCCATCCCTTCCCTCCCTGAGCAAACTCGAATAGTTGGTATTCTCGATACCTTCACCTCTTCTATTGAGAACCTGAAACAGCAAATCGCTGAACGTCGCAAGCAGTATGAGTATTATCGCGACCAACTCCTTGACCTTGAAGGGAAAGAAGTTAAGGACATCAAATGCTGGGGAGAATTCTGCGAAATGACGAAAGGCAACGGTGTCCAGAAAACTGACTTTGTCGAAGAAGGTGTTGGTTGTATCCATTATGGTCAGATATATACCCACTATGGTTCATTTACTTACACGACAAATAAGTTTGTGTCACAAGAAGTATTTGAAAATGCAAGAAAAGCTTCTAAGGGGGATATTATCATGACTGATACGAGCGAAAACGTAGAAGACATTTGCAAGAGCGTGGCATATCTTGGAGAGGATGACATTGCAGTAAGTAATCACGCATTGATTATTAAGCATAAGCAAAATCCTAAATTTCTCTCTTACAGTACTCAAACCAATTGCTTCTTTAATCAAAAGAGAAAAGTTGCTTTTGGTGTGAAAGTCACAGGAATAAAACCTGAGCATCTTGCGCAAATAAAAATTTATTTGCCATCACTCTCTGAGCAATCCCGCATTGTATCTATCCTCGACACCTTCGAGGCGAGCATTGCGAACTTGGAGGCGCAGCTCAAGGAGAGCGAAAAGCAATATGAATATTACAGGAACAAACTGCTGACGTTTGAATAAGACGAAAAGAGTTTTGCATGATGAACAACACGCGGAATTGTGGCATCCTTTGGACGCTGAAAGCGTCATCGCTCAGTAACCGAGGGTACGAGCGTAGCGAGCACCCCCGGATAGAGCGTGTACTCCCCACAGACAGCACCCCAGCGGGGTGCCCCCTCCGTATGGTGCCATCAGATGTATCGTTCGTCGTAATCCACGCCGCACTCTTGGAGCAGGGAGATCAATTCGTCGCGAGCAGAGAGTTTGCGGTGGTGCTCCTTTTGGTTGATAATATATTGTATGACCCGCTCTTTTTCTGCCTCCGAATAGGTCAGGGCACAATAGCCTTGCTCCCATTTCTCAAAACGGGGGGAAACGGTCGCGGTTGGAGGTCATAAAGTTGTTGGTGGCAATCTTGAGGTCGTGTACAAACGAGGCGACGGCTATCGTGGGGTGCAGCGAGACAAGCATATGGATATGGTCTGGCATACCGTTGATGCGATAGAGTTTGCATTGGTGGTTCTTGCAGAAGCCGAAGATGTACATGTAGAGGTCGCGTTCGTATGCCTCGTCAATGGGTGCTGTACCCTGATGGGTGCGCAGGACAATATGATAGATGAGCTTTGTGTATGCCATAGCCGTATTGATGGTTTGACTATCGATGATGGGGCACCCCTTCAGGGTGCGGTGGGCTGGACTGTCACTGCTGACCGGGGGTGCTCGCTACGCTCGTACCCTCGGTTACTGAGCGGAGACGCTTTCAGCGTCTATGTTTTGAACCGGGGGTGCTCGCTACGCTCGTACCCTCGGTTACTGAGCGGAGACGCTTTCAGCGTCTATGTTTTGAATGATATGAAGAAAAGTATTCAGAAATCTACCTGCAACAGGAATTTCTCAGACGTAAGGAACGGGCCTCGTTTCATTTCTCTCTCTGTTCCGCTTCTGCGATGGCCTCCAGCAGGAAATCTATGACGATGCGCATGTGCTGCGGCTTCATGCTCCGTAACATGTCAGCGTATGGAGCCATCGGAGTCTCTGAAATCTTATTTGCTAATGCTGTCATAACTCTCAACCATAATGTTTACGCCTGCAAATTTACGAATAATATTTGAAATAACAAGATAATAAACAAAAAAAGTAACTTATGGCATACTACGACCTAATTTCAGAGAACGAGGAGAGCACCGTTGTTGCTGAGTTTGAACAAGGACTCTTCGCAGCAGAGGCGCCCTATATGAGTGAGCACAACTTGGAAGACCAGTTTGTGGCGCAGTTAGGCATGCAGGCATACCAGTTTATACCAATCAGTACGGAAGAGGAACTTATCGGCAACCTGCGCAAACAACTGGAGGCGTTGAACGGCGTGACGTTTACGGACAGCGAATGGAAGCGGTTCTTCTCAACCAACATCGCAAAACCCAATAGCGGCATTATCGAAAAAACGCGTGTGATTCAGGAAGATCCACGTTTTAACTTCACATTTGACAATGGCGACATGAAGAACATCATGCTGCTCGACAAGAAGGACATTCACCAGAACCAGTTACAGGTGATGCGCCAATACACACCAACAGGCGGTCGCTCGGCGACGGAAGGAGACGCTTGTTCCGAAGGTCTCAAGAAGGCCAAGAACCGTTACGACGTGACTATACTGGTGAATGGTCTGCCGCTGGTGCATGTGGAGCTGAAGAAACCCGGCGTGGACATCCGCGAGGCATTCAATCAGATTAAGCGCTATAATCGGGAATCGATGTGGGCAGACAGCGGTTTGTTTGAGTATGTGCAGATATACGTTATCAGCAACGGCACGTACACCAAGTATTACAGCAACACGACTCGCGACCTGCATATAAAAGAGGAAGACGAGCGGCAGAAGAAGGGGAAGGTGGTGAGCAACTCGTTTGAATTCACTTCCTGGTGGACGGATGCCCAGAACAAGCGTATCATGATGCTGGAGGATTTCACCAAGACCTTCTTTGCCAAACATACGATACTGAGCATTCTGACGCGTTTCTGTGTGTTCACGGTAGACAACCAATTGATGGTGATGCGCCCCTACCAGATTGCAGCGACGGAAGCTATTCTGAAGCGTATCAAGGTGGCCTACAACAACAAACGGTTTGGCAGCATCGAAGCTGGTGGCTACATCTGGCACACGACAGGTAGCGGCAAGACGCTGACTTCGTTTAAGACATCGCAGTTGGCCAGCAAGCTACCCTATATAGACAAAGTACTGTTTGTGGTGGACCGTAAGGATTTGGACTACCAGACCATGCGCGAATATGACAACTTCCAGAAAGATGCGGCTAACAGCAATACCAACGTCGCTATATTGGAGCGCCAGTTGAACGACCCGACGTGCCACATCATCATTACTACCATTCAGAAACTCTCCATATTGGTGAAGCGCAGCAAGGATATGGAGGTGTATAATCAGCATGTGGTGATGATATTCGACGAGTGCCATCGCAGTCAGTTTGGCGAGATGCATACGGCCATCACGAAGAAGTTCAAAAAATACTATATCTTCGGCTTTACAGGTACCCCCATCTTTGCTGATAATGCCAATATGAGTGGTAAAGCTGATATGACCACTACCCAACAAGTGTTTGGCGAGCGACTACATACTTACACCATTATCAATGCCATTAGCGACCAGAACGTACTGCCGTTCCACTTAGAGTATGTGCGTACGATGCGTGAAAAGGACGGTGTGGAAGATGCTGCCGTTGAGGACATTGACAGGGAGCGGATTATGCGCGACCCTAAGTATATCAGCAACATCGTCACCTATATCATTAAGAACTTTGGCAAAAAGACCAAGCGCAACAGCACGTATCAGATGAAAGACCAGCGATTGCATGGTTTTAACTCTATCTTTGCCACAGCCAGCATCGATGCAGCCAAACTCTATTACAGCGAGTTCAAACGGCAAATGAGCTATGTGCCAGAGGAATACCGGTTGAAGGTGGCGATGATATACAGCTATGGGGCCAACGAAGCAGACCCGTTGGACGGAGAACTCATTGACGAGAATCCAGAAGACACCTCTACGCTATCCCAGACCGACAAGGACGCACTGCAGGAGTGTATTGACGACTACAACGAGATGTTTGGCATGAATTTCGACCTGTCGTCGAATGGTTTTCAGGACTTCTATAAGGACGTCAGCAAGAAGATGAAGAATCGCGAGCTGGACTTGCTGATAGTGGTCAACATGTTCCTGACTGGTTTTGATGCCAAGACGCTGAACACGCTCTGGGTGGACAAGAACCTGAAGATGCACGGACTGCTACAGGCCTATAGTCGCACAAACCGTATCCTGAACAGCGTGAAGAATTGTGGTAATATCATCTGCTTCCGCAATCTGGAACAAGCTACCAACGATGCCATCGGACTATTTGGAAACGCAGATGCTCATGGTGTAGTATTGTTGAAGACCTTTGATGAATACTATTACGACGGGTACGATGATGACAAAGGCAAACATCAGCCTGGTTATAAGGAAATGGTGGAGCAACTGCGTGAAGAGTATCCGCTTCCTGTTGGAACTGGTGTCATGAGCGAAGAGGCCAAGAAAGACTTTATCAGGAAGTATTCGTATATCATGAAGTTGTACAACATCCTAAGTACGTTTGATGCCTTCGAGGGAAAGGAACTGCTTGGCGAGCAAGAACGTCAGCACTACGCCAGCGCCTATATTGAGCTATACTACGAGTTCAAGAACCTGCGAAAAGGTGAGGCAGAAAATGTCAATGAAGATATCGTCTTTGAAATGGAACTCATCAAACAGGACGAAATCAGCATTGACCGTATTCTGTACCTGATACAGGAGTATGCAAAAGACCACATGGCGGACATGGAGATCATTGCCAAGATCAGGAATGCCGTCAATGCAAGTCCGGATCTTCGCAACAAGAAAGACCTGATAGAGCAGTTCCTGAAAGGTGTAACGGCTGGCAGCAATGTAGGGGACTCATGGGCAGAGTATATCAAGCAGCAAAAGGAAGAAGAACTCAAAAAGATTATTGAAGAGGAGAAACTTCGCCCACTGGATACAAAGAACTTCATGGATATGGCTTTCCGTAATGGATTTGTGTCTATTTCTGGTACCGCCTTTGCCCAGATACTACCAGCCATGTCGCGCTTTGCCAAAGACAACAAGCGTGAGGAGGTTCGTCAACGCGTCTATGAGAAACTCTGTGCCTATCTCGAAAAGTTCAAGGACTTGAGCAATCCTGCAAATGACGACGAAGAGGATGTTACTTGGAAATAGCAGAATTCTTATGTGTCAAGATTAGAAAAGAATTTGTTCCATGTGTGTCTGCCCTAAAGTAAGATGGAGCATCTACGAGCATGCAAAGGGCCAGCCGTGGCAACTGCTCACTCCTCGCATCGGAGAACCCATCCGGCTCAACGAGCAACAGACGTTCGAGAAGTGGTGGTAGGCGTTACTACTTTGTTACTCGTCAATCGTTCCATCCCAATCCTGTGCCATTGATATCAGTTCCTCCATATCGTCGATGACGAAGTCGGCACCGGCTTCCTCCAACTGCTGGCGCGAGGCGTTGCCGTAGGTGACGCCGCATGTTCGTGTGCCGGCATTCCTGCCCATCAGGATGTCGACGGGCATGTCGCCGACCACCAGTGTCTCGTCGGCAGGAATGTTCATGGCCGCCAGGGTCTTCAGCACAGGCTCCGGATCAGGCTTGGGTCTTGCTACGTCATCAGCGCCCACGACGAAAGAGACGTACTGCTCGATGGCCATATCCTGGAGGAATCCCCGAAGGGAAGTAGAATTGCGCGAGGATGCTATTGACACCACGACGCGCTGACGACAGAGCTCGGCCAGCGTCTCGGCGACATGCGGAAACAGCTGGGGCACCATCTTCTTTTTGTTGACCTCGAAGATGCGACGGTAAGTGGCGGCACAGGCCTCGGCTTCTTCATCGGTCAAATGAGGAAAGAGAGTCTTGAAGCTGTCCTTCAGTGTCAGCCCGATGGTGGCGGCGCATCGGGCCTCGTCTATCACAGGCAGATGCGCCGCCTGCATGGTCTGCTGCAGGGTCATCACGATATTCCGGCGTGTGTCGCCCAGCGTACCGTCGAAGTCGAAGATCACCAGTCGGGGGATGTTCATGGCTGTCGCTTCCTTGTCTTAATCGTTGAATATTGAATATTGAATAATGAAAATTGAACATTGCCCGTGCGGCGGCCCAGCAGGTCGTAGGAAGGTTCAATACCCAATGAAGAATGTTCAATATTCAATGTTGAATGGTCAACACTCTCAACGCCGGCGGTGGTGATATAGCCGAAGTTGTTCTGGATGATGGCGTCGACCAGCTCCTGACCGCGGACGTCATAGCCGGCCGACTCGTCGACGCCGACGTAGTCCATCATGACAACGCCGGTAGGGCCGGGATCGTGGGTGGCCAGATAGTCGAGGATGGCGGCGTGCGTGTGGGCGGCGTTGTCGCGATAGCCGTCGCTGAGCGACACTTCGTTGCCAAAGAGATTCTGCGTGAGCGAATAGGCCGAGGCGAAGTTGAAGACCCAGGTGATGGTCGACGTGGACGTCACCACGTGGGTGGTGCTGAAGTCGAGCAACTGGCGGATGGCACTGACCTTCGTGTCGAGGCCGCCGGTGCCGTGGGTGTCGGCATAGTCCTGCATGTAGAGGCGGCCGTTGGTGGAGCGGCCCCGGATGCGTCCCTGGCGCTGGCGGTCCCAGTTGGCCTCGCCCGTCCAGTTGAGGAAGAAGCCGCCGACGGGCGACGTGGCATAGCTGTCGCGGCTGAGCAGGAGGATCCGCCCGCGCATCTCACCGACGGTGAGGTTGGTCTTGAAGTCGACGAACAGGTCTTTCAGGTCGTCGCGCCGCAGCAGCTCGAGCAGCCGACTGTTGTAGGCGCCCTGCACCTGGTCTCCGTCGGCCTCGTGGAGCAAGTGGATGACGACGAACTCCGACGGATGCGCCGCGAGCGAGTCGCGCAGCAGGGCGAGGGCATCCTCGAAGTGCATCCGGGTGGGCATGATGCCGTGGTTGATGTTCATGTGCTCCTCGTAGACGCAGGGGCGCAGGTCGAAGGCGCGGATGCCGATGCGCCACTCCGCAGCCAGGTCGATGTCCTGCGTGCGGGCAAAGAGGTCGCCCAGCCCCTCCATGCCGTCGGCCCAGCCGCAGCCCGTGCAGGCGTCGTGGGCACCGGGGATGGAGAGCGTGGCCACCAGGGCGTCGTCGGGCAGTCGCGCCATCCAGTCCTCGGCCCGCAGCTGCTGGCTCAGGCCGAGAAGGACGGTCAGGATGACAGTGATAGTCTTGTGCATAGCCGGTCAGTTGGCTCGATGGTTGTTGATAGAGAGACCCGGCCAGTCGTCGGTGCGGAAGGGCACGGCGGGCAGTAGGGCGGCGTTCTGCAGGTTGCAGATGGGGTTGACGTGCCAGGCATAGCGGACGGCCACGGGCGACGTGACGTCAGGCGACGTGACAACCACCGACCGGCCCTCGATGCGGGCGTCGGCCCAGTGCCAGCGGTGGTCGCTGCCGGCAATGGCAAAGCCCTTCAGGGGACCACCGTCGGCCGTGCGGAGCCCGTCGGCATGATGGAAGAAGATGCGGATCTTGTTGCCCTCAATCTGATAGCGGTGATAGACGGGCCCCGAGAACTCCAGCTTCTGTTCGCCGTAGGTGTTGGCCCGGGCTATGAGCGCCAGCCGCCGGCCCACCTCCTGCTTGTTTTTCGGATGGATGTCGCCGGCGTCGCCGATGTCGATGAGACAGGCCAGCCCCGACTTCTCCACGTGCTGGGCGGCCATGGCCTGTGCCTCGCGCACCTCGGCCCACTCGTCGTCGCCGGGCTCGGTCTGCAGCTGCTTGTAGTTGGCCAGCTGGACGATGTAGAAGGGGAAGTCGTAGCCCCACTTCGTGCGCCAGTCGCGGATCATGAGTGGCAGCAGCTCGCGGTACTGGTAGCCCTTGTGCTCGTTGTTGCAGCCTTGATACCAGATGGCGCCGCGGATGGCAAACCCCACGAGGGGATTGATCATCGCATTGTAGAGCACCGTCACCTGGTTGGGCGTCGACGTGTCGTTGACGGGCATCTGGGGCATCTTGGCCAGCGGCGTCGTGGCCTTGTAGTGCCACGGGCCGGTCAGGGTGACGCGCTCGCCGCGGCATTCCAGATAAATCTGGTCGGCCGAACTATAGATGCCACCCTCACCGCCGGTGTCGATGATGCGCACGGTGACGACGGCCTGGCCGGCCTTCACCAGTCGGGCGGGAATGGTGTAGAGGCGCATCTCACCATAGCTGTTGGTCTGCCCGATGAGCTCACCGTTGAAGTAGGTGTAGTCGAGGTCGTCGACCAGCCCGCCCATCGACAGCTTCACCTCCTTGCCAGCCCACGACTTGGGGATGTCGACCGTGCGGCGCAGCCATGCCACGCCGTCGTAGCCGGGCAGCCCGGCCCGCTCCCACTGCACGGGGATGTTCATCGTGGGCCACTGGCTGACGTCGGTCTGCGGCAGGGCCCAGGTGGCGCGGTCGCCCTGGAAGCCCGGATCGAGACTGCGCTCCTGCTGCTTCCATTGGTTCAGCCGGTCGGTGTAGATGCGCTCGCGCTCAGCCTTGTCAGCAGGCAGCGTCTGCACATAGTCGAGCGCCTCCTGCATGTCGGGGTGCAGGCGCAGGGCTTCGGCGCTGGTCCAGGGCTCGATGAACGTGCCGCCCCATGAGGCGTCGATCAGTCCAACGGGGACGTTGCGGTACTTATGGATGTCGCGGCCGAAGAAGTAGCCCGTGGCCGAGAACTCCTTGACGCTCTCGGCTGAGCACTTCTGCCAGCCGCCGCCCAGGTTGGTCTCCATGTCGGCGAGGGGCTGCGGCGACGTGTTCTTGCGCACCTGCAGCAGGCGGATGTCCGGATATTGGTTGGCCTCCTCCTTTTCCTGTTCAAAGTTCTTTACGTGGCCCCAGCCCTCGATGGGCATCTCCATGTTCGACTGGCCGGAGCAGAGCCATACCTCGCCGACCATGACATCACGGAGCACCAGCTTCTGGCCGTCGCTGACGGTGATGGTATATGGACCACCGGCCTCAGGCGTGCGCAGCGTGGTGCGCCAGTGGCCCTGCTGGTCGGCCGTGGTGATGACGGTCGCGTTGTTCCACGAAGTGGCGACGGTGACCTTGCTGCCCGCCTTGGCCTGTCCCCAGATGGGGGCATCCGTCTGCTGCTGCAGCACCATGTTGTCAGTAAACAGCGGCGGCATCACGGGCCGTGCGCTCACCGAGAGCACTCCCATGGCAGCCAGGAGAAGAAATAATCGTTTTGTCTGCATAATTGTATCGATGTGTTTAGAATTGGTTGTGTCACTTGTTTATTTGGTACGCTGCCGGTATTCGCTGGGCGACATGCCCATCTGCTTGGAGAAGAGGCGCGAAAGGTAGTAGCTGTCGTCGATGCCCACCTTGAAGCAGATCTGGTTAAGGCGCATGTCGGTCTGGTCGAGCAGCTGGCAGACGCGCTGCACCTTCATCATGGTGAAGTAGCTGAGGGGCGAGTGGCCGGTCTGGCGCTTGAAGATGCTTGAGAAGTAGGAGGACGAGTAGCCGGTGAAGCGCGACAGCTCGCTGAGGGTCAGGCGGTGCTCCAGCCGCTCACGCATGTAGTGGATGGCGGCCGCGACGACATCGTTCTCCGTGTTGGGCTGGCGGATGTCGGCCTGGCGGAACTGCTGCAGATAGCGCATCGTGCCGAGGTAGTGGTGGAGCATGGCCGAGGCGTAGCGCAGGTTCTCGCGGCTGAAACCGTATTCGAGGGTGGAAAAGATTTCCTCGAACAGCTCGGCGCGGTCACTGATGCGCGACGTCAGCGAGGGCTTCACGTCGCTCGGCGCCGCGGCTCCCTCGGCGTAGACGTCGGCCTGCGAGCCCTTGAAGTGGAGCCAGTAGATGGTCCATGGCTCGCGGTCGTCGCTGGCGTAGACGTGGGGCCGTCCGGCGGGCAGGATGAAGAACTGGTCAGGACCAACGTCGCGGGGCGCCTCGTCGGCGATGCTGAACGTGCCGCGGCCGTCGACGCAGTAGATGAGCACGTGCTCGCTGATGGGCTCGCGGCGCTGGCAGAAGTGGTGGGAAGCCCGCGGATAGAAGCCGATGTCGGTGATGTGCAGGCCCTGCATCAGCGGGTCCTGCTCCTCCATCTCGACGACCTGCGGCGGCAGCACAATCTTGCGCTCGCCAAGGAATCCTTCCTTCTTTCTCAGTCTCATGGCGACAAAGTTACAAAAAAAAGGCGACATGGACAAGCTGTTGGGCAGAAAAAAAAGATTATCCATTCCCGGACGTAAGATTTTGCGCCCCGTCTCGCTTTTTTTAGCTATCTTTGCAGCCGACAAAACCCTTCAGCTGATCATATTGCGCTATGAAGTTCAAATCAATGCTGCTCCTCCTGACGACGGCCATGGCCGCCTGCAACGGCGACGACATGAGCCAGGAGAGCTACTACACCTTCCGCGGCGAGACCGTCAGCAGCCTCTGCGAGCACACGCCCGACCGTTTCTCGATGATGTACCGCGTGCTGCAGGAGTCCGGTCAGGAGACGCTCCTGGCCACCTATGGCCACTACACCGCCTTCCTGCCTACCGACTCAGCCTTCTCCGACTGGCTGGCCGAGCGGGGCACGACGCTCGACGCCCTGACGGCCGAGGAGAAGCGCGACATCGTCTTCAACCATATCATCCGCTCCACCAGCGTCGACTACCTCTCGAAGGACTTTCAGGAGGGTGCCCTGCCCGTGACCAACATGAACGGCCGCTACATGGTCATCGGTTATGAGTTCAATGCCGGGATGCAACAAAATGACATCTACGTCAACCGTACGGGACGCATCGTCGAGCCCGACATCGAGGTGCACAACGGCGTCGTCCATGCCATTGACCACGTCCTCGAGCCCAGCGACGAGACCCTCGGCGCACTGCTCGACCAGATGCCCGACTTCTCGATCTTTGCCGAGGCCCTGCGGCTGACCCACCTGAACGACTCGATGGCCGAGACCTACGACACGTCGTTCCGCAACCCCTTCACGTCGGAGTTCGTCAACGTGCTGGGCTACAAGATGAAGACGCTGCAGCAGCGCCGCCTGGGCTACACGGTGCTGGCCGAGCCCGACGACGTGTTCCTCTCTGCCGGCATCAGCAGCATCGACGACCTGACACAGCTGGCCCGCCAATACTACGGCACGGCCGACGCCGACGACCCGACGAGCCGCGAGAACGCCCTGAACCGCTTCGTCGCCTACCACCTGCTCGACCGCCAGATGTCGACCAACACGCTGATCTATCAGGGCCGCAACACGTCGCTGACGGCCATGGATAAGCGCTACGAATACTACGAGACGATGCTGCGCTACCGCCTCATCGAGGTGAAGGCCGGCAACAAGATCAACACGCAGCGCGACGGCACCTTCGTCGGGCTCGACGAGAGCCACTCGAACATCAGCGGCATGAACGGTTTTATCCACCGGCTGACCGACCTGCTCGTCTACGATGAACAGGTGATGCAGCAGGACGTGCTCAACAAGCGCATCCGGTTCGACGACTACTCCGTGGCGCCCGAGCTGACCAACAACAACATCCGATGGAACCTCATCAACCTCGACGGCTTCGGCGGCTACACCATGAGCCCCGACTACTGCGGCGACCACCTGCGCTTCAATCAGGACTCGAAGATCATCATGTGGGCCAGCGAATGGTGGACCGCCCATCAGGCCGACGAGATCTCCGTACGCGGCTGGTATGACTTCACCATGCGCATGCCGCCCGTGCCCCCCGGCACCTACGAGATACGCCTCGGCTATCGCGCCGAGCCCTGGCGCGGCATCGCCCAGCTGTTCGTCGACGGCGAGATCATCGGCATCCCCGTCGACCTCAGCTACACGGGCGACATGCCCCAGATTGGCTGGGTCAGCGACGAACAGACCACTGACAACGGCGCCGAGAACGACAAGATGATGCGCAACCGGGGCTACATGAAGACCCCCAACTCCATCTTCACCCAGAACGGCAACATCAACCTGCGCCAGGACATCAACTCACTGCGCATCATCATCGGCACGTTCACGTTTCAGGACTACGCCCCCCACTACTTCCGCGCCAAGAACGTCGACTCCGAGCTGGGCGAGTTCACGATGGACTATATGGAATATGTGCCGGTAAGTTTTCTTGACAAAGAAGGAAAAGACTAAACTCAGAATAATAATGACAAACAGAATCCTGACCACACTCTGTGTCCTCCTGACAGCCGCCACGGCCGCCACGGCACAGACCATCAGCGAGGGTCTGTGGACCCTCAGCATCGACCGGCAGGCCAAGACCTGTCAGCTCAGCCATGCCGGCGAGACGCTCGTGGCCGACGGCTATGCCGAAGCCCTCAGCGGCGACGCCACCCTGCGCTCGACCGACGCCACCGGCGTCAGCCTCAGCCAGCGCGACGTCAGCGACTGCTTCGGGCAGGGCCGCGAGTACACCCTCGCCTACCCCATGCCCTCGGGCGAGACGCTGCTGCAGTCGTTCGCCTTCTATGCCGGCCGCCCCTACCTCGTCTGCCAGCTGGCACTGACGGCGCCGGGCGGGGCCACGAGCCGTCGGCTCTGTCCGCTGGCCACCCGCCGAGCTGTCACCTTCCTGCCCCAGGACCGCAAGAACCGCATGCTGTGGGTGCCCTGGGACAACGACGGGTGGGTGCGGTATCAGGCCTACTACCTGAACCGCACGATGAACAGCATCTCGGCCACGGCCATCTATAATGCCGACACGCGCCGCGGCCTCATTGCCGGGGCCGTCGACCACGACACGTGGAAAAGCGCCGTCCACGTCGAGGCCGCCGACTACTGGCGCGTCGACGCCCTGCAGCTCATCTCGGGCTATACCGACCAGTTCACGCGCGACACCATCGACGCCCAGACCGTCGTGCCCCACAGCGCCGTCCGCGCCGACACCGTGCGCTCGTCGCGCTTCGTCGTGGGCCTGTTCGACGACTGGCGCACCGGGCTCGAGACCTATGCCGACGCCTGCACGCTGGTAACCCCGCGCCGCACGCCCGCCGACGGCAAGCCCTACGCCTGGAACACGTGGGGCGTCATGCAGGACAAGGTGACCTATGAGGCCGTGCAGGAGTCGATGCACTTCATCCACGACCGGCTGATGCCCCACGGATTCCACGACCGCGCCGGCCGCATGGTGCTCAGCCTCGACGCCTGGGTACAGTTCAGCGACCAGCAGATCCGCCAGTTCGTCGACTCGTGCCAGCGGCTGAACATGATTCCCGGCATGTACATGTGTCCCTTCGTCGACTGGAACAAGACCGACCGCGCCATCACCGGCACGTCGAAGTACACCTACAAGGACCTCTGGCTCAAGCACCAGGGACAGTACGTGAAGATGACCGACGCCTACGCGCTGGATCCCACCCATCCGGGCACGAAGATTGCCATGCTCAACGACATCAACCGCTATAAGCGGCTGGGCATCAAGTTCGTCAAGCTCGACTTCATGTGCCACGGCGCCGTCGAGGCCGACGCATGGTATAACCCCGACTGCCAGACAGGCCTGCAGGCCTACAACGAGGGCATGGACTTCATCCGCCGGCAGTTTGGCGACGACGTCTACCTGAACCTCTCCATTGCGCCCGTCTTCCCCTTCCGCCAGGTCGACGGCCGCCGCATCTGCTGCGACGCCTACTCGTCGATCGACAACACGGAGTATGTGATGAACTCAACCAGCTACGGCTGGTGGCTGTCGGGCCTCTACGTCTGCGACCCTGACAACCTGGTGCTGAAGAGCATCTACCACGGCGGCTCGGAGACCGTCGGCGAAAACCGCGCCCGACTGACCAGCGGCGTCTGCACCGGCATGTTCGGCAACGGCGACTCCTACAGCGAGCACTGCACGGCCGGCTATCCCGCACAGAGCCGCGAGCGCGCCCTGCAGCTGCTGACCAACGACGAGGTGAACCTGATTCCGCGCACCACCGAGGGCGCCTTCCGCCCCGTCAACGGCAACGACCAGCAGGGGCGCACCGAGGGTGCCGAGAACCTGCTGGTGGGCGAAAACGACTCGTATGTCTACCTGGCCGTCATCAACTATCAGAAGCTCATCATGCCGGTTAGCGGAACCATCAGCTTCAGCCGCCTGGGCCTCAGTGCTGCCGACGTGGTCAGCATCAAGGAGCTCTGGACGGGCGAGCAGGTCATTCCCGGCGCCGACGGATTCCAGTACAACGTGCCCGCCAAGGACGCCCGCATCTACCGCATCGAGAAGCGGCCGTCGGACGCCGAGGCCGTCCGCTCCGTCCCCGCCGGCAGCCGGCTGCAAGGCCCTCAGTATTATTCCCTGAACGGCCGCCGGATGGACAGCCCGAAGAAAAATGCCGTCAACCTCGTTCGCGAGGCTGACGGCACTGTCCGTAAGCTGTTGTTCTGATGTATTTCGTTTAATTCGTAGTAGAATAGTCCGAAAAACTGGTTGCAGAAGCTGCGGTTCTTTACAGGCAAATAAACGTCACTTTGATTACAAAGCGGTGCTTTTTGAAGGTAATATACCCCTATATTACTTTCGAGAAGCACCGTTTCTTGACTTGCGAAGAACCGTCTCACCGATAGGGAAGGACCGATATTTTTCAACCGGTTATTCAGACTGATCCTAAAAATCCGTTAAATCCGCGTAATCCGTGGTAGAAAAATTAGCTTTAATTCGTAGTCGTATTAGTGTATCACCTTGCGGCCCTCCCTGACGAGGATGCCGCGGGCCTCATGACCGACGCGCTGACCTGCCAGATTGTAGGTTGGTGCGTTCTCTTTTTGTGCCTCGTCGTCGGCAATGTCGCGGATGGCCGTGGCGCAGGTCGTCGTGGCGAAGGTGCTGGCGGCTCCGCAGAGGTCGACGGTCTGCACGCCCACCTCATAGTCGCCTTCAGGCACGCGGAGCGTGAAGCTGAGGGCATCCTCCTCGCCGCGCACCAGCGTCTGCAGGTCGCGGTAGGTCAGCAGGCGGCCCGTCTCACGGTTGGCCGGCAGCAGCTGGGCGATGGCACCCGTCTGACGGTTGCGCACGAAGACGTTGTAGGCCAGCGACATGACGTCGGTCTCGTTGTCGGAACCGGGCTCCCACGTGACAGTCAGCTGGCCGTCGGCATAGTTGGCCCCGACGTTGGCCGGAGCCTCGGGCAGGCTGTTGTCGCCGTAGGTATTCTTATAGATCTTCGACTCCAGCTTCCAGTCGCCGTCCCATCCGCAGTGGAAGATGAACAGGTCGCGCACGCCGCGGTTGTAGAAGTCGCCCAGGGCATAGCCGCCCGACTCCGTGAGGAACGTGCCCGAGGGCTCAGCCGTGAACGTGTTGTCGGGGTTCTGCAGGAAGACAAAGCTGCCCCAGCCGAGGTCGTTGACATTGGTCCAGCCGGTAGCAATGACGTCTGTCAGGCCGTCGTTGTTCAGGTCGGCAGCCTCGGCGGCAGCTGCTGAGAGACCGTAGAGACCGTTGCCGCCGTCGACGTCGCTGCGCAGGAACGTGAAGTCGCCCTCGCCGGTGTTCAGGTAGATGTCGGCGCGCTTGTTGCCCTCGTTGGGGGTGCCGAGCGAGAGGATGTCGAGCCAGCCGTCGCCGTTGAAGTCAGCTATCGTGAGTTCACTCTCGTAGCAGCCCACGAACGTGTCGGTGTCGATGGGCAGCTCCTCAAACTCGCCGTTGCCCAGGTTCTTGTAGATGTACAGGCAACCGCCGCCGTAGCTGCCGTCGCGCCAGCCCGTGTAGACCAGGTCGAGCCAGCCGTCGCCGTTGAGGTCGGCAAAGCGGATGGAGCCGTTGCTGACGGGGGCTGCGATGCCGAGGGCCACGGGCTCGAAGGTCTCCTCGTCAATCTCGAAGAGGGCCTCGGCACGGGGGTTCACGTCGTAGGGCAGCGGACGGAAGACGCGCTGCTCCTGGAAGGTGCCGTCGCCCAGACCGCGGTAGAGGCGGACAAAGCGCTCCCACCGGGATTCCTCGTCAGCCGGGTCGAGCTTGTAGTTGCGCTCGCCGAGCAGGGCGATGTCCTGGAAGCCGTCCTTGTCGTAGTCGCCGATGGCCACGGTCTTGGCCCCGTAGGAGTTGTCGTTGCGGCCCTTGTCCATGGCCTGCAGGAGCCCGTCGTTGGGCACGATCTCAAACTGATAGCCGCGCTCTGCACCCAGGTTGCGATAGACGAGCTGGTAGATCCAGTCGGGGTCCTCGCCGGCCCAGACGCCGCAGTCGCTCTTGCCGCCGGTGAGCACGTCGATGTTGCCGTCGTTGTCGACGTCGAGCCAGCGGGTCACGTTCCAGTAGAGCGGCAGCAGCCCGTTGGCGCCGAAGCCGTCCTGGTCGTTGGGATTGGAATACTTGGCGGCAAACCGGCCCTCGCCCTGACCGGTGAGCAGGACGCCGTAGGCCGACCAGTTCCAGAAGTAGCCGTCGTGGCTCTCGCCGTCGGCGGGCTGCTCAAAGAGCCAGTTGGCACCGCCGTAGTAGATGTCGTCGAGCCCGTCGTTGTTGTAGTCGGCCACGCTGGCCGTACCGCGGTGCAGGGGGAGGTAGTCCTCGGGCTGCTGCTCGAAGATCTGTGCGCTGGCCGTGGCTGCCGTGAACAGGGCGGCGAGCGTCAGTAAGGAGTAGAGGTTCTGTTTCATAATCCTATAGTTTTGGAGGTTATTGGAAATAATAATATGTTGTCGTAGTGCAAAATTACTAATTCCCTGCGACTCCCGCATGGACAATCATTCGCTGGCGCATGGACAATAATGTCGGAGGCACCGCCGCACCTCCGACATTCTAAAAAAACTAACTAAAACTAACTTATGAAATTTATTCTTTCGTGATTTCCAGGATGTGGCTCACCAGCTGGTTGGCTGAGGTCACTTTCAGGCCGACCTTCATCAGGTAGTCGCCGGTATAAACTTTGTCGTGACAGTCGAGCCAACTCTGCTGACCGGGCATCAGACAGATTTCGCGGACCCGATAGCGGGCCTCGGCATCGAGACCGCGCAGGGTGACGGGCAACTGCACATCGGTGACGCGGGGATGGATGTCGTAGGCAAAGAGCAGGGCATGGCTGCGGTCGTCGCTGACGCGCTCCATGACGCAGTGCTCACCATCGTAGGGCGACTGCAGGCGGTAGAGGTTGGGCGAATAGATGACGGGCTTCAGCCGGTTGTATTCGCGGATTGCCTCGCGGCAGTATTGCTTGTCCTGCTCGGCCATGTCGGCCAGTCCTATGTCGAAGCCCAGCTTGCAGGTGAAGTCGACGTCGAGGCGGAACTTCACGCTGGCCTGGCGGTTCCAGTTGGTGACGTGCGAGCACATGGTCTTCGACGGCATGAACTGCGAGTAGCCCCACTGGATGTAGAGACGCGAGACGGGGTCGGTATTGTCGGAGCACCAGAACTCGGTGAAATACTTCAGGCCCTCGTAGTCGGAGCGGCCGCCACCGCCCGAGCACATCATCATGTAGAGGTCGGGGTACTGCGCGTGGATGCGCTGCAGGACACTGTACAGGCCGCGCACGTAGTCGACGTACAGGTTGCCCTGGTTCTCCTTCTCGTAAGGTGAATAGATGTTGGTGATGGGCGAGTTGCAGTCCCACTTGATAAAGCGTATGGAAGCCCCCCCTACGGCCCCCGAGGGGGCTTCATTAGTTTTTCCATCAGAGGACAAATCTATCGTAGCCCCCTCGGGGGCTGAAGGGGGGGCTTTCATTATCCCATCAACTACGTTATACACAAAGTCCTGCACCTGCGGGTTGGTCAGGTCGAGCACCAGTTGATTGCGGAAATAGTAGGTGTCGCGGTTGGGCAGTCGCAGGATCCAGTCGGGATGCTTCTCGGCCAGTTCGCTCTGTGGGTTCACCATCTCCGGCTCTATCCAGATGCCGAAGGCCACGCCCGTCTCATTGGCTTTCTTCACTAAATAGGGAATGCCGTTGGGCAGTTTCGACTCGGTGGGCTGCCAGTCGCCCAGTCCGGCATGGTCGTCCTTGCGCGGATATTTGTTGCCAAACCAGCCGTCGTCCAACAGAAAGAGGTCTACACCCAGGTCTTTCGCCTCAGCAAAAAGATTTGTCAGCTTCTGCTCGTCGAAGTCGAAGTAGGTGTTCTCCCAGTTGTTCAGCAGCGTCATGCGGTCTTCCTGACCCTTGTTGAGCTGATGGTTCAGAGCCCATCGCTGAAAGCGGCGGCTGCCCTCGCCCGCTCCCTGCTGCGAGAGCGTGAAGTAGAAGTCGGGCGTGCGGAACACCTCGCCCTTCTTCAGCAGATAGGTAGAGGCGTCGGGATTGATGCCGCTGACGACGCGCAACTGGCGCTTGTGGTCCACCTCAAAGGTGAAGCGGAAGTTGCCCGTCCAGCCGATGGTGCCCATCAG
>JAFTGI010000008.1 GCA_017458195.1 Prevotella sp.
ATTCAAGTTCAAAGCAAATTATCAATTCTTAATTGACGGTTCGTTTCGTTTTACCCAAGCACCTGACTTTAAATAAGACAAGTGCTCGCTTCTTGTACTACTTCTTCTGTCTATGTAAGTCTTTCAAAGAACTCTTTCTTGTTTTGCGGATGCAAAGGTACGATTTTTTTTTGAACCACCAAAACTTTTCGGGAAAAATTTTTCGGCTTTCATGCATTTTACCCCAGAGAATTGACCTAAGTCAAACGAAACCGACTATTATACCTTATATATATTATGCGCGCGTATGTAAGAGCAAAACAAACTGGCGAAATGCCCGTTTCCGCAATTGCAAAAAATCGCTAAAAGATAGAGAAGATTCGCGCGAGAATAAATCTTTATTTGTAATTTTGCACCCCGAAAGCAACTACAGAAGAAACATCCCTTTATTATAAACACTATTAAAACAAAATCACAATGAAGAAAAATCTACTAAAAATGATGTTGGTGGCAGCAGCCTGCCTGATGGGCACGAGCGCAAATGCTGTCACGGAGACCTACGACTTCCAGTACCTTCAGGGCAATGGCTACACAACCATCAACAGCTCGGGCAAGAAGACGTTTGAGGGCAAGGATCTCAATGTCATCTCGTCGTTCACGAACGCCAGCGGCACGGTAGGCTCCAACGTCGGCGGCCGTATTGCAGCCCTCTATCAGAACGGCAACGGCAACAACTTCTGGATGCGCGACAATTCGCGTCCTTGGTTCGTCAGCGCAGGCAAGACCTCATACATGGCCTTCGACAACCTGAAGGCCGGCGACGTGGTGACGATCATCGGTGCCGTTTATCCGCTGACCATCCTTTGCGACAACGTGATTGATGCCGAGGGCAAAGACATTGCAAGCGGGACGACCTTCAATGCAAACTACAAGGAGGACGCCCCTCTGGTGCTGACAGCCAAGGCCGACGGCTACATCTATGGTTCCTACGGCCCTTACACGTCAATCCTGAAGATTATCGTTGAGACCAGTGCCGCTGAGACGGCCAACGACCCGATCATCAGCGTGACCGGAGCCAACGGCCCTGAGCGCACCGTGGTCATCAACCCCAACAACGGCTCCGTAGGCACCGCACAGACGGCATACTACACCCTCGACGGCAGCGACCCCACCAAGTCGAGCACCGAATACACCAAGGCCATCACGGTCAGCGACACCACGACGGTGAAGGCTATCGCCTACTGCGGCGACGCAGCCTCGAACGTTGTTTCGCTGAAGGTTGAAGCCGGCACGACTATCAAGCTGAACGACCCCGTCCTTGCCGCTACGGGCATGACCAGCCTGGACAGCTACTATTCGCCCGTCGTCGGTCTGACCGTCGACAATTCCGACCTGATCGGCGCCCCCACGGCTGACGTGAAGGCCATGTTCAACGACATCGACATCACTGCCGACCTGCTCGCAGCCACCTTCGTGCCCAGTGCCGACGGCACCATCGTCGTCACCACTGAGGCTGAGGGCTACGAAAGCGCTTCAGCAACGATGCAGGTCTACCACAAGTATGACATTGCCTACAAGACCGCCGACTACAGCTCGCTTGCCACCGAGGCTGAGGTGCTTGGCGTGCTCGGTGAGGACTGGACCTCGACGACGACCCGCTGGGCCAACTGGAACAAGAACAACGAGACCTACGGCGACTCCTATGTAGTCTATTCGTACGGTGGTGAGGCCGAGGGCAACATCTATCTTGACCAGGACTCAAAGCTGAGAGGCAACCGTGCCATTCAGTTTGTCCAGAGCTTCGGCTTCGGCCGCAACATCAACAGCGGCGTTGTGCTCGTGTTCATGCAGAACACCGGAAGTGCCAACGACGTCACGCTCTATCGCGTCATCAGCAGCAAGGGCGGCGCTACGGCCTATCGCGAGACCTACGTCAGCTCCAATGAGAATGGCTATTCAGAGTATGGCATTCCCGCCGGTGAGACCCTCTGCCAGGTGATTGTCTATACGCCCGACATGACCGCAACAGGCATCAAGGACGCCAACAGCATCCGCACCAACGAGCAGGAGACCGTCTACAGCCTGCAGGGCGTGCGCGTGGAGAAGGCCGTGAAGGGTCTCTACATCGTGGGCGGCCGGAAGGTCATCGTGAAGTAATCAGCCTGAACTTAGGACAAAAAGCCTTCAAAAAACCTCACGCAGGAAGCACGAGCGTGAGGTTTTTGAAGGCTTTTTCATGTTTCGTACATCGGCCATGTACGTTTTGTACATCGGCCATGTACAAATGGTACATCGGCGATGTACAAAATTTTAACCTGTTGTTTTTCTGCGGAAAAATTTTGCAGTTAGAAGAAAAAAGTGTAATTTTGCATCCGAACTAAAACAACAAACCCTATTACAAACTAAAACAACTAACAAAATGAAAAAGCATCTACTCAAATCCGTGCTCACCCTGGCCATGCTGTTGGGTGGCATGAACGTGATGGCTCTGGAGTCCTACGACTTCCAGGAGCTATGTATGGCGCTGGGCAAGGGCGGCCCTTGGGCCGTCAACGACGGCGGCGACGCCGGCTTCACCATTGGCGACGCCACGATGCACTTACTGGGCGACTACACCGACCAGGGCTTCTCCTGGAACAAGCGCTTCGCCTATGAGTATGTCGAAGGTCGCGGCAAGTTCACCATGCGCAACAAGAACAACAAGAAGGACACGAACTGCGGCATGTTCTCATGGGACTATGCCCACTACTTCTCGATCCTCGACCTGAAGGACGGCGACAAAGTGACCATCACCATCCCGACCGGCACCGTGACCTTCGTCTCGGAGACGGCTGAGGGTGTCAGCGAAGGAAGCAAAGTCGAGTCGAACAAGACCTACACCATCGCGACCACCGACGAATCGACCCGTCTGGACATTCAGATGGAGAAAGCGACGCTGATTGCCAAGATTGTGATTGAGCCCGCCGGCGTGGAGAGCGTGCCCGTCATCACGCTCGACAGGAAGACGCTGAAGCTCATCCCCGGCGCAACGGCCAAGCTGGTTGCCACCATTGACCCCCTCGGCGTCGAGACGCAGTGGAAGAGCAGCGATGAGAGCGTAGCCACGGTGGCCAAAGACGGCATCGTGACGGCCATCAAGGGCGGCACGGCCACCATCAGCAACAACTGGGCATCGACCGTCAGCGACAAGACGGCCAGTGCAGCCTGCGAGCTGGCCGTCGCCGATGTCGACCTGGCTCAGTATTCGGTAGTCAAGGCCTACGACTTCACCACGATGGGCGACGTGATGCTGGAGCTCAGCTCTGAGGCCGCCGGCGCCATCTGGAACGAGGCCAACACGAAGAACAACAACGTGTTCTTCTGCACCAACGAGGGTCTCGAGGAGATTGCCGTCCAGGCTGCCGTTGCCAACAACAAGGGCTGGAGCATCGTCGACGGTCAGGGCCTCTTCCTGGCCAGCGGCGCAGGCCGTTGCGCTGCCATCGGCGGCATCAAGACCGGTCAGATTGTCGAGATCTTCTACACGGGCGACGGTTTCTACACCCGCTCTGACGACGACGGCATCGAGAAGACCGCCCTCAACGAGGGTCTGGGCCGCGCCATCTATCAGGCTGACGAAGACGGCATGCTGGGCTTCGAGCTCATCAAGGGCAATGCCGTGACGAAGGTCAACATCTATGAGCAGGCAGCCGAGGCGCCCGCACTCGAGAACATTGCAGCCATGCGCGATTATATGCCCACGGAGTCGGGCGTCGTGAGCGTCAAGCTCGACAACGTGAAGGTGACGTACACTGGCGTGACAGAAGACTCCTGGGGCACTAACGACATCATCATCATGGAGGACGCCTCTGCCGGCAATGCATTCCAGAACACCACCCTCGGCACGCAGCTCAAGGCCGGTCAGGTGCTCAATGGCATCCTCAAGCTGAACGTGGAAGTCGACGAACTCTATGGAGACATCCTGTACTCCACCGACGAGTCATCGCTTGCCGAGGTCGAGATCACCGATGGCGAGCTCTCGCCCCTTGAGGTGACCGACGACAACGTCATGGAGTATCTGGGCGACTACAGCTGGCGCCTGGCTAAGTTCACCAACGCAGCAGTCAGCGTAGAGACCGGTACCTATGGCGATGATGTCTACGTCGCGATTCCCGTGCTTGGCGGCGACCCCATCGGCATGCAGGACACCTTCGGAATCATTCCTGAGGACAGCTGGCCCAAGGACGGCGACCTCGTCGACATCGAAGGCTACTATGTGAGCTACTCTATCTATGGCTCCACCATTCAATACATCCAGCCGCTCAGCATCAAGGTGCTCCCGAAGCCCTATGAGTTCGTGGCCTCGGAGTGGATTGCCGGCGACGCCGGACGCATCTCGCCCGAGAAAGTTGTTGCTGACACCGAGGCTAACACCATCACCGTCAGCCAGACGGGCCAGAACAACGTGGCCCTGCTGTTCCGCTCGAGCACGGTCTACACCGTGAAGGCCGAGCAGCGCTACTTCGTAATCAAGGGCACGGGCCTGTCGACAGCCGCCGGCGCCAGCTACCTGTGGTGGCTGAACAACGACAACAGAGGCACGCAGATTGAGCCCACCTCCATCTACGAGGAGGACGGCCAGACCGTGCTGGCATGGGACTGCGCCACCATCGCCATCGGCCTCCAGCTGGGCATCCAGGACACTGAGTTCAAGGATGAAGGCGGCTGGAGCACCACGTTCGGCCTGACGCTGGCCGACGAGAACGTGCCCGCCGTGATCAGCTACATCGGCTTCGAGGAGGCCATCGAGAACCCCGTCGAGGAGTTCGAGTATGAGTTCGTGGCCAGCGAGTGGCCTGCCGGCGATTCCAACCGCATCTCGTCCAGCCAGGTGGTTGTCGACGAGACGGCCAACACCATCACCGTCAGCGCTACCGGCGACAACAACGTGGCCCTCGTCTTCAAGACCGACAAGATCTACTATCTGCCCGAGCCCGTGAAGTACTTCGTCATCCAGGCCACCGGTCTCTCGACCGAGGAGGGCAAGTCGAAGCTGTGGTGGCTGAACGCCAAGAACAATGGCGGCGAGGTGTTGCCTACCCAGATTGTCAGCGGCGACGTGACCACCTTCATCTGGGACATCACGGCCGACGCCACCTTCGCCAGCGGCTTCAACACCGAGGGCAAGACCTATCTCGACGGCACGGGTGCCTCGACCTGGGGCTGGACGACCACGTTCGGTCTGACCCTGGCCGACCCGTCGGTGCCCGCCGTGTTCAGCTACATCGGCTACGAGACTGAGGATTCGCCCGTCGTCACCGCCATCAGCAGCGCCAGCATGAAGCCCGCCACGAGCGGCATCATCTACAACCTGCAGGGCCAGCGCGTGGAGAAGGCCGCCAAGGGCCTCTACATCATTGACGGCAAGAAGGTTATGGTGAAATAATCCCAAGCTGCTAATTGTAAAAAATCTATAAAACTTCGCCCAGCAATGACACTGGGCGAAGTTTTTTGTTTATCTTTGCAGTCTATAACCTACATCAAGCAAACCACAACTACTATTTACACTATCATTTATTTATCTAAAACAACAACAAGATGAAAAAGCATTTACTAAAGTCAATGTTCCTGATGGCCATGATGGCTATCGGAGCTAATGCCTGGGCTGATGCCGGCGACGTCACCGTCAATGCCGACATCGACTTCAGCAACGCCATCGTAGAAGGCGTTGTCAAGGGCACAGTGAATCAGATGGTCATTGGCACCGGCGGTGCCGAGTCCATCATTCAGGACGGATGGCTGCGTCTTGGCGACCATGCCAACGTCGTCACCATCGACGAGAATGAGCGTGCCGGCGCACGTGATGTCGTGACCATCAGCTTCAAGATGGCCTTCGGCAACAAGAAAGACATGGGCTCAGGCTTCCGTGTGAAGGACGCCGAGGGCAAAGAAATCGCTACCTATCAGCATGCCCGCTGGAACGGCAACCCCGGCAACACGCTGGGCATCGACATGAGCGGTCTGGTGGGTGGTCACAGCAGTAACAGAGCCGTTGCCGCCAATGCCACTTCTTACGAAATCGTGTTCGATTACGCCAAGAAGCAGATTGTCAGCACGCTGACGCTTGGAAGCACGACGAAGGAGTTCACGGCTGAACTGACCAGCACCAACCCCATCGCCACCTTCGAGGTCTATGGCTATGGTGCCGGTGGCAATGCCGACCGTGCCTCTATCTTCGACGACCTGAAGATTACCACGACCGAGGGCAACTACAACGTGCAGTCGGCCGCTTACACCGTGAACTTCGTCTGCAACGGCACCACCGTCGAGACAGCTGAGCGCACGGGCGATGTAGGCGACGCCATCAGCCTCCTTGCTTCTGACAAGGAGCCCCGCACAATTGAGGGCCAGAAGTATTTCTATGTCTCCGACGACGCTGAGGGCAAGACCGTCGCAGCTGACAGCTCGACCGTCATCACCGTCACTCTCCGTGAGGCCGAAATCTGGAACTATGTTTTCAATGCCACGCTGAACGGCGAAGTGCTGAAGGCCTTTGCTGAGGGCACCGTCGTCGAGGGTGAGCCGGCTAATGCCACCTGGCCCCGCTATGTCCTGAACGGCAACAAGCTTGCCTACAGGGATGCTCTCAACAACTCCTATAACGTAAGCTTCACCCCTGCTGCCAACAATGCAGCCAACGACCTCGCCTACGGGGAGTTTGCCGATGCTTCGAATGTGGTGTTCTTCGCCGAGGCTGAGGACATTGCCAGCCTGGAGCCTGTCACCGATCTGTATCTGCCCGCCCGCTTCTCTGCTGGCCGCGGCGCTTATGCCAAGCAAGACGGCAGCGTCATCACCAGCGTCGTGAAGGGCAAGAAATACAAGCTCACCGCCCGCCTGATGGGCACGCAGTCAGTGGCTACGTTCAAGTTCCGCGTGGGCGACCGCGTCATCTGGCAGCACTCCACCAGCAGCACTTCATTCTATCCCGGCACTGACAGCTACGGCGAAGAATTTGTCGTGGCCAGCGATGCCGACATCACGCTCGATGCAGCCGGCGGTGTTGTTGTCAGCGGCCGCGTGACCAACACTGTTGACTACATCTATCTCGAAGAACTCGGTGACGCCACCGAGGAAGAACTGGCTGAGGCCGCTGAGGCCGACGTCGTTGCCGAGGCTGAGCGCGCTTGGGAGAAGCTGATTGCCGAAGCCAAGGCTCTGGTCGATGCTGACGCCGTGGCCGTCGGTCTGCTTCAGGACGCTATCGCCGCTGCTGAGGCCGTCGCCGAACCCGCCGACGCTGACAAGGAGGCCCTGCAGGCCGCCATCGACCTGTTCAAGAAGAACAATGCCGACCAGGAGAAGGACCAGACCACAAAGGTTAACATCAATGGCTGGAAGAAGTTCGACGGCAGCGCCGCCGGCCTCTGCGCCACGCAGTATGCTCCCGCTATCACCACCTACGACGGCCGCACCGCTCAGCTGGCTGAGGTCTTTGAAGGCAACGGCAACCGTACTGGCACCATCATCTATCAGGACATCACTGGTCTGGAGAACGGTAAGTATAAGGTGGGCTTCTATGGCAATGCATTCTCGACCTCCCAGCGTGACGGCTTCGAGTGCACCATGGAGGACGGTGCCGAGGACGTGGCCTATGTCTTTGCAAACAACGAGAAAGCTTATATCGTTGCTCACATCGCCACCGCTACTACAGAGAACGACTTCCGCCAGTTCGACGTTGAGGTGACCGACGGCGCCATCAAGCTCGGTATGGGTAAGGACACTGAAAAGAGCACCAACTGGCACACCATGCAAATCTATCAGCTGACATGGTTCACCACCGCCACGGAGGTCTATGCACAGGACAAGGCCGAGATGAGCGCCCTGCTCGCAGCTGCCGACCAGCTCGTGAACAACGCTGCCAAGGTCAACGGCAAGGAGGTCTTCCAGGCAGCCATCGAGGCCGCCAAGGCTGCCCTGGCCAACAACCGTCTGAACCTCACTGAGTTTGAGACTGAGATTGCCAAGTTTGCCGCTGCCATCGCAGCCTTCCGCTCGGCTAACTACCTGGCCCTCAACGGCACCTACTATGTGGCTCAGCTCGACATGACCGCCCTCGCAGCCAGTGAGGGCAACGGCATCAAGCTGCCGAAGATGATGGCTGCCGGCCACGACTGGGGCACACGCGCCATCGTGAGCGAGACCGGTCTTGACCTGAAGCTTGCTGCCAACGAGAGCAACAAGGTGACCTTCGACTCGCAGGTGTCCAACGGCGGCGACTCCCACTTCCTGGGTTCTAACCTCTATATGGACGCCCCCGCATACGCATGGGCCATCGAGGCCGTCGACGCATCCAGCGCCATGGGTGAGGGTGGTCTGAGCCTGCCCGGCTTGGAAGGCCTCGACCTCGCTTCGCTTGGCGTCGTCTTCGCCACCATCAGCAACGAGGCTCAGTATCTTGCTCCCGATGCCGACGACAATCTGGCTCTGAGCGAGACGCCCGCCGTGTGGGTGTTCATCCCCGCCGAGGTGATCGACCAGTACCACCAGTTCACGCTGACCACTGCCACCGCCGAGAATCCCGTCGACGCCACCTTCCTGCTGAAGAACCCCAACTTCAACCGCAACGACCAGCGCGTCAGCGCTTGGGAGGTGACCTTTGTCACTGGCAACAACAAGAACCTGAACGGTGGTAACAACGTGAACAACTGCGCTGAGAGCTTTCATGCCGCATTCACCGTCAGCCAGGTGGCTGCCGGTGCTCCTAAGGGCACCTACGAGCTGACTGCCCAGGGCTTCTTCCGTCAGGACGACAACGCCGAGGAGGCTGCTCCCACGTTCTTCCTGAACGACACTAAGGCAGAGGTTCCTGCCAAGACCGGCAGCGAGAACAGCATGAGCCAGGCTTCCGAGTCGTTCACCGCTGGCCTCTACACGATTGAGCCCATCAAGGCCTTCATCAACGACGACGAGACCCTCAACGTGGGCATCACCAACGGCGAGAACGTCCACCAGTGGGTCATCTTCGACAACTTCCGTCTGACCTACTACGGCACTGAGGACCTGACCACCGGCATCACCGAGCTGACCGCCACCGAGCAGGTTGGCGCCGAGGCCATCTACAACCTGCAGGGCCAGAAGCTGCAGAAGACCGTGAAGGGCTTGAACATCGTAGGCGGCAAGAAGATCATCGTGAAGTAAGCCAAAGAGACTACTTTTTATGACATTATGAAACATTCCCCGTCGGCTCACACCGATGGGGAATGTTTATTTTACGACAAATCGTAAGAAAAATGTGAAAATATTTGGCAGATTGAAAGAAATTGCGTACTTTTGCAAAACAATCCGAAAAAATCATAATCACGATGAAAGAAAAGAACAACCGACTCGAGGCACTGCGACTGATTATCTCAAGTCAGGAGCTGGGCAGCCAGGAGGAGCTCCTCAAGGCATTGCAGAAAGAAGGGTTCAAGCTGACGCAAGCCACGCTGAGCCGCGACCTTAAGCAACTGAAGGTGGCTAAGGCCGCCACGATGGGCGGCACCTACGTCTACGTGTTGCCCAACGATTCTATGTATAAGCGCGTTTCAACCCCTGCGTCCATTCGCGAGATGATGCAGATGACAGGGTTTGTCAGTCTCCAGTTCTCGGGCAATATGGGCGTCATCAAGACGCGACCGGGCTATGCCAGTGCGATGGCCTGGAACATTGACAATGCCAATATCCCGTCGATCATCGGCAGCATCGCCGGCAACGACACCATCTTCTTCGTTGTCAAGGACGATGTGCCCCGCCAGGAGGTCATCGATGCACTGAGCGAAGTGCTCCCCAATGTCAAATAATCAGCTGACAGCTTTTTCCCATGCTTTCATTTGAATGCGACTATAACAATGGTGCGCATCCTGACGTGATGCGCCATCTGATCGCCACCAACGGCGAACGCACCGCCACCTACGGTTTTGACTGCTATTCAGAGCAGGCCAAACGGAAAATCCGCGAGGCCTGCCAGACCGAGGGCGACGTCTTCCTGCTCGGTGGCGGCACCCAGACCAACGCCGTCGTCATCGATGCCATGCTGCGCTCGTTTGAGGCCGTGGTCACGGTCGAGACTGCCCATATTGCCGTCCATGAGGCCGGTGCCATCGAGCATTGCGGCCATAAGGTCATCACCCTGCCCTCGCACGAGGGGCGCCTCGCGGCCGACGACCTGCGCCGCTTCATGCAGGAGTTTCTGGCCGACGAGAGCCGCGACCACGTGGCCCAGCCGGGCATGGTCTACATCTCGCTGCCCACCGAGCTGGGCACGCTCTACTCTGCCCGGGAGCTTTCCGAGATTCACGCCACCTGCCGCGAATTCCACCTTCCCCTTTTCATCGACGGCGCCCGCCTGGGCTACGGCATCGCAGCCAGCCAGGGCGACCTCTCGCTGCCCGTCGTCGCCCGCTCGTGCGACGTCTTCTACATCGGAGGCACCAAGGTCGGTGCCCTCTGCGGCGAGGCTGTCGTCTTCCCCAAGGGTGCGCCGCGCGGGTTCTTCAGCCTGGTCAAGCAGCACGGGGCGCTCTTTGCCAAGGGCCGTCTGCTCGGCGTGCAGTTCGATGCGCTGTTCACCGACGGGCTCTACCTGCGCATCGCCGGTCATGCCATCGAGATGGCCCGCCGTCTGCGCACGCTGCTGCAGCAGATGGGCTACCGCTTCTATATCGACTCGCCCACCAACCAGCAGTTCGTCATCCTGCCCAACGAGGAGGTGCGCCGGTTGGAACAGCAGGTGGAGTTCACCCACTGGGGGCCCTACGATGCCGACCACTTTGTCTGTCGCTTCGTCACCTCATGGGCCACGACCGAGGCCGACCTTGCTGCCCTGGAGGCCATCCTTGACAATCAAGAATAAAACGAAAAACGGCGCTTCTTAAAAGTAATATACCCCTATATTACTTTCAAAAAGCGGCACTTCGCCGATTGGCGAGGTGCCGCTTTTGATAGCAGGAATCCTGCTTCTTTCTATTTCAGCACGCCGAGCTCGCGGCCCACCTTGATGAAGGCGGCGATGCAGCGGTCGAGCTGCTCGCGGTTGTGGCCGGCCGAGATCTGCACGCGGATGCGGGCCTGGCCCTTCGGCACGACGGGATAGTAGAAGCCCGTCACGTAGATGCCTTCCTCCTGCATCTTGGCGGCATAGACCTGCGAGAGCTTAGCGTCGTAGAGCATGACGGCGCAGATGGCGCTCTGCGTGGGCTTGATGTCGAAGCCGGCAGCCATCATCTTGTCGCGGAAGTACTCGACGTTCTCCACGAGGCGGTCGTGAATCTCGTTGCTCTCCTTCAGCATGCGGAACACCTCGAGCGAGGCGCCGATGATAGCCGGTGCCAGCGAGTTGGAGAACAGGTAGGGGCGCGAGCGCTGGCGCAGCAGGTCGATGATCTCCTTGCGGCCGGTGGTGAAACCGCCGAGGGCGCCGCCGAACGATTTGCCTAATGTGCCGGTGTAGATGTCCACGCGACCGTAGGTGTTGAAGAACTCCGACACGCCGTGGCCCGTCTTGCCGACGACGCCGGCCGAGTGGCTCTCGTCGACCATGACCAGTGCGTCGTACTTCTCAGCCAGGTCGCAGATCTTGTCAATTGGGGCGACATTGCCGTCCATCGAGAAGACACCGTCGGTGACGATGATGCGGAAGCGCTGCGCCTGAGCCTCCTGCAGGCACTTCTCCAGCTCCTGCATGTCGGCGTTGGCATAGCGGTAGCGCTTAGCCTTGCATAGGCGCACGCCGTCGATGATCGAGGCATGGTTCAGGGCGTCGCTGATGATGGCGTCCTCCTCAGTGAACAGCGGTTCGAACACACCGCCGTTGGCGTCGAAGCAAGCGGCATAGAGGATGGTGTCCTCGGTCTTGAAGTAGTCGCTGATGGCAGCCTCCAGCTCCTTGTGGATGTCCTGCGTGCCGCAGATGAAGCGCACGCTCGACATGCCGAAGCCGCGGCGGTCCATCATCTGCTTCGAGGCCTCGATGAGACGGGGATGATTGCTCAGGCCCAGATAGTTGTTGGCGCAGAAGTTGAGCACTTCCTTACCCTTCACCTGGATGGCGGCCTGTTGTGCACTCTCGATGAGACGCTCTTCCTTGTAAAGTCCTGCTTCACGAATCTCAGCAAGCGTCTGGCTGAGATGTTCCTTCATTTTTCCGTACATAGCAAATAGATTTAATTCGGGGTTGATTTACAAAATATCAATTTCAATTGTCAATTCTCAATTTATTAACTGCAAAGGTAGAAAATTTTTGCCAAACATGATGCAATTATTAAGAATAATTTTGTAATTTTGCAGGCGTAAATCTAAAATCTATCGAATCAGAATGAAAAATGTCTTGGTAATTGGCTCAACTGGACAGATTGGTTCAGAGCTGACAATGGCACTGAGGAAGCGCTATGGAAACGAACACATCGTGGCTGGCTACATCGTTGGCGCCGAGCCTAAGGGCGAACTGGCCGAGAGCGGACCATCGGCTATTGCTGACGTGACCGACGGTGCAGGCATTGCCGAAATCGTGAAAAAGCACAACATCGACACCATCTACAACCTGGCGGCCCTGCTCTCAGTGGTGGCTGAGTCGAAGCCCCGCCTGGCCTGGAAGATCGGCATCGACGGGCTGTGGAACATCCTCGAGGTGGCCCGCGAAAACGGATGCGCCGTCTTCACGCCGAGCTCCATCGGCTCCTTCGGCGTCGAGACGCCCCACGACCCCACCCCACAGGACACGATCCAGCGGCCGCGCACCATCTACGGCGTGTCGAAGGTGACGACGGAGCTGCTCTCTGACTGGTATCACCATAAGTACGGTGTCGACACGCGCTCGGTGCGCTTCCCCGGCATCATCAGCTACGTGACGCCTCCGGGCGGCGGCACCACCGACTATGCCGTCGACATCTACTACTACGCCGTGCGCGGCGAGAAGTTCACGTGCCCCATCAAGGCCGGCACCCGCATGGACATGATGTACATGCCCGACGCCCTGCGCGCCGCCATGGAGCTGATGGAGGCTGACCCCACCAGACTGATTCATCACAACGGCTTCAACGTGGCTGCCATGAGCTTCGACCCCGACATGATCTACAATGAGATCAAGAAGCACTGCCCCACGTTCGAGATGGAGTATCAGGTTGACCCGCTGAAGCAGTCGATAGCCGAGTCGTGGCCCGACATCATGGACGACTCCTGCGCCCGCGAGGAGTGGGGCTGGAAGCATGAATACAACCTCCGCGAAATGACGAAGGACATGCTGGACAAGCTCCGCATCAAACTGCTCTAAGAGACTATAAACCACGGATTACGCGGATTAAACGGATTATTCCTTAGAGACTATAAACCACGGATTACGCGGATTAAACGGATTATTCCTTAGAGACTACAAACCACGGATTACGCGGATTAAACGGATTATTCTTAACAGCCTTTCCCAGCTGCATATAATCCGTTTAATCCGCGTAATCCGTGGTACTCTTTCAACAAGATAATCCGTTTAATCAGCGTAATCCGTGGTACTCTTTCAACAAGCTAATCCGTTTAATCAGCGTAATCCGTGGTACGTAATCCGAGGTTGTTAGTTATTTCAGTGCGACGGTGCGCTCGCGCCAGCCTTCGTAGGTGTTGACGCGCAGGTGGATGGAGTCGGCACTGATGAGCGTGGTCGGAATGCTGCAGTAGGTGCGCTGCGTGTAGAATTCGGGCACGCCACCCTGATCGTGGTAGAGGTGCAGATGGAGCGTGCGCGTACGGTCGGGGTTGACCATCAGCGTGTCGAACGTGGCACCCAGCACGTGGTGGACATCGTCGCCTCCACCCTGCCCCACCTTGAGCAGGAGCGACATGTTCAGGTATTTCTTGTTCGTGCTCAGCCAGATGCTCTCCAGGCCCGTGGGGTCGCTCTTGGGCTCACTCTCGCGGCGCGGGCGCAGCACCAGCACCTGTCCGGCAGTGATGACCTCAGCGCCGCCGTCGCTCTCCTTATTATAATATATGTAGGCGCGATACGTCGTGTCGCCCTTCTGAATCCAGCTGGTCGTAAAGGGATTGGCAACGGTCAGCCGCTCATCCTCGTCGGTGACGGCCTCAACGGCCTGCTTCTTGGCGTTCACCTGCAGGTCGGCCAGGTCGCCGCGCAGGTTGGAATATTCGCCTTCCCCCTTGTCGTAGGCATCGGTGGTGCAGGAGGGGAATAAAAAAATAAACAAGGATGGGCTGGGAGTTCTCATTGGGCGGCAAGTTGGTTTCTTAGGGGGTTGGCATACATGGTGAGCATGCGCTCGCGGAGGAAGGGCTCATCCTTCTGGGGCAGCGTGATCTTCGAGAGCTGCTGCTGCAGGTAGGCCTCGAAGCGCTCGCGGTCGGCGGCGGTGTAGTGCGAGGCAAACTCAGGCGTGCCGCTGAGCAGGTCGGCAGCCACGTAGTTGCCGGGATAGAGCACGTAGCGGCGGTGGATGGCCTGATAGATGCGCCGGGCCAGTGCAGCGAAGAATTCGTTCTTGGGCAAGGCCTCAAGCTCGTCGAGCCACGCATTGACGGGCTCGGCGCAGCGATAGGCCACACGCCCCTTGTAGCCCAGGATGCCCGTGCGCATGTTGTCGAGGTCGTCCTGCTTCGATTTCTTGAAGGCAGGGTTGTCGCGCTTCTGCTGGAACTCCTGCGCCTTCAGGTAGTCGCAGGGGTCATACTCGTAGCTGATGGTCAGGGGGACGATGTTGAGCTCACGAAGGGAATCGGCGACAGAATCGCCGATCACAGTGCCGCCCATGGCCAGCATCTTGAGCACGGCCTCCTGGGTCTGGTCGCTGGAGTCCTTGGCGCGGCCTTCGCGCTGGGCTATCCAGATGTTCTCGTGCTTGCTGGTGACGGCATAGTGGATGTAGCTGCTCATGTGCTGGCTGGCCTCGAGCGTCTCGCGCAGGGAGAGACCGCGGCGCACGATGAACGCCTTGTTCATGCGCACCAGCCGCTCAATCCAGGGATAGATGAGCAGGTTGTTGCCGATGCCGATCTCGACGGTGGTGGGATAGCCGGCCTCAACGAGCATGACGTCGAGAAAGGCGGAGTCGAGCACGATGTCGCGGTGGTTCGAGATGAAGGTAAAAGCCCCCCCTACGGCCCCCGAGGGGGCTTCGTTAGCGGCCCTAAGCCGACTGTCGTCGAACGTGCAGCCGTCGGTATGCTTGCGGATGATATGCTTCACCACCGGCTTCATGAACCGCTTCTGGAAGTCGAGCGGCGTCTTCACCCCCGTGAAGGCCAGCCGCAGGGCACCGTTGCGCACCGCCTTCGGCAGCCACGGCACGAAGCCCTTCATCACGGCATTGAAGTGGCGGTCGGCCAGCAGCTCATCGAACGCCTGCCTCATCTCATTCGCCTCGTAAGGTCGAATATCATCGAAAATCTTTATGTCGTTCTCCATTGCGCAAGCCACTTCTCACTTCTCAACTCTCACTTCTCATTTAAAATTGGTTCTCGACGATGTCGGTCAGGACGTCGGTCATCGACAGGCCGGCGGCGCGCACCTGCTGGGGGATGAAGCTCGTCGGGGTCATGCCCGGCGTGGTGTTCACCTCGAGCATGTTCAGCTTGCTGCCCTCGGTGATGATATAGTCGACGCGGATGATGCCGTTGCAATGGAGGATGTCGTAGATGGCCGACGTCAGGTCCTGGGCCCGCTTGGCCAGCTCGTCGGGGATGCGGGCGGGCGTGATCTCGTCGACCTGGCCGTTGTACTTGGCGTCGTAGTCGAAGAACTCGTTCTTCGTGACCACCTCGGTGACGGGGAAGACGACCTGCTTGTCCTTCGTCTTATAGCAGCCGACGGTGATCTCCGTGCCGTCGAGATAGGCCTCAATCATCACCTCGTCGCTCTCCATCATGGCGATGCGCAGGGCCGGGGCCAGCTGGTCGATGTTCTTCACCTTGGAGACGCCGAACGACGAGCCGTCGTTGGCCGGCTTGACAAAGCAGGGCATGCCGATGGTCTCCAGGATCTGCTTCTCGTCGAGCAGCTGCTCCTGACCGCGGCGCACGAGCACGCTCTCGGCCACCCGCACGCCGAAGCCGCGCAGATACTGGTTGAGCACGAACTTGTCGAAGGTCATGGCCTCGACCAGCACGCCGCTCGTCGAATAAGGCATGTGGAGCAGGTCGAAGTAGCCCTGCAAGATGCCGTTCTCGCCGGGGGTGCCGTGGATGGTGATGTAGGCATAGTCGAAGAATCGGCGGCGGCCGTTCATGCGGAACGAGAAGTCGTTCTTGTCGATGGGCGTCAGTGTGCCGTCGGGCAGTTCCACCTGCCAGCTGGTGCCCTTGACGTCGACGATATATACGTTGTAGCGGTCTTTGTCGAAGAATCCGTAGAGCCCCTGGGCCGAGCGGAGTGAGACGTCGTGCTCAGAGGAGTCGCCACCGCAGACGATGGCAATAGTGCGTTTTGTCTGTTTCATAGTCTCAGTTATAATTTTTCTGCAAAGATACAACTTTTCCTGAAACTGACAAAAAGATGAGGCACTTTTCACGGTCTGTTTTTCTATTTCAGCGGCACTGAATACTATTTCAGCGGCACTGAATACTATTTCAGCGACACTGAATACTATTTCAGCGACACTGAAATAATTTTATGCAGCGGTAAGCGAAAAAAAGAGAGACGCCCCCACGAGGAATGAGGAGCGTCTCTCTTTCATCAGAATGGTATCCGGCGTTTAGTATTCTTCGTCGACGTCGTCTTCCCAGATGTCCCTGCCACGGCGCGAGCGGTCGGGATCACCACTGCCGCCACCGGGGGTGAGCCCTTCTTCGTTCGAGACATCCTGAACATAATCGCCACTGGCGACCTGCATGATGGCATTCGTCTGCAGTTCCACGACCTGAACGTCGGGCTGCATGTACGTCTTATTATAATTCTTATTCATATCTGAATCTTGTTTATAAGTGAATGTACTGGGTTTACTTGATCACGACCTTGCTGTTGCCATGCACGTAGACACCGCCCTTGGCAGGCTTGCCGCTGAGCTGACGGCCGTCGAGGCTGTACCATGCGTCGCTGCCGTTGGTCTGGACGGCGTTGCCGATGGTCTGGATGCCCGTCGTCACGTCACCGAAGTTGATGACGAACCTGCGTGCGCTGGCTGTCGTAGCTCCGGGGATGTAGAAGTGGGCACGGAAGGCGCGCAGCGTGCGGTCGATGTTGCTGTAGTAGAGCGTGTTGTCGGCTCCCATGAAGAGGATGCTCTGGTCGTTGGCGGCCACATTGAGCGGCGAGAAGGTGCCGCGGAACTGCACTTCGTCCAGTTCGGCTGACTGTGCCACCACGTCAGTAGGCTCATCGGCGGCAATGCCAACGTTGCTGAACACGGGATTGGTAACGTCAGTGCCACTCTCCCACTTCACCAGATAGGGCTTGCCTGCCTCGATTTCTGTTGCGTCGGCGAAGGAGAGGTAGAGCGTGCCGTCAGTGGTGTCGAAGCCGTTATGACCGTCAGTGTCGAGCTCCTTCACGGTGGCGCCGGCGAGCGGCGTGCCCGTCAGCGAGTTGAGGTCGAAGGGTAGTGTCAGCGTGTTCCACGAGCCGTCCTTGTAGAGCGTGCGGCCCTGCAGTGTAACGTTGCCATTCTCGTAGAGATACTTGGCCAGAGCAGCCGAGTTGTCGGCGTCGTCGGCCAGCAGCAGGTTCAGGTCGGCGTCCTGGTTGCTGTTTAGGCCATGCTGCGGCAGCACGGGCACGTATGTCTCGTACTCCAGTTCAGGATCGAAGCTGAAGATGGGGTCGGAGCTTAGGTAGATATAGCCGCTGGTGTTCACCTGGATAAAGGCACCCTCGCCCGGAGCCAGCTTCACATACTCGTAATAAGCCTCGAAGCCGTCACCGGCAGCGTTCGTCTTGTAGAACATGGAAGGCAGAATATCATAGTCGCTGCTGATGTAGGTTACGTATGCGTCGCAGGGATAGGGATTGCCTATCAGCTGGTAGCCGTTGAACGAGTAGGTAGCCGATTCATTGTAGGTGATGCTCAGCGTCACGGCATTGTCAACCGAAGCCAGTGTCGTGCCGGTGAACTTCAGGGTGCGGTCGTCCTGGCTGGCATAGAGGTAGCCATTGGCAGCGGCAATGTTGCCATTCTGGACTCTGCGCCACTCCTGCGTCTGGTTCTGCGAGAAGCTGTACATGTCGCGCGTGCCGGTCAGGGCGCCAGTAGAATTCACTGTGACGTTGACACCCAGCGACGAGGCGATGAGGTTGTAGTCGGCAGCCTCGGTGCTCTCGCCGTAGCCCTTGATGTCCTTCTCGATAGTCACCTGCAGATCGTCGGTGTTCTGCTTCAGCTGTCCGCCGTCCTTGATGGTGATGCTTCCGCCGTCGAGCACAATGTTGTTAGCCAGTGCAATGACGCCAGCGGGGATGGTGACGTCCTTCTGGATAATCAGGTTGCTGGTGGCTGTGGGCAAACCGGCTGGTAGCCAGTTCTCGGCCACATCCCAGTTGCCGGCGGTCACAAACAGCTTGTCGTTCTCGCTCAGCGTAGTGAAGGTGACAGGAGCCGAGCCTTCGTTCTCCTCGCCGCCCTTGATGCCCACGACGACCAATTCATACTCGGTGTCCGACTCCAGACCCGTCAGCTCAACGCTGGTCTCGTCGGTAGCAACCTCCTGCCATGGACCGGCGGGAATCTCGCCACCGTAGATGCCGAAGTCGTCGATCCACAAGTAATCTTGGTCTTCGTCCGTATGGCGGATGGCGATATAGCCCTGCTGACCGGCATAGCTGCTCAGGTCTACAGATACTTCCTTCCAAGCAGCAGTGGCGTTGCCCGGCGAGTTAAGCAGCTCGAAGGCATCAATATCATTGGTTGTCGTAGACACATAGATGTCGTAGTGCTCATGATACATTCCATCGTCCATTACCCAGAACTTCAGTGTGCCGTCGAGCGTTACCTGCGGTGAGATGAGCCAGTTGTCTACGCTGTAGGCATTGGTGGCCCAGCTTCTCGACATGGCCACATTGTTGCCGCTGTGATTAGTTCCACCGTCAAAGCCTGTAGCATCAGTTGTACGCCAATCGGTACTGGTCGTACCGTCTCCATTGCGTACAGTAGTCCACTGGTCGAGTCCGTTCTCAAAGTCGTCGAAGAAGACGACCTCCTGCCCGGCCGGTATGCGATACTTCACCTTGTAGCTGTCGCTCGCCTTCCCAGCTCACTGTAGCCGAGTTGTGCAGCACGTTGGCCACCTCCACGTTGGTGGGGATGGGGTTCGACGCAAGAGTTGAGAAATTAGCAGCCTCACTCCATTCGCTTTCACCACCATCATAGACAGACTTCACTCTGACACTATAATTAGTTGCTTCGTCTAATCCGGTCACAGTATAAGGTGAAGTCACATTCGGGACACTTGTCCATGTCATTGTTGCGGGATCGTCACCAATTTCCGCGCGAACCATCCACACATAGCCAGGCACACCAGCGGTAGCCAGATCAGCCCAACTGCTCACGTACACCCACCGGCCATTGACATCATCAACGACATCCGGGGCAGCTGCCACACCAGCACCTGTCGGGTTGGAGAGAACCACCCACACGTTCTTGGTGTCATCAATTGTCAAACCGTCAAAATCGATTTCCACAAAGTCACCAGCACCAGTAAGAGTATAGGACTTTGAACCGACTTCATTGGCAGGTTCCATGTCACCATCGTTATAGATGGTCACGGTGCCTGTTGCTGCGGCGTAGTCAAACACAGAAACCTTTGTCAATGTATTGCCTACGTAGCTGCCTGCAGGGAACATCACGGCATAAGAGAACGGAGAGCCTCCTGCTGCTATAGAAGTCCCGAAGGTTCCATTGTCGTATTTATTCCATGCCGGATATGCACCTTCTGCATACTGCAACGTTGCACTCGTAGCTGTTGCATCGGCCGTCCAGCTAATATCGACAGAATTAACGGTGATATTGCTGGCCGTGACAGTAGCAGGTACGGGGAAGAAGGTGGTAAAGGACACACCATCGCTCCACGCCTCATTGTCGCCAGCAGGACGAACCTTCACAATGTACTCCGTATTGACGTCAAGTCCGGTGAGCGTGAAGGGATTCGTCGTAGCAGTGACAGTGTTCTCCTCGTCGGTATCGTTGTTCAGGCAGCTGACCACCCATTCAGTAGCTTCGCCATTCTCCGTCCAACTCAGCACAGCACTGTAAGGCCCAACTTCTGAAACAGTAAGGTTCGTGGGCTTCTTGGACTCGCTGACGGTGCAGTCTACGACATAGCTCACAGGTGCGCTCAGCGTGTTTGAACCATTGAGGATTTCGTCGCTATTAGCGTTTTTAATAATATAAGAGCACTCTTCAGGGTAGCTATAGGTACCGCCACTAACCCACTGGAACTGTATTTCGCGTCCTGGGCAGACGGCAACAGCGCCAACAGCGGAAGCACCATTGGCGATGGTCAGAGTGGCAAGAACATTACCCGATTCGGCATCCACCACGTTGATGGCATTGCCACTCCAGCCATCACCGTAGCTGTCAGCAAGTTCGTAGGTGATGACGCACTGGTCTTCCTCTGAACAGAATGAGGTATTGAAGCTGATGGCGCTGGTATAGTCGCTGTAGTCTGTGCCACCGCAATGGGTACGCACCTGCACAGCGTAGTTCTCGCCAGGCGTAAGACCAGTCAGCGTGTAGGGGTTGGTGACATTTTCTATCAATGTGCCGTTCACCATCAGATCAAAATCGTCGGCATCGGAAGTCCAGCTGACAACAGCCGACACATCAGTAATGCTGCCAACGGTTAAGCCGCTGGGCTTCGGGCAGGAAGAAGCTGCCGAGAAGCTGAAGTCATCAAGGAAAAGGTAATACCTGTCACCATAGATATACTTGATGGCGATGCGCTTAGTTCCGGCTGGGAATGAGCCTTCGTACTGCTGCCATGCTGTCGATGCGGTAATGACATCGCCGAAAGTGTACTCGCTGAGATCAGTAACGGTCTCGTCGGTGGTGTAACCCACCTGGAACTGCTCGTCACCGTAGGTAGCATTGTATTCCTTGTACCAGAAAGATACGTCGATGCCAAGGTCGCCGCCAGTCAGGACGGGTGAGACGAGATAGGCAATTCTGCTCGGAATAGTTAAAACGGAAGCCGTTCGACCCGCTGTGAGCAGCTGCTGTGTTAGCAAGAATCCCAGTACTGGTACTTGTTGCTCCCACAAGCTCCCAGCCGTCGGTGGTCAGGTTGTTGTCCTCAAACCCATACTCGTACGGCAGGGCCTGCTGTGCTCTTACCCCCACAACAATGGAAAGCAAGAGCGCCATGATAAAGAATAGTTTCTTTTTCATAAGCTAAAGGTTTTAATATTAACAGTTAAGTTTAGTAAAAGATGAATGTTTCTATGCTGGTTGCGGGCATGGAGCCCAAGGCTATAGCCTATTTGGCGACAAAATTACACAAAAGGGCTTAAACGGCCAAAGAAAAAGCAGAGAAAATGGTGTTGGCGGCGCAAAATGGATAAGTATAGGAAAAACAACCGCAGGCATCGCGCTTTCTGGAGGTGCGTGGTGCCTGCGGGGGCTGCTACTGGCGGGCGTAGACGCCGCGCCACTTGTCGATGAGCTGCTGCAGGTCGTCGGGCAGGGGGCTGGTGAAGTCCATCTGTTCGCCGGTGGTGGGGTGGCGGAAGCCGAGCGTCTGGGCGTGGAGGGCCTGACGGGGACAGAGCTTGAAGCAGTTCTGGATGTAGGCCTTATAAGAGGCGGTGCGCTCGCCGCGGCGAATCTCGCAGCCGCCGTAGCGCTCGTCGGCAAAGAGGGGATGGCCGATGTGGGTCATGTGGGCGCGGATCTGATGGGTGCGGCCCGTCTCGAGGCGACATTCCACGAGCGTGGTGTAGCCATAGCGCTCCAGCACGCGGTAGTGCGTGACGGCGGGCTTACCGATCTCGGAATCGGGCGGATAGACAGCCATGCGGAGGCGGTCGCGCTGGTCGCGGCCGATGTTACCCTCGATGCGGCCCTCATCGTCGGTGATGTTGCCCCAGACGAGGGCCACGTAGGAGCGACGGGTGTCGTGGTTGAAGAACTGCTTGCCCAGACAAGACTTGGCCTCGGGCGTCTTGGCCACGACGAGCAGTCCGCTGGTGTCCTTGTCGATGCGGTGGACGAGGCCCACCTGCGGGTCGTTGGGGTCGTAGGTGGGCAGCGAGCGCAGATGCCAGGCCACGGCGTGCACCAGCGTGCCGTGGAAATTGCCGCAGCCGGGATGGACGACGAGGCCGGCGGGCTTATAGACCACCATGAGGTCCTGGTCTTCATAGCGCACGTCGAGGGGCATCTCCTCGGGCACGATGGTCGAGTCGTAGTGCGGGCGGTCGAGCATCAGTGTGATGACGTCGCCCGCGCGTACCTTATAATTACTCTTGACGGGGCGGTCGTTGACATGCAGGAAGCCCGCCTCGGCGGCCTGCTGGATGCGGTTGCGCGAGGAGTGCTGGGTGTGCTCGCTGAGATACTTGTCAATGCGCAGGGGCACCTGGCCGCGGTCGACCTCCAGGCGCAGGTGCTCGTAGAGCGTCTGGTCGTCGGAAGCCTGCAAGCCGCCGTCGTCGAGCAGTTCCAGTTCGTCGTCAAAAAAGCCGTCCTCACTCATCCTCAGTCACTTCTAAGAAGTCGTCCACGTCGTCAGCCTCAATGCCCGAGCTCATGAATCCGCTGAGCACGAGGCTGTCGGTCATCATATCCTCCTCTTCCGTCGAGATGCCGCTGCCGATGACAAGCGTCAGCAGCGACTCGCGCGCCACCATGTCGCCGGCTATCAGGTTGTGGCCCTCGTGCTGAATGCCGTAGACCCAGTCCTTCTCGCCCTCGATGAGCCGCGGCTCGCCCACACGGAAGCCCATGGCCTGCAGCTTGGCCCGCGCCTCGCGGTAGCTGCTGTTGTCGATGAGGTCGGGAATCTCGACCTTCGAGAGCGTCAGCGAGTTGATGGTGACGTAGATCACGCGGCCCTCCTTCACCCTGGCCCCCTTGACGGGCTGCTGCACCATGATGCTGCCGGCGGCCAGCTTCTTGTTGTAGGCCGAGTCGGCAACCAGGATCGTCAGTCCCTCGGCCTTCAGCCGCTCGCTGGCCGTCGAGAGGTCCATGCCGTAGAGGTCAGGCACCTCGACGCTCTCGCCGTGGTGGGTATAGGCCGAGAGCCACCACCGCAGTCCGAGGAAGAGTCCGACGACGACGAGCAGCATGGCCAGCAGGTTGCCCCAGATGAGGGGCGACGTGATTTTTCGCTTCAATTCTTTTGCGTTCATAGCGTCATTCTTGTTTCAGCAGGCAAAGTTACGAAAAAACGGGCGAAAGGCCAAATTTATTAGCGCTTTTTCATTACGGAAGCAGGAACTTACTTCCAATTTGTACATCGGCCATGTACGATTCGTACATCGGCTGTGTACCATTCGTACATCGGCAGTGTACTGATTGCGGAGGCACAAAAAAGTCAGGCGGGGCAACACCTTTATGGCATTGCCCCGCCTGTCAGTCGTCGTGACAGCGACGATTACTTACCGTGGCGCTCGTCGGAAACGGTCAACTTCTTGCGGCCCTTGGCGCGGCGTGCGGCCAGGACGCGACGGCCATTCTTGGTGGCCATGCGCTCGCGGAAACCATGCTTGTTCACGCGGCGACGATTGTGCGGCTGAAATGTTCTTTTCATTGCTTTTACTATTTTATTTTGTTATTATTCAAGCGTTTCGGGCTGCAAAATTACACAAATCTTTTTAATTACGCAAGAAAACTGAGAAATTTAGCTAAATATTTTATGTTTTTTTCGGAAAATTGCGTACCTTTGCAGCGCAAAAGCGCCTTTTTCAATATTATAATATATAAAAACAGTTATGATCAACTCACAAGACATTAAGAAAGGAACCGCCATTCGCATGGACGGCGCCATCTGGGTGTGCATCGACTTCCAGCACCGCAAGCCGGGCAAGGGCAACACCATCATGAACATCAAGTTGAAGAACGTCACCGACGGCCGCGTGCTTGAGCGCCGCTACAACATCGGTGAGAAGCTCGAGGACGTGGTCATCGAGCGCCGACCCTACCAGTATCTCTACGAGGACCAGGAAGGCCGCATCTTCATGAACCAGGAGACCTTCGAGCAGATTCCCATCGCCAACGACCTCGTCATCGGCCATGAGTTCATGAAGGAGAGCGACATCGTGGAGGTGGTCAGCGACACGACCGACGGCACCGTGCTCTACGCCGAGATGCCCGTAAAGACCATCCTGCGCGTGACCCACTCGGAGCCCGGCATCAAGGGCGACACGGCCACGAACACGCTGAAGCCCGCCACGCTGGAGACCGGCGTCGAGGTGCGCGTGCCCCTGTTCATCAACGAGGGCGACCTCATCCAGGTTGACACCCGCGACGGTTCCTACCTGGCCCGCGCCAAGGAGTAATTTTCCAATTGACAATTGACAATTGATAATTGACAATTGAAGTATTCAATCATCGTTCCCGTCTACAACCGTCCTGACGAAGTCGACGAGCTGTTGGAAAGCCTCTGCGAGCAGAAGGTCAAAGACTTCGAAGTGATTATTGTCGAGGACGGGTCGGCAACCCCCTGCAAGGATGTCTGCGAGAAGTACGCAGGCATCCTTCAGTTGCATTATTACTTCAAGGAGAACAGTGGCCCTGGCCAGAGCCGCAACTACGGTGCCGAGCGCGCACAGGGCCAGTGGCTCATCGTGCTCGACTCTGACGTCGTGCTGCCCGAAGGCTACCTGCAGGCAGTAGATGAAAAGACCTACCCCCAACCCCTCCCAAAAGGGAGGGGAGTGGTCACATCTGCTGATGAACCATCTGCCGGTAAGTCTATCGACTCCCCTCCCTCGCAGGGAGGGGCTGGGGGGTGGGTCTGTTGGGGCGGCCCCGACGCGGCTCACGAGTCGTTCACGCCCGTGCAGAAGGCCATCTCGTATGCCATGACGTCGTTCTTCACCACGGGCGGCATACGCGGCGGCAAGAAGCAAGGGGCGCTCGACAAGTTCTATCCCCGTTCCTACAACATGGGCATCCGCCGCGAAGTCTACCTCGAACTGGGTGGATTCTCGAAGATGCGCTTCGGCGAGGACATCGACTTCTCGTATCGCATCGTCGAGGCCGGCTACAAGACGGCTCTGCTGAGCGAGGCCTGGGTGTGGCACAAGCGGCGCACCGACCTGCGCAAGTTCTTCCGCCAGGTCTACAACAGCGGCATCGCCCGCATCAACCTGACCAAGCGCCACCCAGGCACACTCAAGCTCGTCCATCTGCTGCCGACGGTCTTCACCATCGGCGTCATCGGTCTTGTGCTTCTCTCGGCCGTCGGCCGTCTGCTGATGTACTATGTCGACAACGACGAGTGGCGCTGGCTCTGCCTGACGCCCTGGCTGCCCATCCTGTTATATAGTGGCGTGATTCTCGTTGACAGCACGGTCAAGAACAAGAGCCTGAAGGTGGGGCTGCTCAGCGTGCCCGCTGCCTTCGTGCAGCTCATGGGCTACGGCCTCGGCTTCATCGAGTCGTGGTGGAAGCGCTGCGTAATGGGCAAGGACGAATTCCAGGCGTTTGAAAAGAATTTCTACAAATAGATTGTAGTCACAGTGATGGACCTCCAAATAGAACCTATCTTCCATAAGATTCACCTCATCCGTGGTCAGCGCGTGATGCTCGACTACGACTTGGCAAACTTATATGGCGTAGAGACCAGAGTTCTTAACCAGGCCGTGAAAAGGAATATAGAGCGCTTCGAGGGTGACGACTTTATGTTCCAGCTCAGCAAAGAAGAAGCAAGCGAAATCTTGAAATCACAATTTGTGACATCAAGATGGGGCGGTGCGCGTAAGCTGCCATTTGCCTTTACCGAAATGGGGGTGGCCATGCTCAGCTCAGTGCTTCGTTCGAAAATAGCCATCAACATCAATAGGGGCATCATGCGTGCCTTTGTGGAATTCAGGCGCATGGCTGCCGCGCTGCCTACCGAAAGCAATGACATCAAAGAACTCAAGAAGGAAATAAACAGCATTAAAGACTATATTGAGGAAATTCTGGAAGACCAGAATGACATCAATCAGGAGAATCGCATGCAACTGGAGCTCGTCAGTCAGGCCTTGGCTGAACTACAATCAGAGCGAAACAGGAAGCCACGCCGTCCAATCGGATTCATTCAACCCGACGACCATGAATGAAAAACTGACCATAGCAGACTGGGCCGAGGAGGACCGCCCACGAGAAAAGTTGGCGGCATTGGGTGCCGGCAGCCTGACAAACGCCGAGCTGCTGGCCATCCTCATCGGGTCAGGCTCTACCAAGGAGAGTGCCGTAGACCTGATGAAGCGCGTGCTGGGCGACAGCAACAACAACCTGAACACGCTGGGCAAAATGTCTATTCGCCAGCTCTGCGAATACAACGGGATGGGACCTGCCAAGGCCATCACCATCCTTGCCGCCTGCGAGCTGGGCAAGCGCCGGCAGATGGAATCGCCCGAGGAGCGGCCACAGCTCTCGACGGCCACCCGCGTCTACAACCACATGCACCCCCTGATGCAGGACCTCGACGTCGAGGAGTTCTGGGTGCTCTATCTCAATCAGGACCAGCGGCTCATCAAGAAGACGAAGATAGCCCACGGCGGCATCTCGGAGGTCACGGTCGACGTGCGCATCATCATCCGCGAGGCAGTGCTCTCGAACGCCACCATCATCATCGTCTGCCACAACCATCCCAGCGGGAGCATCCGCCCCAGCCACCAGGACGACCAGCTGACGCAGAGCGTGAAGAAGGCGTGCGACGTGATGCGGCTGAGGCTGATGGACCACGTCATCGTCGCCGACGGTGCCTACTATTCCTATAATGAGGAAGGCCGGCTCTGAGCCGCCATCCTGAGAAAATACTCGTGCACGCGACGGTCGCTGTCCAGTTCCGGATGGAAGGCAGTGGCCAGCTGGCATCCCTGCCGGGCCGCCACGATGTGGCCGTCGACCACGGCCAGCGGTTCGCATTTCCCCGACAACACCTTATTTATATATGGCGCGCGGATGAAGGTCATGGGCACATCGTCGCCGACGTCCTTCACCGGGCCGACCGTGCGGAAGCTGCCCAGCTGGCGCCCGTAGGCATTGCGGCATACGTCGATGTCCATCGTGCCCAGATGCATGGGCGACAGCAGGATGAGGCCGGCACAGGTGCCAAAGACGGGCAGCCCGTCGCTGATGGCCTGCCGGATGGGCTCGAACAGGCCCAGCTCGCGCAGCAGCTTGCCCTGAGTGGTGCTCTCCCCGCCGGGGATGATCAGCCCGTCCTTAGGATGATCCCAGTCGCTGCGCCGGCGCACCTCAAACGTCTCGACGCCAAGGCGATGCAGCATCTGCCCGTGTTCGGCAAATGCCCCTTGTAAAGCCAATATCGCAATCCTCATAACCGTCCCTGTTCACTTTCCCCGTTCAGCCATCAGCAGCTCGATTTCCTGCTCGTTGATGCCCACCATGGCCTCGCCCAGGTCCTCGGAGAGCTCGGCCAGCATCTTCGGGTCGTTATAGTTGGTCACGGCCTTCACGATGGCGGCCGCGCGCTTGGCCGGATTGCCGCTCTTGAAGATACCGCTGCCCACGAACACGCCCTCGGCACCGAGCTGCATCATCAGTGCCGCATCTGCGGGCGTAGCCACGCCGCCAGCCGCAAAGTTGACCACCGGCAGACGGCCCGTGTCGTGCACACTACGCACCAGCTCGTAGGGAGCCTGCAGCTGCTTGGCAGCCTCGTAGAGTTCATCGTCGGCCATGGCCGTCAGCCGCCGTATCTCGCTCTGCATCAGGCGCATGTGACTGACGGCCTGCACCACGTCGCCCGTGCCGGGCTCGCCCTTCGTCCTGATCATCGTGGCCCCCTCGGCAATGCGTCGCAACGCCTCGCCCAGGTTTCGGGCGCCACAGACGAAGGGGACGTCGAACTGCGTCTTGTCGATATGGTAGACATTGTCGGCAGGCGACAGCACCTCGCTCTCGTCAATATAGTCGATCTCGATGGCCTGCAGTATCTGCGCCTCGGCAATGTGGCCGATGCGGCACTTCGCCATCACGGGGATGCTGACGGCCTCCTGGATGCCCTTGATCATCTTCGGGTCGCTCATACGGCTCACGCCGCCAGCCGCACGGATGTCGGCCGGGATGCGCTCCAGGGCCATCACGGCGCAGGCACCGGCCGCCTCGGCGATGCGGGCCTGCTCGGGCGTTGTCACGTCCATAATCACTCCGCCCTTCAGCATCTGAGCCAACTGGCGGTTCAACTGTTGTCTGTTTTCCATATTATAATCGTTTTTGTATTGTTATCCCCTGCCCTTCTTCGCCTTCCTGAAGGCGGTGGGACTCTCGCCCCTGTTCTTCTTGAAAAACTTTGTCAGGTGGGCCTGCGAGGAGAACCCACAGCCGTAGGCAATCTCCTGGACGGTCCGGTCGGTCGTGTTGAGCTGCAGTTCTATCTCGCGGATCAGATAGTCATCGATGATGGCCTTGGGAGCCTTGCCGCTGATGCGCTTCGTCACCTGTGCCAGATAGCGGCTGCTGACGTTCAGCAGATTGGCATAGTAGTGGACGTCGCTATATTGGCAGAAATGCTCGCTGACGGCCGCAATGAACTCATTGTACAGCTCCGAGGCCCGTCCCTGCAGGTCGCTCGACCGCACAATCTGCGTGTTGATGTAGGTGCGCGCATCGGCCTGCGCCTGCCCCACCGTAGCCCCCTTGCTCAGGTAGACGGCCACCGCACTGGCATAGCGGTTGGCCAGGCCATGGGGCGAAGTGCTGTCAGCCGAGAAATCGGTGATGACCAGCGTGCACAGCGGCAGCAGCCGCTCCCTGATCTCGCGCACCAAACTGTCGGAGAGCAGCGCGTCGCCCCGACTCGACAGTCTGACGGCATCGTAGATGACATAGTGGGGACGGTAGCGCTGCAAGGCATCCACCACCACGTCGAGGACCTCGATGGTGCGTATCAGCCCAATCTTGACCACCTCGGGCTGCAGGTCGTTCATCACGCCCTCAATCTGGCGCTGGACGCTCTTGGCAGGCAAGTCGTAGAACTCCTGGATGCCAAGCGTCGTCTGCACCGTGATCGACGTGATGACCGAGAGGGCATAGCCGCCCAGCTCCGACATCGTCTTGATGTCGGCCTGGATGCCCGACCCGCCCGTGGGGTCGCTGCCGGTTATCGTCAGGATCGGTTTCATGCTGCAAAGGAAACTATTTTTTCTGAATCCGCAAAATATTGGTTCGCGTTTTGACAAAGAAAACATCAATTTGTGCAATATATTTGGCAGTTTCAGAAACTTTGCCTATCTTTGCCGACGGAAATAAAGCTACAAAGCGATGACACAAGAAGAAAAGACACTCTTAGAAGGGCGCATCGTCGATGTGCTCAAGACGGTCTACGACCCCGAGATTCCCGTAGACATCTACGAACTGGGCATGATATACAAAATCGATGTCCAGGACGACCGGAGCGTAGACATCGACATGACTTTCACCGCCCCCAACTGCCCCGCCGCCGACTTCATCCTCGAGGATGTGCGCACCAAGGTGGAGGGCGTCGACGGCATCACCTCCTGCAACGTCAACCTCGTCTTCGAGCCCGCCTGGGACCAAAGCATGATGTCACTCGAAGCTCGAGTTGAACTCGGCTTCGAGTGAAGTGAGAGGTGAGAAGTGAGAAGTGAGAAGTATCATTAGTTTTACTGCCTATGGTTGACAGAGGTTATTTCCTGCAAGAAAAAGCTGAAGCATTTGCAGGCCGGATGGTTAAAATGTACCAATACTTGACCAAACAGAAGAAAGAGCAAATAATGTCGAAGCAAGTCTTCCGCAGCGGAACCAGTATTGGGGCAAACATCATGGAAAGCAGAAACGCTCAGAGTCCAGCCGACTTCGTTCACAAGCTTAGTATTGCCCTTAAAGAAGCTGATGAAACCACTTTTTGGATTAAAAAATTATATAAAGGAGGATATCTCAATGAAAATGAATTCAATTCCATATACAAAGATGCTGACGAACTGGTTAAGTTACTTACAACATCCGTCAAAACTCTCAAAAATAAACAGACGCCATAGTGCCCACGAGTCTAATAATACTTCTCACTTCTCACCTCTCACTTCTCACTTATGAAGAACGTATATTTCTTATCCGATGCACACTTAGGTTCGTGGGCATTGGACCACAAGCGCATGCAGGAGCGACGGCTCGTGCGGTTTCTTGATTCGATCAAGACGAAGGCGGCGGCCATCTACCTGCTCGGCGACATGTTCGACTTCTGGTATGAATACCGCTACGTCGTGCCGCGCGGCTACACACGCTTCCTCGGCAAGCTCTCGGAACTGACCGACATGGGCGTCGAGGTGCACTTCTTCACCGGCAACCACGACATCTGGGCGTTCAACTACCTGGAGCGCGAGTGCGGCGTCATCATCCACCGCCAGCCGCTGACCACCGAGATCTACGGCCGCATCTTCTACCTGGCCCACGGCGACGGCCTGGGCGACCCAGATCCGAAGTTCAAGGCCATACGCTGGATGTTCCACAACCGCCTCTGCCAGCGTATGTTCTCGGCCCTGCACCCCCGCTGGGGAATGTGGTTCGGCCTCACCTGGGCCAAGCACTCGCGCATGAAGCGCCCCGGCGGCGAGGAGCCCCCCTACATGGGCGAAAACCGCGAGCACCTCATCCTCTACACGAAAAAATATATCCAGTATCACTCCAACGTCGACTACTTCATCTACGGCCACCGCCACATCGAGGTCGACCTCCAACTGACGAAGAAGGCACGCGTCATCATCCTCGGCGACTGGATCTCGCAGTTTTCCTACGTCGTCTGGGACGGCGAGCACCTCTTCATGTCGCAATACATCGAAGGCGAGAGCCAGGTGTGACGCTTCAAAAAAAAGGTAAGATCCTTCTGTCCGAAGGGAAGAGGCAAAAATGAAGAAACGGTACTTTTCGAAGGTAATATAGGGGTATATTACTTTTGAAAAGTACCGTTTCTTTGATTCTGAACGTTCAAGTAGATGTCTCAAAAGTATGACACGACGGCCGGGAAATGATACTCCACGAAGGCCTCCATCGCCTCATAGCAGGCCAGGCCCAGGGCGTCGTAGCGCTCGGCGGTGGCGCGGTTGCGGTCTTCGGCCCGCTGCCAGAAGAGGCGCGAGTCGTCGCCCATGAAGGGTGCACTCTCCATCTGGCTCTGGTGGCGCAGGATGGCATTACGCTTCTCGAGCAGCTCCTCGGGGCTCATGGGCACGCACATGTCGATGTCGGCCACGTCCCACTCGGCCCATGCCCCGCGATACATCCAGATGCGGCAGTCGCTGAGCCACTGAGCCGCGGCCATGCGCTCCTCGTCGACGGCGGCGAGCACCACGTCGGTGCACTTGCGGTGAGTGCCATGAGGGTCGGCCAGGTCGGCTGCCACGTAGATCTGATGAGGACGCACGCTGGCTATGAGCTGGCGCACAATCTCGACGTCAGCGGCACTGACGGGCAGTTTCTCGATGCGCCCGCTCTCGTAGAAAGGCAGGTCGAGGAAATGGACATGGTCAGGCGCAATATGGTTGTAGGCACAGGCCGTGCGGGCCTCGCCTCGACGAATGAGGCCCTTCAGCCGCAGGATGTCGCGAGTGTCGGGGTCGCCGTCGCCCTTGGCCTGCAGGTATTCCGAGATAGAACGGCACTTATCGCTGATGACCTGGTCGCGTCCGGCGTCGAAACTGTCGTTAAAGCCTTCAAGAAAGAGCAGGTAGCGCGTGAGGTCCTCGTCGCCCACGGCAATATTGCCGCTGGTCTCATAAGCCACGTGCACGTCGTTGCCCTGCTGGATGAGCCTGCGGATGGTGCCGCCCATCGAGATGACGTCGTCGTCGGGGTGCGGGGAGAAGACGATGACCCGCTTCGGGAAAGGCAGTGCCCGCTCGGGGCGGTTGCTGTCGTCGGCGCCGGGCTTACCTCCAGGCCAGCCTGTGATGGTGTGCTGCAGTTCGTTGAACACGGCGATATTGACCAAGGCCGCCGATCCGTATTCGTCGCACCAGTGCTGCAGTCCATTGTCGCGATAGTCCTTGGCCAGCAGCTTCAATACCGGCTTTTGCAGTTTCTGACAGAGTGCCACCACATCGCGGCGCAACCGGTGGTCGGGCATCTGTATGGTTGATGTCAGGTTTAAGTTCATGGTTCTCGATTGTATATGACCACAGCGTATTTCTTATCTGTGGGCAGGTTATTTAATCATCTTTTGGTTTTTACGGACGTAGATGCCGTGGCCGACAGGTCGGACGCCGGTCGGGCGCCCCTGCAGATCATAGCAGGGTGAGGCAGACCCGTCCGGAAGCCGCAAGACGGGGATGCCCTCGGAGCCCGTAGTGTACGACAGGACGACGGGGTTGCTGGGAGTGCCAACGACGGCATCCTGGGCAAAGTTGACGGGCTCGGCGGCCTGCAGCTGGCGTTCGGTAGCCGTGGTGTAGTCGTAGTAGCGGAAGGCTATGGCGCTCGCGGCCATCGAACTGTTGTGCACACGCAGAATGAGATAGCCCCCATCTGCCGGGACGGCTACACATCCGGCACACTGGTCGCCGATGAAGGCGCCGACGGCTAACTGCGAATAGTCGCTGACGGGCTGGCCGCCGATGTTGAGGGTCACGAAGAGCGTCATGTCGTAGTGGCTGACAAGTGCATCGGTGACCCATGGCTGACGGCTCAGCGTCCAGTTGCCTCCCGGATGCTGCTCCGTGCCCTTGACATTGTGCGTTGCAGCTTCGGTGCCCATGACGGTCAGGCGGACATCACCGCCCGTCTGTCGCAGGTCAGCGTCGGCACTGATGGCCATACAGCGGTCGGTGTCGCCCGTGGCCTCGTCGGTGAGGACGCCGCCGGAGGCCACAATATCCAGCCGTCCGCCCTCGATGGTCAGCAGTCCGCCGCCCTTGACGGTGGCATCGGCCGCCGTGTTGTTCTTCGTCTTCACGCCCTTGGAGCCGTCGCCCTTGACCTGGATGTCGACCCGTCCGCCGCGCAGCGTCGTGCTATAGCGCGACAGCAGACCGTCGGCATCGTTGCCGCTGACGAGGATGTTCAGCAGTCCGTCCTCGACGACGATGGTGCTGTCGGCCTTGAGCCCGGTGGCACCGTCGCCGACCGTGATGCTGATGCCGCCCCCAAGAAGGCGTATGGTGCCGTAGTCATCGGCGTCGATGCCCTCGTCGGCAGCTTTCTCGATGTTGACTGCCCCACCCCGCATGAGGAAATAGTTCTTCTCCGGGTCCTGGACGCCGCGACCACAGTGAATGCCGTCGCCTGCAGCGCCAAGGATATTGATCGTGCCGAGCGATGGCTTGAGCTCAATATATTCCTTCGCGGCAATGGCGTGCTTCAGCTTACCAGTGACGTTGAGCGTGCCGCCACCGCGGAACTCGGGATGACCCTTGAAGTAGAGGGCAGCCTTCTGCCCGCCGGTGGCGATGTCGGAGAGCGAGCTGACCGTGCCGTCGACGAGCTCCACGGCAATGCGCTTGCCGCACTCCACGTCGATGGCCGCCCCGCCGTGCGAGTTGGTCAGCGTAAGACCGTCGAGCTGCAGGGTGAGCTTATATTGCCCGTTGATGACGAGCGAGCCGTTGTTCGACGCGCCGCTGACGTGATAGACATATTCCGTGTCGTTGGTCGTCGAGGTGATGACGACGTTGGCTCCCTGGACGGTCTGGCTGACCCCAATGACATCGTCGGGGATGACGACCGTAGCCGTGTTGCCGCTGTAGCGGATATCGACAATGCCCTGGGCCGACGCTAACCCGGCGTGGCCAAGGAGCAGGAGCATACTTATAAACAGCTTTTTCATCATGCTTACTGAATATGAATCTTACGATAGGAGCCATCGCTCATCCTTGCAACATAGACACCTGTGGGCAGCGAGACAGCGTGCGCCCCGACGGGACGGCCTTGCAGGTCGAAGTATTGCTCAACGCCGACCGCTGAGGACTGGGCGCCGGCAATCGTCGTGGGCAGCATGCGGGTGGTCAGCGACAGCTGGAAGGGCTCGTCGATGCTGCCAAGGAGGTCCTGGGCGAAGCCGGTGCTTTCCTCAGCCTCATAGACGGAACCGTCGTACTGGTCGATCACTCTGTAGGTGATGGTCTCGCCGCCGTTGCCATAGACCGAGAGCCACAGCAGGTCGTCGAGCCACTGGGCCTGACCGCGGCACTCGTCGCCGGCATAGGCCTGGACCACGAAGCGGTCGGGGTCGGTCACGTATTGGCCGTCGACCGAGAGCTCAGCGATGAGTCCCATCTGGTTGGGATAGGCGGTCTTGAGAAGTGAGAAGTTCGAGGTGAGAGGTGAGGCCTTTGCCCTTCGCATGCGGACCTGTACGACCGGCTCATTGAAGCGCAGCGTCTTGGTCTTGGTCGACTTGAAGAGGTAGCCCTTGCCGGTCTCGATGGTCGAGAGGGTGCCGCTCCACGAGCCATTGCGATAGGTCGAGAAGCCGTCCTGCCCCATCACGACGTCGCCGTTGTCGAGCAGGTTGCCGGCGAGGGCGTTGCCGATGGTCTGCTGACCGTTGGCGGTATAGCCAATCCAGTTCCAGCCGGGCTTCAGACCGATGGGCATGCGACTGTCGCAGAGCTCGCCGTCGGCAGTATAGCTGTCGGCCTGCGACATCAGCACCTTGTAGAGCTGACCGGCCTCGAGTTGGGTCAGCGTGCCGACCAGTCCGCGGTTAGCATCGCGATAGGCCTCAGCGTCGACGCCCACGATGCGCTGGGCGTAAGGCGACAGGGCGTCGCGGCTGATGGGATCGCTGAGCAGATGCGACGTCCAGTTCCATCCCTCCGCCAGGTCGAGGGTGAACGACTCGGTCTCGGGTATCATCCACGGCTGGTCCTCACCGACAAGCAGGTCGGCGGGCAGGAGCGTGTTGCTGCGGCTGATGGTGGGGCGCCACATGCAGTAGAACTGTCGGCCGCCGTCGGGATAGCGTCCGACGGTCTGATCACCGCGATGGGCAGCGTAGACCATACCGTCGGCGAACGCCCGCATCTGCGGATGGCTGTTGAAGTAGGTGGGATTGTTGCTGACAAACGCGTCGCTGCTCGTGATGAGCACCACCTCACCGTCGTTGTTGCCGAGCTTGAAGCCCGTGTGGAGCTGCGATTCGCTTTCGAGCTTGTCGGCCCAGAGCACCAGGTGGCCGTGGGCCGGCACGATGGTGTTGATGAGACCGTTGCTCTCAGGCACCTGATACTTCGTCGGCTGGTCGGGGTCGTCGCTCAAGTAGAGGCCGGCGGCGTTCAGGTCGACGTCGGTGGCGTTATAAAGTTCAATCCAGTCGTTCTTCTTGAACTGCTCGTTGACAAAGACCGTGTTGCCGGCGCTCACTTCGTTGACCTTCAGCGGCATGGCCAGGTCGGCCAGCATCTCGCTGTCGCTGGACAGCGGCTCGTAGGTGGCCGTCAGGAAGATGTCGCCCATGTCGGAGATGTCGTAGGTCTCATCCTCGCTGTAGACGATGCCGTCGGCATCCTGCCAGCCACGGAACCGCCAGCCCTCGGGCGCCGTAGCCGTCAGGACGGTGGGGGCAAAGAGAGTGCCGTCGAAGCGGCCCGTCGGCACCTCGACGCCATTGACGCGGATGGCGACGCCCTCGACGTTGCTCTGCAGGGCGACATGGCTGCCGTCGCGGGTCAGGCGTGTGTACTGCCAGTTGCGCAGCGAACGGATCATCTTCTCGCGGCGCTCGTCGGTGAGCACCTGCTTCATGTAGCCGGCCGTCGGCTGGGTCGACAGGCCCTCGAGCGCCAGTGCAGGCTCCATCTCAGCCGCAATGCGGTCGATGATGTCGTTGCAGCGTTCGGTGGTGAAGATGCTGCCGTCGAAGAGGCAATACGTGTCAATGAACTGCTTGCGGAACTTGTTGTTGCTGAGCATGTTCAGGAATATCTGAATCAAGGGGCAGCCGCTGTTGTCGGTCATGTGGCGCAGGGCATTGGCGTCGTAGCGCAGGGCCTGGTCGACGTCGAAGAAAACGATGTGGAACTTGCCGTCATCGCCCTTGAACGCCTTGCAGTTGTTGCCGGGCCAGTCGTCGCCGCCGAGATAGGTCTCAGCGACCATGTAGTTGATAAACTCATCGATGTCGACCAGCTCGCCGATCTGCTCGTAGGTGGCGTCGTCGTAGGCCGAATAGGCCAGGTCGCGCCAGCGCCAGAAGTCGTCGGCATCGCCGGCCGTCACGCCCACGCCGCCGCCAAGTTCCATGGCGTCCATCGCGTCGGTGTCGAGACCATAGTTGGCCACGCCGAAGTGTTTGTTGCTCGGCTCGCGGATGTTGAGCATGCCGAGGTAGTCGCCGTTGACGAAGGTGTGAACGGCCTGATAATCCTGACAATCCAGATGGAAGCCGCTGGTCATGATGATCTGCTGCATGGCCACGTCCTTGATGCGGCAGAGCAGGTCGTTGCCGCCGTTGCGCACCTGGAGCGTCTTGTGCTTCATATAGTCTTTCATGGGGAAGAACTGGTGGCCGATGTAGTTCAAGCCCTCATACTGCTTCTGGGCCTTGAGCTTGAAGTTGTAGGGGTAGTAGCCGCGGCTCCATCCGCCGAAGCGCTCAAGTGCCACTTCCTGGTCGTAGCGCTCGCTGCCGTCGAGGTTGAAGTAGTTGAAGGCGACGGGGCGGTCCCACTCCATGTTCCAGTTGCAGTTGTAGCTTTGTCCGCTGCCGCTCTTGCCGTTGACGCCCGTGACGAAGACGCCGATCTCGTCGTCGTAGAAATTGTCAGGGTCAGAGACGATGGATAGCACGGGCAGCGTATAGTCGCGGTCTGACTTGATGAACGTGAGGGTCTTCACCGGGCTGTTGAGCAGGCCGTCCTTGGCGAGCAAGAGACGCAGCACGGTGGTCTTGCTGACGGAGAACTGCCCCTTGAGCGACTGCGGCGACGTGTAGGCCACGGGCGTCGAGCCGTCGCGGGTGTAGAACAGCTTGGCACCGGCGGGAATGTCGACCTCGAGGGTAAAGGACGACGTGAACAGCTGTGACTCGTGGCTCACCTCGGGCATCGGCAGGCGCTCGTAGGCCGTAGCGGAGAGATACTCGCGGCTCTCGCTGTTGCTCCGCCCGGGCGTGGGATACGACGTGAAGGCCCACGTCGAGGCACCGTCGGTCAGGCGGGCATACGACGTGCGAGTCACGGCGGGCGGATAGGCCTGCGAGGCGATGAGCGCGCCGGAAGCGTCGCTCAGGTAGACCATTCCGCCGTCCATGTCCATGCGCTCAGGATGCTGCGTGGCGCAGTCGTCGGCGTGGTCGAACCAGAGCAGGGCATAGCCATGGGCCTTGACATAGCCGTTGGCCTGGGTGAGCTGCTTCTGCCACATGTTGGCCGGGTCGATGCTGAGCCAGAGGCCGTTGAGGGGTATCGACTTGTCGGTCGGGTTATAGAGCTCGACGTAGCCGCCGTAGTTGTGCGACGGGTCGAGGAACATGTCGATGTTCGACACCTGAATCTCGTTGATGATGATGTCGCGGGGCGAGCCCGAGGGGTCGCACACCTCGATGTCGACCGTGCCGAGCGTGCGGTCAAGGCCGTAGAGCGAGGCAGCAATCGTCGTGCGCCCGGCTGCAACGGCCGTGACGAGTCCCTGCGGCGTGACGGTGGCCACGGCGGGGTTGAGCGATGTCCAGCGGATGGGCGTATAACCCTCAAGGGCCGGGCTGACCGTGCCGCTGAGCTGCAGCTGCTCGCGCAGGTCGAGGCGCTGCAGTTCGGCCGGTGCGACGGCAATCGACTCGGCCCGGGGATTGTCAGGCGCCTGGTTGCCTAAATAATAAAGGTGGAAGTTGTCCCAGATGGCCCAGTCGTTCTTGTAGCCCAGCGACTTGTGGACGCCGAGGCGCAGCGTGCCGTCGTGGACATAGACGGTCAGTTCGACGGGATATTCACCGTCGCTGAAGGCGCGCGAGGCCGCCGCCATAGTGTTGGGAATCCAGCCGAACTCGGTCGGCACGTCGCCGTCGTGCAGCTGCTCCTCATGGGCAAAGTCGAAGACGGAGGGCAGCGGCGCCTCCACCTCGTTGGCATAGAGCTTGGCATAAAGTTCCTCGCGGCCGATGCGACGGCTGATGACGGCCCAGGGCACGGTGGCCATGGCATAGACCTGGTTGGCCACGTTCTCGTCGTGCAGCTCGCCCCAGCCGTTGTAGGTCAGGTCCTGCTGTTCCTTGTAGTCGCCATAGCGATAGTAGCCCTGCGCCGTCAGCCGGTACCAGCCGTCGGGCATGCCCTTCAGTTCCTGATAGACGTCGAACGACGTGAAGTATTTCTCGGCGTTACGGTTCTGCCATTCGCCGCCGTAGGCCGGGTTGCCGCGCCATCCGTTGTTCTGCTCGCAGCCGGCGTTCTGGATGCGGTCGGTCATGTCGAGCGGGTTGTCAGGCGTCACGTCGCTGTAGTCGACCGTGTCGGTGGGCTGCTCGCCGTAGTTATAATCGCTGTTGTCGCCGCCCTGGAGCATGACGAGGCGGAAGTTGTCCCAGATGGTCCAGTCGCAGCCGTCCTGCTCGTACTTGCGCAGTCCGATGGTCAGCTGGTGATTGGTCACCTCGACCTCGACCACGTTGTCGTCGTACAGGCCGGCTGAGAAGCAGTGTGAAGCGTCGGTCATGGAGTAAGGCATGCCGCCGCCGTTGGGGTCGCCGCTGACGCTGATGCCGAGCTCGGCGATGCGGTCGCGCTCGTCGGCAATGCTCTGCAGGGGCGTCTCGGCGTCGTTGGCATAGAGCTTGGCGTAGAGCTGCTCGTAGCCCCCCTCATGGGCCTCGAGGGCAGCCGTGTTGACGTTGTCCCAGCGGTAGTTGTATCTGTAGAGTCCCTGCACGCGCAGCTGATAGCGGCCGTTGGGAATGTTCTCCAGGATCTGATAGACGTTGAACGACGTGTTCCACGACTCGGCGCAATAGTTGCCTTCGCCGGTCCAGTAGCCGTCCTCGCCGCTGATGTTGTGGTTCGACGTGTCGAAGATCCAGGCGTCGCTGTAGGCATTACGGTCGTAGTCGGGGTCGGAAATGAGGAAGGTGGCATCGACGGGCGACGCCGTGGTGGCCCCAACGAGGCGGTCGAGCATCGCCCGGCGCGAGATGACCTCCCACTGTGCCTCGTCGGCCTCGGGGTCGGTCAGGTCGACGGCCACGAGCCGCTCGCCCTCGCGATAGCCTAAGTAGGTGCCCTCGGCGACCGACTGGATGGTGTAGCAGCCGTCGGCCGAGCGCTTCAGCGTCCATGGCTGGGCCTCCTCGTCGACCCAGGCAGCGCCGTCGACGATCTTCAGTCCGGCGGCCGAACCGTAATGGTCGAAGCCCATCCGGATGTAGAACATGTCGTCGCCCAGACTCTCGAGTGTCACCAGTCGCGGATGTGCGCCGGCGACGAGCTGAGTGCCCCACATGGCACCGGCGTCGAAGTAGATGCCGGTCTGCCGATGGCGCACGATATAGTCGCCGCTGGTCAGCGGACCGTCGGTGCGGGTCAGCCTGACGTCCTTCCACGCCACCCAGTCGAAGTTGGCATTTTCGAGATTGATGCCGAAGTCGAGCTGACCGTCGGCGCCCACGGCAAACTGCAAGGCGACCACCTTGTAGGTGTACTGCTGGCCGTTGTAGACGCCCGTCTGGGCATCCTCGCAGGCGCTGACCGTCAGGCCGTTGGCATAGACGGAGGCACCGCTGGGCAGCCGCTGTCCGCTCTGGTCGTAGCAGCGCACGCGCATCGTCAGCCGGTACTGTCCCTGGGGCAGGCCCGTGACCAGTGCGTGGCGTATCTGCATGTCGGCGAGGGGCGTGCGCCGGCCGTCGGTGGTCACCTCCATGAACGGGGGCACCATGCCGGTGCCGTCGGAGCCGCCGCGCACCGACCATGTGTCGCACACCAGTGTGCCGTTATGCCCATCGGTCGTGATGCTCCAATATTGGGCGTCGTCGCCCGCTGCACCTGCCACAGAGCTGGTGTAGTCCTGGGCCTGCAGGGTCGTAGCCGCAGTCAGCAGAAGGGCTGTCAGGATGAGTAGTAAGTGGGCGCGCAGGCCGCTCGATTGTTCTTTTTTCATGTCAACTTCTAAGTTAGTAAATAGCGAATCTGGGGGTGTTGGCCGGAAAAGTGTATAGTCCGGCTATACACTCTGTATAGTCCAGCTATACACTCTGTATAGTCCGGCTATACACTATTCTGAACGGTGCAGAAGAAGGCACCTGCACAGACCCTCCCGAGCGTAGCAGGTGCCTTGAATAAATGTTTACAAAAGGTTCATCGTGTCGGTGGCAATCATCAGCTCCTCGTCGGTGGGGATGACGCAGACCTTCACCTTTGAGTCGTCGGTCGAGATGACGGCTTCCTCGCCGCGCACCTTGTTCTTCTCAGCGTCGATCTTCACGCCGAGGAACTCCAGGCCCTCGCAGACATCCTGGCGCATGCCGACCTGGTTCTCACCGACACCGGCCGTGAAGACGATGATGTCGACGCCACCCATGGCGGCTGCGTAGGCTCCGATGTACTTCTTGATGCGATAGAAATACATGTCGAGGGCCAGGCGGGCGCGCTCGTTGCCCTGCTGGGCGGCGTTCTCCACGTCGCGCATGTCGCTCGACTCGCCGGTGATGCCGAGCACGCCGCTCTGCTTGTTCAGCAGGTTCGACATGCCGTCGGCGTCGAGGTCGAGCTTCTTCTCGAGGAAGGTGATGGCGCCGCCGTCGATGTCGCCCGAGCGGGTGCCCATCATGAGGCCCTCCAGCGGGGTGAGGCCCATCGTCGTGTCGACGCACTTGCCGTCGACGACAGCCGCGATGGAGCCGCCGTTGCCGATGTGGCAGGTGATGATGCGCTTGCCCTTCGGGTTGACGTCGAGGAACTCGCAGACGCGGGCCGACACGTAGCGGTGGCTGGTGCCGTGGAAGCCGTAGCGGCGCACGCCGTAGTGCTTATAGAGGTTGTAGGGAATGGCATACATGTAGGCCTTCTGCGGCATGGTCTGGTGGAAGGCGGTGTCGAACACACCCACCTGGGGCAGGCCGGGCATCAGCTCGCTCACGGCGTGCACACCCTTCAGGTTGGCGGGGTTGTGCAGCGGGGCCAGGTCGATGCACTGCTCGAACACGTCGAGCACTTCCTGTGTCAGTACGACCGACTTGTTGAACTTCTCGCCGCCGTGGACCATGCGGTGGCCGACGGCGTCGATCTCCTTCAGGTCCTTGATGACGCCGATCTCGGGGTCGGTGAGCAGCGAGAAGATGAACTTCACGCCCTCGGTGTGCTCGGGGATGTCGTGCATAATCTGCCGTTTCTCCCCGTTAGCCAGTTTCACCTTCACGAAAGCGCCCTCCATACCGACGCGCTCAGCGCCGCCCGAGGTCATCACCGACTTGTCGTCCATGTTATACAGTGCATACTTGATGCTGGACGAACCACAATTCAAAACTAATATCTTCATAACTTGATTGAAAGAAATTTATAATGTTTTTTACTGAAAGAAAGCTTATGTTTTTTATTAAAAGAAATTGGAATAATGAGAATAATCAATCGTCGATGTAGAGCTTGTAATTGTTCTGAGTCAACAGGATGAAATTATCATCTTCTGCATCATACAGATAACGCTCGGCACGAAGGCGTCTCTCACCGAAATTGATCAGCAAGCCGCGGTCATGACCAGTGATACGCATATAATTGAAAAGTTGTGCACGCTGCTCGCTGTTGATAGATTCCAGCGACTTTAGCTCTACAATGATTCCCTTATAGTAAAAGTCTGCAATATAGGTCATGTCGAGGGGTACATCCTTATAGGACATGTGAAGATGCTTCTCTCGCTCAAAATCCATATCCCGCTGCTTCATCTCGACTGCCAAAGCCTCTTGATAGACGCGTTCGTGCATGCCGCGACCCAGCGTTTTGTGAACCTCCTGAGCTGCTCCTACCATATCATAGATGTCCTTGTACTCCTGTCTTGTCATAATTTAACTTTTTCTGTCTGTTACAAAGCCAGAAAAATTATTCATATTATTCCAATTTCTTTTAAGTAAAAAGCCATTTCTTTCCGTTATTCGTCATTTATTTCTTGGCGTCCATGGCCTGGCAGGCGGTGATGGCGACGAGGTAGTAGATGTCGTCGACCGAGCAGCCGCGGCTCAGGTCATTGACCGGACGGGCAATGCCCTGCAGGATGGGACCTACGGCGATGGCGTCGCCCAGTCGCTGCACCAGCTTGTAGGCAATGTTGCCCACCTCGAGGCAGGGGAAGACGAGCACGTTGGCCTGGCCGGCAATGTCAGAGCCGGGAGCCTTCTTCTTGCCCACCGAGGGCACCAGGGCGGCGTCGGCCTGCAGCTCACCGTCGACTTTCAGCGTCGGGTCGAGCTCGCGGGCCAGGCGAGTGGCCTCAATGACCTTGTCGACCACCTCGTGCGTGGCAGAACCCTTCGTCGAGAAACTCAGCATGGCCACGCGGGGATCCTCGAAGCCGGCCACGCTCTTGGCCGTCTGCGCCGTGCACACGGCTATCTGCGACAGCTGCTGGGCGTCGGGCATGGGCGTCACGGCCACGTCGCCGACGACGAGCACGCCGTTCTCGCCGTACTCGGGCTTCTTCGTGATGAGCAGCATGGCGCCGCTGACGCAGGTGATGCCGGGGGCGCACTTGATGATCTGCAGGGCGGGACGCAGCGTGTCGCCCGTCGTCGACAGGGCTCCGCTGATCTGTCCGTCGGCGCCCTCGGTCTTGATGATCATGCAGCCCAGGTAGAGCGGGTTGCGGACCAGCTGGCGGGCTTCCTCGATGGTCATGCCCTTCTTCTTGCGGAGCTCGCAGAGCAGCTGGGCCATCTCCTCGCTGCGCTCATAGTTCTCGGGGTCGATGAGGGTGGCCTTGCCGATGTGCTTCAGGCCCTTTTCCTCGGCCAGCCGGTGCACCTTCTCGGGATTGCCGATCAGGATCAGGTCGGCGATGTCGTCGGCCAGCACGCGGTCGGCGGCCGTCAGTGTGCGCTCCTCCTCAGCCTCGGGGAGCACGATGCGCTGCTTGTTCGACTTAGCACGCGCAATGATTTGTTCAATTAAACCCATAGTTTGTTTCTTTTTAACGTTAAAAGTAATATGCCTGCAAAAGTACAAAAAATTATCCGAACACCCGCAAGTATTCGGATAATTTCATGATTTTTCACTGTAGCAGCCGTCAGATGACGAGCTGCGCCAACGTCTGCGCCTCGCTGTCCTCGCATGCCAGCAGCTCCGTCAGGGCATGATACTTGAAATCAGCAAACTGGAACAGCTGCATGGCGCAGAACAAGCCGTCCTTCGAGCGGCACACCTCCAGGCGCATGGGACCGACGGCCGTCGGCGTGGGGCGCCCCTTGGCCTTCAGTTCGGCGGCCAATTCACTGAGCGGCAGCCTCAGCAGGCGCGCCATGCGGTCGCCCTCCGCCTGTGAATATTCGTAGACATCGCAAGCGACGGGGCTCTGCGAGGGTTGATAGATCACCTTTGTTCCGAAGAACGATTTCTTGACAGCAATATGCTGGTTGTTGGCGATGGCCTCAGCCATCTCCATATTCTTGATACTCATAAGTTTGATAATACTTTAATTGTTGATTAATTCAAGTTTCGGATGTTCCACATCCTCTGTTTTCGGTGGTACGGGGGGGGCAGCCTCTTCGAGGCCGAGGGTGCGAGGTCAGTTTTGCTGTTTGGGTGTTTTGGGGCTATCCTCGTACCCCCGTACCTTCGCACCTCCGTACCTCCGCACCTCCGCACCTCCGCACCTTCGCACCTCCGTACCTCCG
>JAFTGI010000098.1 GCA_017458195.1 Prevotella sp.
AGGAGTTCCCCAACTTCCATTTCCATCTGGCACTCGACCGTCCCGACCCCGCAGCCGATGCTGCAGGCGTGAAGTACACGCCGGGCTTTGTCCATCAGGTGATGCTCTCGACCTACTTGAAGGACCACGAGGCTCCTGAGGACGTGGAATACTACATGTGCGGCCCTGGCCCCATGTCGGCCGCAGTGGTCTCAATGCTCGATTCGCTGGGCGTCGATCCAGAGTCAATCATGTACGACAACTTTGGCGGATAAGAACTTTATAATACTTTTAGAATAGAGGGACGGAAGCAATTCCGCCCCTTTTTTAGACTTTTTATAGATAAAGACGAACCGAGTTTGCAGAAAAATGAGTAACTTTGCGCTCGGTTTATGAAGACAAATGAAAAGAAGGCCAATGTGTTCCCGGCTGTGGAGCGCATTCTGGACAGCTATCTGGAAATGAACAGTCATCGCAAAACGCCCGAGCGTTATGCGATTTTGCGTGCGGTCTACAGCTTGGAAGGTCACTTCACGGTCGACGATCTTGGCGAGAAGCTGGCCGAGGAATACAAGTTTCCCGTCTCGCGCGCCACGCTTTACAATACGTTGAATCTCTTTATGGAGCTGCGGTTGGTCATACGCCATCGTTTCCAGGGAGCAACGAAGTATGAGGCATGTTACGCCGACAACAGCCACTGCCATCAGATCTGTACCGTCTGTGGCAAGGTGACCGAGGTGAAGTCGGCCGAGGTGAGCCAGGCCATCGAGGCACTTCGTCTGAAGCGTTTCCGCAAGGACGGCTACTCGCTCTACATCTACGGCATCTGTTCCACATGCCAGGCCGCCATCACGCGCCATAAGAATAGTAAAATCAAACACGACTAAGATAAACTTTAAAAGATGAACAAAGGTAAGGTTGACGTCCTGCTGGGATTGCAGTGGGGCGACGAAGGTAAGGGAAAGGTGGTCGACGTGCTGACCCCGCGCTACGATGTGGTAGCCCGTTTCCAGGGTGGCCCCAATGCCGGTCACACGCTCGAGTTCGAAGGACAGAAGTATGTGCTCCGCTCCATTCCCTCGGGCATTTTCCAGGGTGACAAAATCAACATCGTCGGCAACGGCGTCGTGCTGGCTCCCGATCTCTTTATGGAGGAAGCCAAGGCCCTTGAGCAGAGCGGGCATGAACTGAAGAACCGCCTCCACATCTCGAAGAAGGCCCATCTCATCATGCCGACCCACCGTGTGCTCGACCAGGCCTATGAAGCCCAGAAAGGCAAGAACAAGGTCGGCACGACCGGCAAGGGCATCGGTCCGACCTACACCGACAAGGTGTCGCGGGTAGGTCTGCGCGTCGGCGACATCCTCGACCATTTTGAACAGAAATACGCCGCCGCCAAGGCTCGCCATGAGGCCATCCTCAAGTCGCTTCACTTCGACTACGACATCACCGAGGTGGAACGTCGTTGGATGGAGGGCGTTGACTATCTGCGGCAGTTCCCCATCGTCGACTCAGAGCATGAGGTCAACCGCCTGCTCCGTGAGGGCAAGACGGTGCTCTGCGAGGGCGCCCAGGGCACGATGCTCGACGTCGACTTCGGCTCCTATCCCTTCGTCACATCGTCGAACACCATCTGTGCCGGAGCCTGCACCGGCTTGGGCATCGGTCCCAACCGCGTCGGCGAGGTCTATGGCATCATGAAAGCCTATTGCACCCGCGTCGGTGCGGGCCCGTTCCCGACCGAACTGTTTGATGCTACTGGTCAGCGCATACGCGACCTCGGCCATGAGTATGGCGCCGTCACGGGCCGTGAGCGCCGCTGCGGCTGGATCGACCTGGTGGCCCTGCGCTACAGCATCATGGTCAATGGCGTCACCCAGCTCATCATGATGAAGAGCGACGTCCTCGACCAGTTCCCCGTCATCAAGGCCTGTGTGGCCTATCGCGTCAATGGAGAACTGACACGCGATTTCCCCTACGACATCAGCGAAGGCATTGAGCCTATCTACGAAGAGTTGCCCGGCTGGCAGACCGACATGACGCGCCTGACCAGCGAGGAGCAGTTCCCCAAGGCATTCCAGGATTACATCGCCTTCCTCGAAAAAGAACTTGAGACGCCCATCACCATCATCAGCATCGGTCCTGACCGCGAGCAGACGATTGTGCGGTAATTGTTTTAGGCACGGAAAAACGCGGACAAACACTGCTCTTTATGCTTTACGAGGAGTTGACGGAAAAGATTATTCTTGCTGCACGTGATGTGCATAAGGAGTTGGGATTTGGCTTCTTGGAAGCAGTATATGGAAATGCACTATATAAGGAACTGAAAAGTTGAGGACTGAAATGTGAGTGTCAGAAGTACATTGATATGTATTACAAGGGCGAAGTTGTTGGACACTATGTAGCTGATATGCTGGTTGAAGACAAGGTCATCGTCGAGCTGAAGGCTGTTGTGGAATTACGGCCAGAGCATGAATGGCAACTGCTCAACTATTTGGTGGCAAGTAAAATAGAACTTGGCTTACTGATAAATTTTGGTCATCGAATAATGGTAAAACGAAAAATTAATACAATAAAGAAGCACTGAAAGCAACGAGGAATAAACAGTGTCCCTCCGCGTTTTTCCGTGCCAAAAGAATAAATAATGGCAAACAAACCAAGCATACCCAAAGGAACGCGCGACTTTGGCCCCCAGGAGATGGCCAAGCGCAATTATATCCTGAACACTATCCGCGAAGTCTACGAGCTCTATGGCTTCCAGCAGATTGAGACGCCCGCCATGGAGACGCTCCAGACCCTCATGGGCAAGTACGGCGAAGAAGGTGACAAACTGCTCTTCAAGGTACTCAACAGCGGCGACTATCTCAGTAAGGTGACCGATGAGGAACTGGCGGAGCGCAACTCGCTCCGGCTGGCTGCACGCCTTTGCGAGAAGGGCCTGCGCTACGACCTCACCGTGCCCTTTGCCCGCTACGTGGTGATGCACCGCGAGGAGCTGCAGCTGCCCTTCCGCCGCTATCAGGTGCAGCCCGTCTGGCGTGCCGACCGTCCGCAGAAGGGCCGCTATCGCGAGTTCTATCAGTTCGACGGCGACATTGTCGGCAGCGACTCACTGCTCAACGAGGTTGAGCTGATGCAGATTGAGGACGAGGTGTTCAGCCGCCTCGGCGTCCGTGTGCAGATTAAGATCAACAACCGCAAAATCCTGACCGGCATTGCCGAGGTCATCGGAGCTGCCGACAAGATTGTCGACATCACCGTCGCCATCGACAAGCTGGACAAGATCGGCGAGGACGGCGTCGTCGCTGAGCTCACTGAGAAGGGTCTCACGGAAGAACAGATCAGCAAGCTCCGGCCCATCATCAACCTCAGCGGCACGAATGCCGAGAAGCTTGACACCATTGCCCAGGTACTGGCTGAAAGCGAGGCCGGACAGAAGGGAGTAGGGGAGACCCGCTTCATCTTGGAGACCCTGCAGCAGCTGTCGCTCCGCAACGAGATACAGCTCGACCTCACCCTGGCCCGCGGACTCAGCTACTACACCGGAGCCATCTTCGAGGTCAAGGCTCTTGATACGCCGATGGGCAGCATCTCCGGTGGTGGCCGCTACGACAACCTGACCGGCATCTTCGGCCTGCCCGGACTCTCCGGCGTCGGCATTTCCTTCGGCGTCGACCGCATCTACGACGTCCTGGGCGCCCTCGACTTGTATCCTAATGACGCCCTGCAGACGAGCCGCGTGCTGTTCATCAACTTCGGTGAGCGCGAGACGGCCTATCAGCTGCCAGTCCTGGCAAAAGTGCGCCAGGCCGGCATCCGCGCTGAGCTCTACCCTGACCAGACGAAGATGAAGAAGCAGATGTCGTATGCCAACCAGAAGCAGATTCCCTTCGTTGTACTGGCCGGCGAGAGCGAGATGGCTGAAGGCAAGGTGACGCTGAAGAACATGCTGACGGGCGAGCAGGCCTTGGTCAGCGGTGACGAACTGATTGAAAAGCTGAGAAAATGAAGCACCTCCGACTCCTCTCGTCCTGCGCTGCGGTGCTGACGGCATTCTTGCTGCTCACATCGGCTTCCGACCGCCGTCCGACCACCATCTTCATGATTGGCGATTCGACCATGGCCAATAAGGACATTTCCCACGACCGGAAGGAGCGCGGCTGGGGCATGGCCCTGCAGTGTTATTTCGATCCAGACTTTATCCGTATCGACAATCATGCCGTCAACGGCCGCTCCACGCTCAGCTTCATTAACGAGGGGCGCTGGGACAAGGTGCTTGAGGCGATGATGCCCGGCGACTACGTCATCATCCAGTTTGGCCATAACGACGAGAAGGCTCCCAAGGACCGCCACACCGATCCCGGCTCTACGTTCGACTACAACCTGGCCCGCTTCATCCGCGAGACCCGTGAGCACGGCGGCATTCCCGTGCTGATGAACTGCGTTGTCCGCCGCAATTTCTTTGTCGTTGCCCCGGAGAATGAGGACGATGAGCTCTTGCGCACGACGACCTTCCAGGATGGCGTCAAGATGATCGAGGGCGATTCGCTCATCGACACCCACGGGCTCTATGCCGTGGCACCGCGCGACGTGGCCACCCGCATGAACTGCCATTTCGTCGATGCCAACCGTCTGACTCATGACCTGGAGCAAGGACTGGGCCGCGAGGCCTCGAAGAAGCTCCACATGTGGTTCCTGCCCGGCGAGGAGCCTTCCGTGCCGCAGGGGCGTCAGGACAACACCCACTACAATGTGCATGGGGCGCAGGTCGTGGCCCGCTTGCTGGCCGATGCGCTGTGCGAAGAGGTTCCGGTGCTGACGAAGTATCGCATTGAGGCCGACATCACCGTCGACCGTCGCGGCCGTGGTGATTATCTTAACCTGCAGCCCGCCATCGACGCTGCCCTGCAGCGCTCCGATTCCCCTACGACCATTCAGATTCTCGGTGGTGAATGGAGCCGTCCGACGCTGCCCCGCAAGCACAAAGTCACTTTCGTCCTGCGCGAAGGGGCCACGTGGAAGGACTGAATATTCTCGACTCTATAGAAAAGCGGTACTTTCGAGCAAGAAAAGCACCGCTTTTCTCATAGTAAAGCGGTACTTTTCTGCCAGTAAAGCGGTGCTTTTCCCGGGGAAAAGCGGTACTTTTCTGCCGTGAATGTTTCGATTTGTATCAAAGTCGTTACAATTTGTTGAGAAATAGACGAGATTCGCCGATTTTTCTTTGCGATTTCGGGAAAAATGTTTAACTTTGCACCTGACATAATATAACCACGCAAGATGGAAGAACTGCTCAGACAGATGGACCCCATCACGCTTGCCGAAATGGAATCGGTGAAGCTGATGAACCGCACGGACACGAAGTTCGTGACTTCCATGCCGCGTCTGCTGCAGCTTCTGGAGATGGCCCGCAACGACTACTACGTGCAGGAAATCGGCGACCAGCGCAACATGCTCTACGACACGACCTATTTCGACACCTTCGACTTTGCCATGTATCAGGAGCACCAGCACGGTCACACGGGCCGGCAGAAGATCCGCTTCCGCACCTACGTCAGTTCGGGGCTTCAGTTCATGGAAGTGAAGACGAAGAACAACCACGGGCGCACGAAGAAGAAGCGCATCGAGGTGAGCGACATGGATCTGGGCGACACGGCTAAGCGGGCCTTCCTGGCCAAGCACCTGAAGTTCGACGCCGACATGCTGCAGCCCCACATGCACAACTATTTCCGCCGGGTGACGCTCGTGAACAAGCAAAAGACCGAGCGGCTGACCATCGACACCGAGCTGCAGTTCAACAACGTGCTGACCGACGAGCATTGCGACATGGGGCCCCTGGTGATTGTCGAGCTGAAGCGCGACGGCCTCGTCTTTTCGCCCGTCCTCGAGATGCTGCGCCGGCTACGCATCCATCCCCACGGCTTCAGCAAATACTGCATGGGGGCTGCCCTGACCAATGCCGACCTGCCCGTCAACCGCTTTAAGCCGAAGCTGCACTACGTGGAGCGCATCATAGGCAACAATGTTTGAATATTAAATTATTATTATATGGATGCAATAATGAATCTGTTTTCAGGCGAGTTCGGAACGACGCTGCTGCGGTTCCTGCTGTGCATCGTGGTGAACTGGGTCATCATCGACCGACTCTACTACCGCAAGTGCCACCGCCGCGACTTCTACTTCACGTTCATGCTTATCTCCGTGGCCATCTTCTTCCTTGTCTATTTCATGATGGGCATGGACCGCGGCAAGGCGACGATGGGCGTGGGACTCGGTCTCTTCGGCATCTTCTCGATCATGCGCTACCGTACTGACACGATGCCCGTGCGCGAGATGACCTATCTGTTCATCATCGTGTGCCTCTCCGTGGTGCATGCCATGGTGAACATCGAGGACCTGGAGCCCAACCACTTTGCCGACTATGGCAAGCTGGTGGTGATCGACCTGATCGTCATCACGGCCATCTCGTTGTGCGAGATGAAGCTGAAGGTGCAGTCGACCAAGCTGATACAATACGACCGTCCTGAGCTGACGAAGCCCGAACGCCGCGAGGAACTCATCGCCGACCTGGAGGAGCGCACCGGGCTCACCATTCTCGGCGTCGAGGTGGGTGGCATCGACTTCCTGAAGGATTCGGTCGTGCTGCGCGTCACCTACGACGGCAAGGGCAAGACTGACGTTGACGGACAATTTAAGGTGAGGAAGTCGCAATGGAGAGAAACAGAATCCTAACCCTGCTGGCCATGACCGCGCTGGCAACGGCCGCCATGGCCCAGAGCGAGGCCGGACTGATCCTGGGGGCCGAGGCTGAGAAGAAAGTGAACCGCGAGTTGAGCGTCAGTCTTGAGGCCGACTTCCGCACGCGCAATGATTTCCGTACGGTCGACCGCCTCGGCCTGGGCCTTGGGGCGTCGTATAAGATTGCGAAGGGCCTGAAGGCTGACGTCGGCTATAAGCTGCTCGACTATAACAACCGCGAGAAGGTGGAGTATTACACCTCGGCCAAGGGCAACGATAAAATCAAGTGGCGTCCCAGCTACTACGGCGTGAAGCATCGCCTGCATGCCTCGCTGACCGCCAGCCATAAGTTTGCCGGCAACGTGAAACTGTCGCTCCGTGAGGGCTGGCAGTACACCTATCGGCCGTCGAAGTCGACCGAACGCTATAAGATGAACATCGCCGAGCAGACCCAAACGCTGGACACCGACTACGTGAGGAGCGCAAAGGCAAAGAACCAGTTGCGCTCGCGACTGCAGGTGGAGTACGACCGCAAGCGCGCCCTGCTGACGCCCTATGCCAGTGTTGAACTCTACAACAGCTGGGCCGTCGAGAAGGTGCGTTACACCATGGGCACCGACGTGCGCCTTGGCAAGCAGCATGGGCTCGAGGTCTACTACCGTTTCCAGGACATGCACAATGTCGATGTCGACGACTACGATCCCGACATGCACTTCGTCGGTCTGGGATATAAGTTCAAATTCTAAACTGATACGACAATGAAGAAGACTGCTCTCTATGTGGCCGGACTTCTCGGCGTGCTCTCTCTCGCTGTTGCGTGCGAGAACGACGACACCGACTTCAGCAACTATACCCTCGTCGGCACCAGCAGCGCTGACGAGGATGCCGATGATGACACTGTCGGCACCGACACTATATATATAAGGTATAGCAATGGCGGCGCTACCATAACTGACGATGCCAACGGCTACGTGTCCCACAGCGGGGCCGACGTCACCGTCAGCGACACGGCCTCGCTCCGTGGCATGGTGCTCGTGCTCAGCGGCTCGGCATCCGACGGCTCGCTGCTTGTCTACCGGTCGAAGAAATACACCATCGTGCTCAATGGCCTGAGCCTTACCAATGCCGACGGTTCGGCCATCAACAACCAGTGCTCGAAGTCGCTCTACGTAGAGTGTGCCGACGGTACGGTCAACACCCTGGCCGACGGCGTCACCTATGCCCCTCAGGACTATGACCAGAAGGGAACGCTCTTCAGTGAGGGACAGGTCTACTTCACGGGCACCGGTCAGCTCACTGTCACGGCCAACGGCAAGAATGCCATTGCGAGCGATGACTTCGTCACCATTGAGGACGGTGCCATTGTCAGATGCAATGTGAAGTCGACGGGCAGCAACGGCATCAAGGTGAACGACGGCATGTTCGTCAACGGCGGACGGCTGACCATCGACGTGGCCTCCGACGGTGGTCGTGGCATCCGCAATGATGCCCGCACCGTCATCACGGGCGGCACCGTCAGCATCACCACGACGGGGGATTGTCTGATTGAAAACGTTGACGGCGTGGCCGATACGACCTCGGCCGCCTGCATCAAATGCGACAGCATCTTCACCATGAGCGGCGGCACCGTGACCCTGAACAGCACCGGCGACGGCGGCAAGGGCATCCGCTGCAACGAGAACATTGAGGTCAGTGGCGGCACGCTCACCGTGACCACCACTGGCGACAATGATGAGGGCAAGCCTAAGGCGCTGAAGAGCGACACCGGCATCATCATCAGCGGCGGCTATCTGAAGGCCTCCGTCGAAAAGAGCTGGGCCTGCGACAACGGCACCGACAGCGAAGATCCTGCCGACCACCTCACTATCGTCGGTACGCCGATGTATACTCCAGTCATCGAAAAAAGAATTGTTGAAGTAGAATTTTGGAAATGAACAAACTTCTCTTTACCATCATGGCGCTCATCGCAAGTATGGCCGCAGTGGCCCAGAGTGCCGACAAACTGTACGCTGAAGGTAAGGCCTTCTACGATGCCAAGAACTACACGGCGGCTCTGCCCAAGCTGAAGGCTGCCGCCGAGAAAGGCCACCGCAAGGCGCAGTATCGGCTTGGCCGCTGCTACGACAAGGGCCACGGCGTTGAGGAGAACGACAAGCTGGCCTTCGAGTGGTATCAGAAATCGGCTGCTCAGGACTACGCCAAGGCGCAGTATCAGCTCGGCAAGTGCTACAAGAACGGCGAAGGCGTCGACAAGGACCGCAAGAAAGCCGTGGAGTGGTTTGCCAAGGCCGCCCGTCAGGATAATGCCGACGCCCAGCTGGCACTCGGCAAGAGCTACCTGAAGGGCAAGGGCATTGCGGCCGACCCGAAGAAGGCTAAGTCATGGCTCCTCAAGGCCGTCAACAATCCGAAGGGCGGCGCCGATGTCCTCGCTGAACTGCGCAGCGATGCAGCCGGCGGCGATGAGGACGCCAAGGCCATTCTTGCGCTGATAGGCAAGTAGGTGAGTGTAACTACTCAGTCCCTGAGCATTGTTGTTTAGGAGGGTCTGAAAGAGACTCTCCTAAACAATATACTTTTCGATAAATGTAGCGTCAGGTGCTTCCTCTGTTATCAACAGATATAGAGTATTGAA
>JAFTGI010000099.1 GCA_017458195.1 Prevotella sp.
CTTGCCCTGCTTGACGCTCTTGGTGACCCAGACCTCGAGATGACCGACGAGCTTATTCGGGTCTTACTGCACGTAGTCGAGCACCTCGGCGACGGTCTCGCCGTCGATGATCTGGTCGATGTGGTAGTGGCCGTCCTTCACGCTGACGTGGACGGCCGTGGTGTCGCCGAAGAGGTTGTGCATGTCGCCCAGGATTTCCTGGTAGGCGCCGACGAGGAAGACGCCGAGGTAGTAGTCCTCGTTCTTCCGGAGGGCGTGTACGGGCAGCGAGTGTGAGTTGTGGCGGTTGGTGACGAACTGCGCAATCTTGCCGTCGGAGTCGCAGGTGATGTCCTGGATGGTGGCGTTGCGCGTGGGGCGCTCGTCGAGGCGCTGCAGCGGCATGATGGGGAACATCTGGTCGATGGCCCACGAGTCGGGCAGCGACTGGAACAAAGAGAAATTACAAAAATACTTGTCAGCCAGCAGCTTGTCGATGTTCATCAGCTCCTCGGGGATGTGCTTCAGGTTCTTGGCCAAGGCGTTGATCTCATGGCATACACTCCAGTACATCGACTCAATCTCGGCGCGCGTCTTGAGGTCGACGATGCCATGCGAAAAGAGGTCGAGGACCTCCTCGCGGATCTGCTCGGCGTCGTGCCAGTCCTCGAGCACGTTGCGCGGCGAGAGGTTGTCCCAGATTTCGTAGAGGTCCTTCACCAGCTGATGCGAGTTCTCGTCGGGCTCGAACTCCTCGGGCATCTCGGGCAGCGAGGCCGTCTCGAGCACGTCGATGACGAGCACGGAGTGGTGGGCGGCCAGCGAGCGTCCGCTCTCGGTGATGATGTTGGGGTGGGGCAGTCCGTTCTTGTTGGCTGCCTCGACAAACGTGTAAATACAGTCGTTGACGTATTCCTGAATAGAGTAGTTCACCGAGCTCTCGCTGCTGGGCGAGCGTGTGCCGTCGTAGTCGACGCCGAGGCCGCCGCCGCAGTCAACGAAGTCGACGTTGTAGCCCATCTTGTGCAGCTGGATATAGAACTGCGAGGCCTCGCGCAGGGCGGTCTGTATGCGGCGTATCTTCGTAATCTGGCTTCCGATGTGGAAGTGGATCAGGCGGAGGCTGTCGCGCATGTCCTTCTTGTCGAGGAACTCGAGGGCCTCGAGCAGTTCGGCGCTGGTCAGTCCGAACTTCGAGGCGTCGCCGCCGCTCTCCTCCCACTTGCCGGAGCCGCTGGAAGCCAGCTTGATGCGGATGCCGATGTTGGGCTTGACGCCAATCTTCTTGGCCTCGCGGGCGATGAGCTCGAGCTCGTTGAGCTTCTCGACGACGATGAAGATTTGCTTGCCCATCTTCTGTGCCAGCAGGGCCAGTTCGATGTACGACTGGTCCTTATAGCCGTTGCAGATGATGATGGAGTCGCTCTGGCACTGCACGGCGATGACGGCGTGCAGCTCGGGCTTCGAGCCGGCCTCGACGCCGAGGTTGAACTTGCGGCCGTGCGAGATGATCTCCTCGACGACGGGCTGCATCTGGTTGACCTTGATCGGGTAGACCACGTAGTTCTCCCCCTTGTAGTCGTATTCGTCGGCCGCCTTCCGGAAGCAGCTCCACGTCTTCTCGATGCGGTTGTCGAGGATGTCGGGGAATCGCAGCAGCACCGGGGCTGTCACGTCGCGCAGCGACAGTTCGTCCATCACCTCGCGCAGGTCGATCTGCGCGCCGTCCTTCGAGGGCGTCACGTAGACGTTGCCCTCGTCGTTGATGCCGAAGTAGCTCGTGCCCCAACCGTTGATGTTATACAGTTCGCGGGCGTCGTCGATAGTCCATTTCTTCATTGGCTCAGTGTCTCTATAAGTTTTTCGATTGTGTCGTTGATTTTCTCGCGGTTGTCCAGCAGTGAGACGTCGAAGTGGTAGCGGGCCTGCAGGTAGAATGCCTCGCGGCGGGCCAGCTGCTCGTTGATGAAGTCGGCCAGCTGCTGCGGGTCCTTGCCCTTGATGAGTGGTCGCTCGGTGCGGCCCATCTGCAGGTGGCGGATGAGCACCTCGGGCGTCGCTTTGAGGTAGACCACCTGTCCTTGCCGGTTCATGTAGTCGATGTTGTCGAAGAAGCAGGGTGTGCCGCCGCCGCAGCTGATGATGACGTCCTCGAATTCGGCCACCTCGTGGAGCAGGTTGTGCTCAATCTGGCGGAAGCCCTCCTCGCCCATTTCGGCGAAGATCTGCGCCACGCTGCGGTGGCGGCGGGTCTCGATGTACCAGTCGAGGTCGTAGAACGGGATGCCGAGCCGCTGTGCCAGTGCCCGTCCGATGGTGGTCTTGCCGGCCCCCATGTAGCCGATGAGAATGATGCGAGAGCCCACCCCCAACCCCTCCCCAAGGGAGGGGCGCAGATTAGATTTGCTGGATGAAAAGTTGTTGTTCATTTTTTGTCAGTCTCATCTTGTTGCTCTATATGATGTGCTATTGTTTCAAGCACAGAGTCGATATCGCCTATAACCTCGTCGTTGGTGAATCGAATGACCTTGAAGCCTGCGTCATTCAGTTCTTTTGTACGTTCTTCGTCTCTCTCCGGCTGTTCGCCTTCTAAGTGGTATCCACCGTCAATCTCGATGATAAGTTTTCGCGCCAGACAGACAAAGTCAGGAATGTAATCGAACAAGACGTGCTGTCGACGGAAATGAGCCCCGATGGCGTCTCCTTTCAGGTATTGCCACAAAATGCTCTCTGCTTCCGTTGGATTCTTCCTGTTTTTGATGGCAAACTCCTCAAGAAGAGCGTAATTTGAAACCGCTGTCTGATACTTCTTCCTTCCCATCGTGTCTATTTAAGCCCCTCCCTTGGGGAGGGGTTTGGGGTGGGCTACTACTTATTTACTATGGCCATGCACTCCTCGTACGTCAGGTCCTTGGCGCGGTCGTGCATCGACTTGGGCATGCGGTAGTTCTTGCCGTCGTAGCTGAGGTAGGGACCGAAACGGCCGTTGAGCACCTCGAGCTTCGGGTCCTCGGCAAACGACTTCAGATGGCGCTGGGCGTCGGCCTTGCGCTTCTCCTCGATGAGCTTCACGGCGTCGGCAATGGTGATGGCGAGCGGGTCGGCACCCTTGGGCAGCGACGTGTAGGAGCCCTTGTGGAGCACGTAGGGGCCGAAGCGGCCTGTGCCGACGTTGACGGGCTGACCCTCGTATTCGCCGAGCATGCGTGGCAGACGGAACAGCTCGAGGGCCTCCTCGAGGGTGATGGTCTCGATGCTGAGTTCCTTGGGCATGTGGGCAAACTGAGGCTTGTCCTTGTCCTCGGCCGAGCCTATCTGCACGACGGGGCCGAAGCGCCCGATCTTGACGAACACGGGCTTGCCCGACTTGGGGTCCCGTCCCAGCTGGCGCTCGCCGGCCTTGCGCTCCGAGCGCTGGTTGATGGTCTTCTCGACGGTGGGCTCAAAGTCGCGGTAGAAGTCCTTGATCATGGCGTTCCACTGCTCCTTGCCCTCGGCTATCTGGTCGAACTCCTGTTCCACCTTGGCCGTGAAGTTGTAGTCCATGATGGAGGGGAAGTGCTCCATGAGGAAGTCGTTGACGACGGTGCCGATGTCGGTGGGCAGCAGCTTGCCTTTGTCCGAGCCGGTGGTCTCGGTGCGCATCTTCTCGGTGATCTGCTTGCCCTTCAGCAGGAGGACGCAGTACTTGTGCTCCTCGCCTTTCTTGTCGCCCTTGACGACATATTCGCGCTGCTGGATGGTCGAGATGGTGGGGGCATAGGTCGACGGGCGGCCGATGCCGAGCTCCTCGAGCTTATGCACGAGCGAGGCCTCGGTGTAGCGCTGCGGTCCGACGCTGTTGCGCTCGGTGGCGCTGATTTCGCGGCGTGTCAGCTCCTGGCCCTCGCTCAGCGGCGGCAGCACGTGGGCAAACTCGTCGGCTGCCTGCTGCTCGTCCTCGTCGTCCTGCGACTCGCGATAGACTTTCAGGAAACCGTCGAACTTGACGACCTCGCCGGTGGCGATGAATTGACCATTGACCATTGACCATTGACCATTATTGGCTTCCGCTAACTTACGAGCAGCAGAATGGTCAATGGTCAATGGTGAATGGTCAATGGATATGGTTACCGTTGTCTTCTCAATCTCGGCGTCGGCCATCTGCGAGGCGGCGGTGCGCTTCCAGATGAGGTCGTAGAGGCGGCGCTCCTGCAGCGTGCCCTCAATCTGCGGGCGGTCCATGTAGGTGGGACGGATGGCCTCGTGGGCCTCCTGGGCGCCCTTCGACGAGGTGTGATACTGGCGCACCTTCGAGTACTGCTGACCGTAGAGCTCGGTGATCTTTTCCTTGGCCGAGTTGATGGCCAGGCCGCTCAGGTTGACCGAGTCGGTACGCATGTAGGTGATGCGTCCGCTCTCGTAGAGGTGCTGCGCCACCATCATCGTCTGGCTGACGGTGAAGCCCAGCTTGCGGGCGGCCTCCTGCTGCAGCGTCGACGTGGTGAAGGGGGGGGCGGGCACGCGCTTCTGGGGCTTCTTCTGGATCTGCTCGATGGTGAACGTGGCGTCCTTGCACAATTCAAGGAACTGCTCAGCCTCGCGCTGCGTCTTGAAGCGCTGCGAGAGGGTGGCCTTCACCTCCGACTGCGACCCGTCGGCGTTGACGACGCCGAACGTGCCGGCCACGCTGTAGTAGGTCTCGCTCTTGAAGGCCTGCAGCTCGCGCTCGCGCTCGACGTTGAGGCGCACGGCGACGCTCTGCACGCGGCCGGCCGACAGCGACGGCTTCACCTTGCGCCACAGCACGGGCGACAGCTTGAAGCCCACCAGTCGGTCGAGCACGCGGCGGGCCTGCTGCGCGTTTACCAGGTTCATGTCCAGCGTGCGGGGATGCTCGATGGCCTCGAGGATGGCCGGCTTCGTGATCTCATGGAACACGATGCGCTTGGTCTTCTGCTCGTCGAGCCCCAGCACCTCGCAGAGGTGCCACGAGATGGCCTCTCCCTCGCGGTCCTCATCGCTTGCGAGC
>JAFTGI010000100.1 GCA_017458195.1 Prevotella sp.
GGCTACATCCACCTGAAGACCATCCCGGGCGCCTCGCAGGAGCTGCTCAGCGAGGCTGGCCGGTGGGCCGACCGTATGAGCGTGAACATCGAGATTCCGCGCGAGGAGTCGCTGAAGCTGCTGGCACCGGAGAAGGACCACCAGAGCGTCTTCCAGCCCATGTCGCTCATCCAGCAGGGGGTGCTGGAGAACAAGGAGGAGCGCCGCAAGTATCGCCACGCACCGCGCTTCGTCCCCGCCGGACAGTCGACGCAGATGATCGTCGGCGCCACACAGGAGACCGACCGCGACATCCTGCAGATGTCGTCGGCACTCTATGGGCAGCCGTCGATGCGCCGCGTCTACTATTCCGGCTATGTCAGCGTGAACACCTACGACGAGCGGCTGCCGCGCCTGAAGCAGCCGCCGCTGGTGCGCGAGAACCGGCTCTACCAGGCCGACTGGCTCATGCGCTTCTATCACTTCGACGTCGGCGAGATCGTCGACGACCAGCATGCCAACCTTGACCTCGAGGTGGACCCCAAGCTGGCCTGGGCGCTGCGCCACCCGGAGTTCTTCCCCGTCGACATCAACACGGCGGCCTACGAGCATATCCTGCGTGTGCCCGGCATTGGCACCAAGTCGGCGTGGCAGATCGTCAACAGCCGCCGGTTCGGGCGCGTCACCTCGTATCATCTGAAGAAGATGGGCGTCGTCATGAAGAAGGCCCGCTACTTCATCACCTGCGGCGAACTGACCAGCAGTTTCTCGCAGCCCATCGTGGGCATCAACGAGCTGCACCCCGAGCGCCTGCGCCCGATGCTCATCTCAAAGGCACAACAAAAAAGAGCCGCTGCCGAGCAGCAACTCTCCCTCAACTTCGAAGAATAAGATAATCCAACTTTCGCAAGCTCCGCTTGCCTCTTGGAGTTTTGGAGTTTGGGAGTTTAGGAGTTTAGACGATAGACTGGTGTCAAACCGTCCTATGAACATACTGCCAACAAGACTAACGTCTAAACTCCAGCGGCTGAAAGCCGCGAAAACTCCTACACTTCTACACTCCTCAGACATGCGAGACTTGAATAAGATAATTCTAAATTCAAAATTCAAAAATGCTCGTCTACACCTTCGACCGGACGCTCGACGGACTGCTCACAGCTGTCTACGACGCCTATGCCCTGCGCCAGCAACCTGACGAACTGATCGGCGAAGGCGAGGTGCTGCCGATGTTCTGCGAGGACAGCCACCAGGTGACGACGGCCGACGACAAGGCTGCACGGGTGTGGGCCGGCATGGAGCGCAGACTGTCGAAGGAAGGGCTGCGCATGGTGACGGTGAGCTTCCTGTCGGAATCGGCCAGTCTCTACACGCCCCTCTTTCATTTTATATATAAGGTGTTCCAACAGCCCGAAGGGACGCCGAGCCTGGAGCGCAACTATGCCGACCAGGACGTGCACTACGTGACGCAGACGTGCCGTCAGGTGAGCTACGAGGCCCACCGCATGATGCAGTTCCTGCGATTCCAGAAGGCTAAGGACGGCACGTATCTGGGCGTCATCGGGCCCGACCACGACGTGCTGCCGCTCATCATCCACCACTTCGCCGACCGATTCCGGGATCAGCCGTGGCTCATCTTCGACGCAAAAAGGAAATATGGATTCTATAAGGCCGAACAGGAAGGGCAGCCCACGCGCATCACGTTTGAAGACAACGACGCGCTGCCGTTCGACCTCGAGACGGGACAGCTGAACAGCGAGCTGCTCAGCCAGAACGACCAGCTGTTCCAGGAGCTATGGCGCACCTACTTCAAGGCCATCTGCATCCGCGAGCGCATGAACCCGCGCAAACAGCTGAAGGACATGCCCCGGCGCTACTGGCGCTACATGACCGAGAAGCAGGGCTAATCCTTCAACACCTGACTGATGCCCTGCTCGCGGTGCACGATGCGCACCTCAACCCCGAACTTCTGATGGATGTGCTCGGCCAGATGCTGGGCACTGTAGACCGAGCGGTGCTGGCCGCCCGTGCAGCCGAACGCGAACATGAGCGACGTGAAGCCGCGCTGGATGTAGCGCTCGACGTGGGCGTCGGCCAGCCGATAGACTGAGTCGAGGAACGTCAGGATCTCGCCGTCGTCCTCAAGGAAGCGGACGACGGGCTCGTCGAGGCCGGTCAGCTGCTTATAGGGCTCATAGCGGCCGGGGTTGTGGGTGGAGCGGCAGTCGAACACGTAGCCGCCGCCGTTGCCCGACTCGTCCTCGGGTATGCCCTTGCGATAGCTGAAACTGAACACCTTGACCACCAGGGGGCCCTGGGCGTCGTACTTCGAAAAGGTGGCGGGGCCGTCCTTCGGGTGGGCTTTATAAGGGTTGCGGTCGGTGGTCTTATAGCCGTCAGAACGCGTCTGGGCAGAAACCTCAATACGCTGGAACTGAGGCAGTTCGGTCAGCCGCTGCAGGATGCCCGAGAGGTAGGGATAAGGCAGCGTCTGGGCGCTGAGCAGTTCGCGCAGGTTCTGAATGGCAGGCGGGATGGAGTCGATGAAGTGCTTCTTCTGTTCGAAATAGCCGCGGAAGCCGTAGGCCCCCAGCACCTGGAGCGTGCGGAACAGCACAAAGAGCTGCAGGCGGCGGTCGAAATGCTCGCGCTTGGGCATCTCGATGAACTGCTGTGCGGCGGCGTAATACTCGTCGATGAGCTCGCGGCGCAGGCGGTCGGGATATTTGGCCGAGGCCTGCCACAGGAACGACGCGAGGTCATAGTAGAACGGACCGCGCCGGCCGCCCTGGAAGTCGATGAAGAAGAGGCCGTCCCCCTTCACCATCACGTTCCTTGCCTGGAAGTCACGATAGAGGAAGCTGTCGCTGCGCTCGGCCGTCAGGTCCTTAGCCAGCAGGCGGAAGTCGGCTTCGAGCTTCAGTTCGTGGAAGTCGAGCTCGGTGGCCTTGAGGAAGCAATACTTGAAATAGTTGAGATCAAAAAGGACGCCCTCGACGTCGAACTCCGGCTGCGGATAGCAATGGGAGAAGTCGAGGCCGCGGGCACCGCGGAACTGCACGTCGGGCAGCTCGCGAATGGTCTGGCGGAGCAGCTGCTGTTCAGCCAATGTGTAGCGTCCGCCGGCCTCGCGACCGCCACGGATGGCATCGTAGAGCGACTGCGACCCGAGGTCCTGCTGCAGATAGCGCAGCTCGTCGTCGCTGACGGCCAGCACCCGCGGCACGGGCAGCTGGCGCTTCTCGAAATGGCGGGCCAGATAGACAAAGGCATGGTTCTCGTCGCGGCTGGTGCCGATGCATCCGATGACGCTCTGCCCGTCGCCGTCGGTCATGCGGTAGTAGGCGCGGTTGGAGCCTGCCCCCGCCAGCCGCTCGCACGTGGCCGGCTCGGAGCCGCGCCACTCCTTATATAATTCTACAAGTTGCTTCATAGCTTCATTCCTTACTGCAGCGTGACACCCATCAGACCGATGACCACGTCGTTGGAGAGCGTCTCCACCTTGAGCCGCTTCAGCTTCTTCTTCGGTTCGAGCGGCACGCAGAGCAACTGCGCGGCTCCGCCGGGAATCGTGCGCCCGTCGACGCCGGAGAGACCGAGCGTCTCACCGAGGTCGCGGCTGCACTGCCCCGTTGACAGGCTGACGCGATAGGGGCGCGGCTGCTGCACCTTGAAGGCCTGTTGGTCGACGTAGTAGTCCTTGTCGATGGGACACCAGTTGTCGGGATTGCGCAGGGCGAGCGTGTCCGACCGGCCGTTCATATAGGTCACCACGACGAGGCCGTTGTCGATGCGGCTCTGCATGTGGTTGGTCGAGCCGGCCATCAGCAGATAGAGCATGCGGGCCTTGCCCTTGAGGGGTATTTCAATGGCGTCGGGATAGTTGTCCCACAGGGAGGTGTAGACGATGTTGCGCCCCGACTGAGGCGTGCGGAAGGGCACGCCGGCGACGACGCAGCGGTTGCCGCTGGCCATCTGGCGGAATCCCGAGTCGTCGATGTCGGGCGTGTATTTCGGGTGACACCAGTCGCCGGCGCCCTGCAGGGGGATCTGCAGCGTCGTGGTCTGCGGGCGCGGACTGACGTAGCTGTTCCTGAAGATGTCGGTCACGTTGGCATTGAAGTAGCTGTCGATGTCCTGCTCCTTGAAGGCGCGCCCCTTCTGGGGCTCCTGCAGCGACGTCACCACGCTCAGGTCGACCTCGCGCTCATAGCTCGTGGCCGTGCCCAGATACTCCGATTCGGTGTGTTCGAAATTGATGACCTGATGATGCTCGGCGGTGCCCTCGACGTCTGTATATCGGCCGCCGCCCAGGTTGACGCGGACGATGATCTTGAGCGGCTGTCGGAAGTTCTGCGTCACCTCGTAGCGGTCAGTGTTTCCAATGCGTGTGAACTTATATTCCAGATAGGGCGTCTTCACCGATGCCTGTTCCCAATACTCGGGGAATCCGGGCCGCAGGATGCATTCGCCGTAGAGGGCCCGCGGCTGGATGCCGAACAGTCCCTGCAGCAGGGTGCGCGCCGAGATGCCGATGCAGTCGCCGAAGTCGCGGTAGCACTCGCCGCGGGCCGCGTCGTAGCGGCTCAGCTGTCCGAAGTTGGCAGGCGACTGTCCCAGGTACATCTGGTCCATCACGTTGGCCATCATCAGCCTGTAGGCATCGTTATGCCGTCCGGCCTGAAAATAAGCCAGGGCCGTGTGCATCACCTCGGCCGCAGCCACGTTGTTGACGCTCCATTCGTAGGGCTGCCAGTTGGAAGTGGCGACCGTCTGATACTGCGTGTCGCCGACGCTGATATGCGGAATCTCGTTGTCCACGTAGAGCGTGGCCCGATAGGCCTGCTCGGGCGTGCAGGCACCGCAGTCGATGGGCGTGTAGACCGACCACAGTGCTGCGCTCTTGTGGAGTCGCTTGTGCCCGAGGGCATCCTGATATTCGGCCCAGTGGCCCTTGTCGTCGAGCCACAGCCGCTGGTTCATGGCCTCGAGGATGGCCTCGGCCTCAGCCTGATAGGGCGCGGCATCCTCGCCGATGAGCTGGGCAATGCGGGCAGCCAGCAGGTTGGCGCGGTAGTTATAGGCCGAAGAATGCGTGACGGCACCGCCACTGTAGTAGAGGGCATCGCTGGCCCAGATGCAGCAGTAGGCATCGTAGAGGTGGTCGCCGTCGGGATCGTAGTTGCGTTTCTCCCACTCCAGATGTCGCTTGATGACAGGCCACATCTGGCGCATGTAGTCAGGGTCGGCATCAAACTGGAAGTGCCACAACAGCTCGTCGATGTAGTTGAGGTTCATGTCGTAGTGGTGCATCTGGTCGTTGCGCTCAGGATTGCGGCAGATGTAGCCGTTCGAGTACATCTGCGTGCCCCACTTCTTCTCGGCCCGGGCCATGTTCTGCTCAGGATCCTGGGAGGGATGGGCAATGGTGGGCTCGACATCGGTCACCTGACTCTTGGCATAGGCATTGAAATGACTGACGGCACGGTCGTTCCAGCCGAGGAAGTCGCCTATGAAGCCGGCCCGCCAGCCTGCCAGGGGCATGCGCCATCCGATGCAGCCATGCAGCCACGTCTGACCGTCCCAGTCGCCGTCGGCTGCCATGACAAGGGCGCCGCCGAGGGTGTTGATGTAAGGATCGGGGGTGTTGAACTCGATGCGCGAGGCCAGCCGGCGGTTGTAGGCCACGGCGTCGGAATAGATCTCATAGGCCGACACGTCGCTCACGGACAGCACTTCGTCGACGCGCATGACGAGATGGGCGAAGTTGCAGGCCCACGTGCACTCGCCCTGCTTCAGTCCGGCATCGCCCGGAGCCGGGTCAAACGATTCGCGCGCATCGACGCCGAGGTCGCCGTTGCGCTTCAGCTTCGGGTTAGCCACGTCGCAGAGCTTATAGCTGACATGGAGGGCATCGGGATACTTGTCGGCAATGAATTCCCAGACGGCGCCCTCCTCGTCGTGACGGGCCACGACATTGACGCGCAGCACCGGAATGCCGACGGCCGCCAGACGCTTGTCCTGCAGCACATACTTACGGATGCCGCTCTCATACGACGTCCAGCAGTAGTCGGTCTGCTCGAGCGGCACGCCGGCCACCTCGAAGCGCAGGCTCTTCATGTGACCTTTCTTCACGAGGACAAAGATGGGGCGGTCGCTGGTTTCTATGCGATAGCCGGTATGCGACCCGTAGAGGGCCCTTGTAAAGCGGTTACTGCCATTCTCGCAGACAAAAGCCCGGTCCATGGGCACGTAGGGCTGGGCCTGCAGCGTCAAGCCTGCAACGCCAGCCAAAAGCATCGTGACGAAAAAGCGCTTCATTCCTTCTTGCTTTTACGATTGTCAATAAAGTCGATGATGTAGCTCTCGGCAATAGCTACCAGGATGAGGATGCCAAGCGACATCCAGAACGACCCTGTCAGGTCGTAGATGATGAGGGCCACACTGAACGTGACGACCCACTTGATAATAAATCTCCAGTTCATATCGCCGACAAAGTTACTGCTTTTTTCCGACCTATGCAAGAAAAACAAGCAAAAAAACCGACTGTCTCACGACAACCGGTTTTCAAAAACAAACTACTTAAAAACTAATCTACTAAAACAAATCAAAAAAATATATTGCTCAGCTCACGCTGAGATTGTCTCTGTCATAATGTCTACTTTTCGTTCGCAAAGTTACATCTTTTCCTTCTAACGGCAAAATTTTACCCCGAAAAAATGACCCGCCAACTTTGATAATTGATTTATGTCATCCGTTTCCGCCCTCCCCCTCCCCCGTTTTGACAACTCAAGTTGCCAAACGGGAACCATTTCAGCGTTGGTCAGCCCCTAAAAGGAACTGCTCTATCTGCTGGCGCAGCCTGGGGTCGGAAGGACGCTTTGCAAAGGCATCGGCCACCCGACCTTCGGCATCAAGGAGCATCAGTCTGGGCACGCTGCGAATGCCGAGCTTGCGGATGAGGGGCGAGCGGAATCCGCCGGGCAGGTTGACATGCACGACGGGGCTGTCGGCGCTGCGTTCGGCCATCATCCTGCGCCAGGCAGCCATGAGCTGGTCGCCCGTGTCGAGCGAGACGGACACGACGGCAAAGGGCTGGCCGCTGAAGTGGCGTGCCAACTGCTCCACGTAGGGCATCTCGGCCTTGCAGGGGATGCAGCCCGTGTACCAGAAGTCGAGCAGCACCACCTTGCCGTGCAGGCCCTGCAGCGACCACGCCTGTCCCTCGGGCGTCTGGGCCGTGAAGTCATCAAGCAGCACGCCTCGGGCTACGTCCTGATTCTGCAGGCGCAGTCTATTGACCTGGGCAACGGCGGAATCCCGCTCAGCCGTGCTGGCCAGGTAGGGGGCCACCTCGTCGATCTGCGCGGCCACATCCTCATAATAGCCCTTTTTCATGTTCAGGCTGATGAGTTGTCGCAGAAACTCGCTCCTGACTTCAGGATGACTGATGCGCCGGGCATACGCCGCCATGTAGTGATCGTTGCTGACGGTCATTTTCTGTTCGCGCTCCATCTCCTCCAAGGCCGTGTTGACGACAGTGAACCAGCGCGGAACGGAGAGCACGTGCGGGTCGCTCCATTCCAGCGAGTCCAGGAAATCATAATAATCCGGGGCCAGTTTCACCTGCGCCCCCCTCTGGCTGCCGAAGGTCTGCGCCGTCTTCGGTCCGCTGAGCCGCTGGTTCAGGAATGTATAGTCCAAATACAGGCGGTGAACGGCCTTGAACTGCGGTGATACGGCGGCCTGCTGCAAGGCTCGATGGAGCGAGTCGAGCACGCCCTGGTGATAGTCAGCCCACGCGGCTGAATAGAGAGCGATGTCCTGCGGCGTCCGGCAAAGATAGGTATACCGGCGAATGAAGTCATTCTCTGCCGCGAGGTCGCCGCCAACCCTGATCTCGTCCGGTGTGATGCTGACGGTGGTCGAGGTGCCCGGCGCCACATAGACCGTGCGGCTATGATAACTGGCATCCTGCACGCTATAATAGCGGGGAATGGGGAGGGTCATCAGCAGGGTGTCGCAGGTTACTGACCCGACGGTGATGAAGCCCAGCGAATCTTCGGGCTGAACATTGACAGTCTGGCCCGAACGGTTGTCGATGCAGAGGCGGGCCGTCTGGGCATCAGCTGCGGCGAGCATCCCTGCTGCAAGAGATATTAACAGGAGGCGTTTCATCGGCTATTTTGGGTTAAGTGACTGTTCTGCATGGCCTTCAGGGGGAAGGGGAAGGTGAGCAGGTGCGACGTAGGACTGAGCGTCAGCGTCTGGCCCTCGAACTCGCGGGTGAGCGTCTCGTTAAACTCGGAGCAGAAGCGGCGCATGTCGAAGAAGGAGTTGTACGTCAGGAACAGCTCGCGCCGGCGCTCCTGGCGCACCAGCCGCAGGGCTTCATCGGCCGTCGTGGCGGTCAGGTGGACATAGCGGCCGGGCACCATGCGGTGCGAGCGCAGCAGCTCCAGAAGGGCCATGGCCGACTCGGGATATCCCTGGCGGGCCTGACATTCGGCCATCATCAAGTAGACCTCGGACAGACGGATGCCGGCGGGGTTCCACTTGACGGCCAGCGAGGCAAAGTCCTGAGCACCGGCAGGGGCCGTCTCGTGCTGTGCCTTGTAGCGGATGAGGAAGCGGTAGCGCAGGTCGGCATCGCGCTCGAAAAGGTCGAGCACCTCGCGGGTGAGATACATGGGAAAAGGATCTGTGTAGGTGGCACAGAACTGATAGAGCAGGTGCTCGGCTCCGTCGAAGCCATAAATCACCCTACTCTTCCACACAGCCTCAATCAGGTCGTTCATGCCCATATACTGCGGCTCATCGATGGCCTGCTCGGGATAGCCCATAGCCAGGAGCATGGGTGCATAGCGTTGATAGTCCTCGGTCATGTTCCACAACTGATGGTTCCCGTGGGGAGCCTCAGTGAGGGCCTCCTGACAGGCCTGCATGCAGGCGTCAATCTCGCGCTTGAACAGGTGCACCTTGGCCTTCAGGGCCAGTCCGAAGGTACGGTCGGGCCGGAACGAGTTCTTGGCTACGTGAGGCAGGTCGTCGATGGCGGCGTCGATGTCGCTCTGGATGAAGTCGTAGACCTCAGCCACCGAGCGCTGCACACCCTCCTCCTCGATGCTCTCGAACATGTGGTCGCGCACGATGACGCCGTTGGTCTGGCCGGCAGTCGCCGGGTCGTATGGCCGGGCGAAGGTGTTCACGAGGAAGAAGTAGTTGTAGGCCCTCATGATGCGTGCCTGGGCCATGGCCAGCAGCTTGTCGGCCTCCTTGCCGTCGCTGTCCATCACGTTGTCGATGATGGCATTGCAGTTGGTGATGCGGCTGTAGCAGCTGTTATAGAGGTTGTTGTCAATGCTGTTGGCGGCGCGGTCGTAAGATTCGTCCCACAGCACGCTGACCGAATAGTCGGGATAGGTGTAGTTGCGGATTTCCTCGACCCTGTACCACGTGGCGTCGCCGGCGAGGAACCACGACGTGGTGTGGTCGTAGGTCGGCGACAGGTCCTCGATCAGGCCCTCATAGTCCGCCGTGGTCTTCAGCAGGGCGCGTCCCTTTGGCTCAATGTCTAAATAGTCGTCGCACGACGCCAGCAGGATGAGCGAGGCAATCAGCACCAGCCGCGCCGTTCCTCCCGCTCTCTTGATGATACTTTTCTTTATTGTTTCCATTGTTTCTTTTTATTACATTTCAATCTGCTTCCCGGGAATCTGTATAGCTGGACTATACACTGTGTATAGCCGGACTATACAACGTGTATAGCCGAACTATACACTATGTTTACCGCTCGCGGGATTATCGGGTGAAATTACTCTCATAACTTTACATTTACACCGAAGACGTAGGTCGGCGGCATGGCCTGCGTGCGGGTGCCGCTGTTGGCGGTGAAGGCCTCAGGGTCGATATCGCGGTCGTTGCGGGTCCATCGCATCAGATTGTCCACCTGGGCCTTCAGTGTGACGCCCTTGACACCCAGCGGCTGGAGCCACGACGAGGGCAACTGCCAGGCGACGCCGACGTTGCGCAGCTTAATGAAGGCAGCGCTGACCACCTGACAGTCGGCATAGCGCCAATGGTAGTTGCGCTCGCCCACGTCGGTGTGGAGCGCCATGGCCGGGATGTCGGTGTCGGTGTTGTCGGGCGTCCAGCGGCGGGCGATGTCCTCGCTGATGGCGCCGCTGTTGATGGGATTATAGGCATCGTAGAGCGTCACGGCGTCGGCCCTCAGTGAATGGCCGGCATAGCCCACCAGCCGGACAAAGGCGCTCAGGCCCCGCCAACGATAGTCCACGGTCAGCGCGCCGTTCCACTTGGGCGTCAGCACGCCGGCAGCCTGGACGGCTCCGACGTTGCGCACCCGCTCGATGCTGACCACCTCATTGCGCTCGTTGTAGATGGAGGGATCGCCCGTGGCCGTCAGCCCTGCGTAGCGATAGGCATAGAGCGTGTTGAAGGCATCGCCCACGCGATAGTTGCTCCTCGGCGCCGTGATCATGTCGATGGCGTCGGTGGGCTCATAGTCGATGCGCTTGATGGTGTTGCGGTTGTAGGCGGCCGTCAGCTGGGTCGACAGCTGGTGGGCACTGCTGCGCGGCAGCCAGTCGTAGGTGGCCGACAGCTCCACGCCCCAGTTCTCCATGACGCCGTTGTTGGCGCGGGCCGTGCCGCTGAAGCCCAGCGAGGGGTCGATGCTCTTGTTCACCAGCAGGTCGCTGCTGCGCCGGTGATAAATATCGAATGTGCCGCTCAGCCGATGCACCAAACGGAAGTCAGCGCCGGCATTCAGCGTGCGCGTCTGCTCCCAGCGCAGCGAGCTGTTGGGCGGCGAGAGCAGCATGGTGATGGGGCCGTTGGTATAGAGCGACGTGGCGAAGCCGGCCAGCAGGTAGGGCGACGACGACTGGTCGACGTTGCCCGTGACGCCGTAGGTGGCGCGCAGCTTCAGCATGTCGAGCCAACCGACGCTGTTCAGGAAGTGCTCGTTCGTGGCGTTCCAGCTGGCGCCCACCGACCACAGCGGACGGTAGCGATACTTCGGGTCGGTGCCGAAAAGGTCGGCCTGGTCCACGCGCACACTGGCGTTCAGCGCATAGCGCCCGTCGAAGGTATAGCCGCCATTCATGTAGGCCGACACATAGCGGTGGAGCACCTCGCTCACGGCGAGCTGTTCCGACAGGCGGCGCGGGGCAGCATAGAGCTGTCCGACGACGCCAGTGCGCGAGAGCGTCAGCCAGTCCACCTGCCCGTAGGTCAGCTTCTGGTCGTCGTAGCCGTAGCGCTCGCTGGTGCTGCTGCGCCTGCCGTCCTGCCGCAGCTCGCCGCCGACAAGGGCCGTCAGGGCGTGGCGCTCGGCGAGCACGGTGCTGTAGTTCAGCTGCATGCGCAGGTTGTAGTAGTCGGCACGGGTGTTCTGCGAGAGCAGGTGTCCGCCCAGCGGAATGTTATAGACAAACTGACCGCCGGTGCCTGCCGACGCATATTCGTTCACCAGCGCCCGCATCTTGTACGACTGTGCCTCGTCGTACTGCTCCGATGCGATGCTCAGCTGCTCGTATTGCATCTTCACTTCGGCCTGCAGACCGCGGGTGATGTCGACGACGGCCTGCGCAAAGTATTTCGTGTAGGTGTTGTTCGTGGTCAGCTGGTTCAGCTCTGATTCCTCTATGGCGTTATAGCCCATGAACTGAAGACCGTCGGTGGCGTTCACCTGCTGCGCCAGCACCTCGTTGTAGAGGTAGCGGTAGCTGTGGGTGCCGTCGGCATTGAGCAGCCGGTCGTAGGGCATGGCGGCCGTATAACCCAGGCCTGTGGCCTCCGACTGCCGGGAGCGGTCGAATGAGGCATTGGTGCCCAGGGTCAGGTGCAGCCAGGGGGCCACCTCGATGTCGTCCTTCAGGTAGAACGAGAACTTGTGCGACCTGTTATAAGTGGCATGGGGCGCCACGTGTTGGAACCGGCCCGAGGCGAAGAACTTGTTCTTCTTGCTGCCCTGCGAGAGCGTCACATTGTAGTCCTGCGTAAGGGACGTGCGCTGCAGGCGGTCGCGGTATTCGCGGCGGTAGTCGTTCTGGCGGAGGGCGTCGAGCTGGGTGTTCAGTTGGTTCTCGTCGATGTCGCCCTTCGACAGGCCGTAGTAGAGCATCTGCACGGCGCTCATATAGCGGGCATTGTTCAGGTTGGTGGCCGACGAGAAGTAGGCCTGCGGGGATGCCATGTAGGTGGGGTCGCTGAGCAGATAGTCACGCTCCAGGTCGATGATGTCGCCGGTCGGGGCGAAGTGCTGATAGCTGAACGACGGCAGGGGCTCGACAAAGCAATTGGCCGACACGCTCACGTCGAGGCTTTCCTTGCCGGCCTGCTTGGTGGTCACGACGATGACGGCATTGGCTGCGCGGACGCCGTAGAGCGACGTGGCCGCCGCATCCTTCAGCACGGTGACATTGTCGATGATTTCGGGATTGATGTCGTCAATGCCGATGCCCATGGCGGGCTGGCCGTCGATGACGAGCAGCGGGGTGCCGCTGACGGCGAACGAGGAGGTGCCACGGATGCTCATCGCATTGTTGTAGATCATCAGGCCTGGCGACAGGCCTTCTAACTTCGAACTGAGGTCGACGGTCTGCACCTTGTCCAGCTTCTCGGTGTTCAGGATCACAGCCGAGCCGGTCGACCGTTCGCGCGAGATCGTCTGGAAGCCCGAGACGATGAGTTCGTCGAGCATGCCACCCTCGCTGGTCAGGGCGATGGTCGTGGGCTTGCCGGCCGTGAGCGTCACCTCGCGGGCGGTCATGCCGATGAACGACACGACAACGGTGACTTTGCTGCCATCGACCATGAGAGAGAACTGACCGTCGGCGTTGGTCGCGGTGCCTGACGTGCCGCCCTTAAGACGGATGCTGGCCCCGGGGAGGGGCTCGCCCTGGTCATCGGTGACAGTGCCGCTGACCTGATGCTTGCCTTGGGCGACGCAGGCCAGGACGATGAGCAGCATTGCCAGCAGGGCGATAAAGCGTTTCTTGAGTTTTTCGTTCATGCCGTTTATCTGATAATGGTTTTACGCGGTTGATGGTCGGTTGTGATGCGGATGCCTTTCCTGTTTCCGCTGAGGGGCAGGCCCTTCAGGTCGTAGGCTTTAGTGGCCTCAGGGCCAAGACGGGCCGGGTCGATGCCCGACATGGCGTCGACGACCGAAAGGCTGGCCGAATAGAGAGGATAGTCGTTCTGGTCGTCAATATAGAAGACGATGCGATAGTCGTCGCCCACTGGCAAGCCGACGTGGTCGGCATACAGCTGGGCATTGACAATGGCGGGGCGCTCTAAGGTCATATAGTCGGAGTAGAGCACGACGCCGGTGTCCTCGGCTGCCCCACTCCACGGGTCGACGACGCGCTGCACCCTGCCCATGATGCGGCCGCTCCAGGGAATGAGGGCCGACGACTGGAATAGCATGAAGTCGATCGTGCCAGTCGAGAGGTCGAGCAGATAGGGCTCGCCCTGCATCTCAATGGTGATGCGGGGCACCTCGCCGACGGTGACGTCCATCGGTTCGGCTATAGCAGTGATGTTCGACGTCGTGACTTCTGCATCGTAGCTTGTGCTGTTGCAATAGAACGGCATAAGCGTATAATGGCCGACGGGCAGGCCCGTCATGTCGATGGGCAGCACGACGACGGCGCTGTCGCCCACCGGACAGAATGTGGACACGGCTATCAGGCGGTCGACGGTCTCACCGGTGAGCCGGCAGCCCACCTTGCGGCTGAGCGTCATCTTGCCGTCGTTGACGATGGGCAGGCGAAGGGGCCGAGTGCGGTTGGTATAGAAAGCGCCCGGGATAAAGCTGTCGGAAAGGCGCAGATGGAAGTCTGACGTGACGGTCGCGAGGCGGTGACCGCCGTTTTGGCTACTGATGCTCACGGCCTTGACACCGTCCATCGGCGTCGGTACGGGTTGCCAGTTGAGCGTGTCGGCAGGCCGGAAGAACAGCTGGAGCACATGGTCGCCGTCCGTCAGCAGTTCTTTCTTCAATGGGAAAAGATAGTTGCGGCCGTAGTTGCTCCTCAGCATCAGCGCGACGGGATCGTTCAGTTCCGTGAGGCCGTCTTCAGTCTGTTCGCCGATACAGACCTCGGCGTTCAGGTCGGTCACGCCGGTGTTGAGCAGCCGACAGCCAAGACTGACGGTCTCAAAACCGTAGGCAAACATCCAGTCGGGGTATTGCTGATTGTTGCCGTCAACGATGTAGAGGGAGGTGACTGCCAGATGGTCGGTTTGGGGCAGTGAACTGTCCGAGGGGGGCTGGATGTTGGTGGCGATGCATTGACCGAAAGTGTAGGTGGAACCATCGGAACCGCCCTGCTGTTGCTTCGACGGCGTGAGGGCCGACAATGAGAAGTAGCCGTCGCTGCTGCCGTTCCATCCCCAATTGAAATGGAACAGCCCATGACCGTCGTAGCCGTCGCAAACGAAGGTATGACCGCCATGGGCGTTGAAGCCCGTATACAGCACGGGGCGCCCGGCCCGGAGCTCCGTCAACAGCAGTTCCGTCCACTGTCGGTCGCTGACGTAGGTGCGCACATAGTGATGCACGTTGGGGTCGTAACCGAAATAATCGAAGAAGGCTGCAGCGCCCAAGCGCTCATAGGTAGTGCTGTTGCCATGGGAATAGTTGGTGCGGGCGGCATAGCCGGCACTGCGCACCAGTCGGGCCACGGCCATCTGTTCCTGCTCACTGCCCGCAGCATCGGCATAACTCAGCAGCATGTGCTCCCAGTCAAAATCGGGGATAGTGTCAAGATAGAGCTGACGCTCGGCATTATCCTGCCGCGTGTCGGAATAGCTGATAAGGCCCTTCCCGCGGCGCGGCCACCGGTGGTAGTACATGATCTGAGACATGGCCGTGGCCACGCATCCGGCCGATGACCGCTGACTGAGGCCCTCCTTCTCGTCAATGGGGCAGAGCAGGTTGAACGGTGCCCCCTGTCCCCACCGTGTTTCCAGAAGCGGCTGAATGCTGTCGGCTGGCCATTCAGTGGTATACCCCCCAAAGCCATCTTCCTGCAGTGACGCGATTTGCGAGGCATAGAAATCGAGCCACCACTGGCAGGCCTCCGGCATGTCAGCACTGTCGATATGTCCCTGGTCACTATAGGCAAGGATAGGAACCGCCTGGTCATCGCCCGACACGATGACAAACCCCTGACCGTCGGCGGCGTTGAACACATAGTATGGTTGCAGGGAATGACTGCTGCCGACAACATAGTGTTTTGCTTTTCGTGGATGGCCAGCCTGACTGTCCAAAAAAGCCTTGGCAATGACGGCTGCCCGCTCGGGCGTGACAGGCTTGGCATGCCCGGAAAGGGCCAACAGCAGGACGACGGCAACGGCCAGAATGGTTCTGCTCATAAATGGGAAAACGTTTAAGCTGAAATAGGAACCACTCCGGCATCGGGTGTGGTGCAGGGGCAGTTCCTATATATAATAATTATGGTGTGTAGAACGCTTATCTCACCGTAATCCGTGCCGTGGCAGAGCGGTTACTGCCATAGACCACGACCAGATACTGACCGGGGCGGACGTTGAGATTCAGCTGGACATCCTCGGCATGGGCCTTAGCCTTCTGACTGTACACCTTGCGGGCACCCATGTCGTAGACAGCCACCTCGACACCCTCCTTAAGCAGATAGCTGCTCACGCTGAAGCTGCCGTTGAGATTCTCCGTGACGGTGATTTCGCGCGAGGCCTTCTGTGTGCGGATGATACCGACGGATTCGCCGCCCTTCACGACCTTGAGATAAGGCTGACCGTCGTTCAGTTTGTCGTAGGCGTCGCTCTCGACGACGACCAGATCGCCAGCCTTGAAGGCTGCGGCCACCTCGGCGACGTTGCCCTCATCGACCACGGCCGAGAGCGGCGTCGTGTCGAAGTCGCACACATTCTCAACAATCTTGCCAACACGTAGGATGGTGCCCTCAGCACCATGGTTGATGAAACGGTAGTTGCCATCCTCAGGCACAACGAAGCGATAGTCCACCGTATAGAATGCATCAGGATAGGTCATCTCGGTGTCGAGCGTCATCAGTGTGGCGTGGTCGACATGGTTGTTGCAACCGGCAGCCGACATGGCATCGAGCGAGAAACCTATATTACTAAAATCGGCATCGCTGATGGTCACGGCCACGAGGTTCTGCCCACCCTTGGCGTATGCGCGGTTGGGCGTCAGCTCGTTGCTCTCGTTAGTACCGCCTTCGCAGTCGAGCAGCTTAGTCACCACCTTGGTGACGATGCCATCGTTGTGCATAAACGGCATGGCTTCGGTGCGGGCTGTCACAACCACCGGGGCAGGATAGGCCACGGGAATGCTATACCAGGTAGTGGAGTTCTTGGCAGGTGTCTGGAACTGGCTCCAGGTTTCTGTCGTCAGTTCGATGGGCTTGAAGCAATACATACCGGCAGGAGCATTGGTTGTCGGAGTTCCCATCAGCATGAGCATGCCGCCATTGAGTTCTGACTTCACAAAAACCTTATAAGCGCCTGCTGGCAGATAGTAAAAATTAGGAGACAGCTTGATGGCCTCGTTCCCATCGCAGTCTTTGTAAATTGTAATGGCATCGTCCTCAAGACCTGCTGGAGTAGACATCGGGAACACTGACTCCATAGCAATGTTGACGCTGTACCACTTTCCTGCGCCGTGGTCACCATTAAGCATGACAACCATCATCGGCGATGCATGTTCACAATCGTCCTGGGCAAGGGCGCGCTGACTAAAAATACCCCCCCCGAGCAGGGAAAGCACTAAGCTCAAGAGTAATTGTTTTTTCATAAAAGTTTTGTGTTAAACGTGAATAAATAATTATTGAACAATCCTTCGGCTGCAAAGATAAGGATTTATTTCCTATCCGCCAACTTTTCCGCTAATTATTTTTTCAAAAACTTTTCAGAAACAAAAAAGTCCCCGAACCGCCAAACGATTCGGGGATCTTTTTTTACCTTTTTACTTTTTTACTTTTTTACCTTTTTACTTTTTTACCTTTTTACCTTTTACATCAAGCCGCCCATTCCGGGGTTGCCCATCGGCATGGCGGGCTCCTTCTCGGGCTTGTCGACGATGAGGCACTCGGTGGTGAGGAACATGCCGGCGATAGAGGCGGCGTTCTCCAGAGCTACGCGGGCCACCTTGGCGGGGTCGATGATACCGGCCTTGCGCAGGTCCTCGTACTCGTCGGTGCGGGCGTTGTAACCGTAGTCACCCTTACCCTCGCGCACCTTCTGCACGACCACAGCACCCTCGGCACCGCCGTTGACGGCAATCTGGCGCAGGGGCTCCTCGATGGCACGGCAGACGATGTTGATACCGGTCTGCTCGTCGGCGTTGTCACCCTTCACCTCGCTGAGCACCTGCTGGGCGCGGATGTAGGTGGTGCCGCCGCCGGCCACGACGCCTTCCTCGATGGCTGCGCGGGTGGCGCAGAGGGCATCGTCGACGCGGTCCTTCTTCTCCTTCATCTCAACCTCGCTGTTGGCACCGACGTAGAGCACTGCGACGCCGCCGGCCAGCTTGGCCAGACGCTCCTGCAGCTTCTCCTTGTCGTAGCTGCTGGTGGTGTTCTCAATCTCTTTCTTGATCTGGTTGACGCGGTCCTTGATGGCCTGCTTGTCGCCAGCACCATTGACAATGGTGGTATTGTCCTTCGAGACGGTCAGCTTCTCGCAGGTGCCGAGCATTTCGATGGTAGCCTGCTCCAGCTTGAGGCCCTTCTCCTCGCTGATGACGGTGCCGCCGGTCAGCACGGCGATGTCCTCGAGCATAGCCTTGCGGCGGTCGCCGAAGCCGGGAGCCTTGACGGCGCAGATCTTCAGACCGCCACGCAGACGGTTGACGACGAGCGTGGTCAGAGCCTCAGAGTCGACATCCTCAGCGATGATGAGCAGCGGGCGTCCGCTCTCAGCGGCAGGCTGCAGGATGGGCAGGAACTCCTTGATGTTGGAGATCTTCTTGTCGTAGATGAGGATATAGGGGTTGTCCATGACGCACTCCATCTTCTCCGAATCAGTGACGAAGTAAGCCGACAGATAGCCGCGGTCGAACTGCATGCCCTCGACGACGCCGATGTGGGTGTCGCGGCTCTTGCTTTCCTCGATGGTGATGACACCGTCCTTCGAGACCTTGCGCATGGCCTCAGCCAGCAGCTCGCCGATCTCCTTGTCGTTGTTGGCCGAGACAGTGGCCACCTGCTCGATCTTCTCGTAGTTGTCGCCGACGATCTCGGCGCTCTCCTTGATGTGGTCGACCACGGCCTTCACAGCCTTGTCGATACCACGCTTCAGGTCCATGGGGTTGGCACCGGCAGTGACGTTCTTCAGGCCTTCCGAGACGATGGCCTGGGCCAGCAGCGTGGCGGTGGTGGTGCCGTCGCCGGCATCGTCGCCAGTCTTCGAGGCGACGCTCTTGACGAGCTGTGCGCCAGTGTTCTCGAAGTGGTCCTCGAGCTCAATCTCCTTAGCCACGGTGACACCGTCCTTCGTAATCTGCGGTGCACCGAACTTCTTCTCAATCACTACGTTGCGGCCCTTCGGTCCGAGGGTCACCTTCACTGCGTTTGCCAACTGGTCGACGCCCTGCTTCATCAGTTCGCGGGCCTCAATATTGAATTTAATTTCTTTAGCCATAATTAGCACACCCCCACCCCCTCCCCAAGGGAGGGGCGCTTGGTTAGTCAAGGGGGTCCCAAGCTATCTTGTTATACTTATTATTTATTCTTATTGAAAAAAGTCACCTCCAAGTCTATTCAGACTCCCCTCCCTTGGGGAGGGGTTGGGGGTGGGCCCTTATCCGATGACTGCCAGCACGTCGCTCTGGCGCATGATGAGGAACTTTTCGCCTTCGAGCTCCAGTTCAGTGCCGGCATACTTGCCGTAAAGCACCTGGTCGCCCTCCTTCAGGACCATTGCCTCGTCCTTGGTGCCCTGGCCAACGGCCTTGACGGTGCCACGGAGGGGCTTTTCCTTTGCAGTGTCGGGGATGATGATACCGCCGATTTTCTCTTCAGCCGGTGCAGGCACTACCAGCACGCGGTCAGCTAATGGTTTGATGTTCATAGTTCGATTGTTTTTTTATTTGTTGTTTCAATGTTTTTTGTTTACTCTGCCAAGGTCTATGCCAAAACCGTGCCAAAACGTCGGGACTGACATTTTGGCACGGTCGCTCAAAATTGGGAAAACGGTGCTTCTTGAAGGTAATATACCCCTATATTACTTTCAAAAAGCGGCACTTTTACTTCGCTTGTTCCATCAAGTCGACCTCGACAATGCGCAGTTCGACCTTGCCCTTGGCAGTCTTCAGGCGGTCCATCTCGTTGGCCACGCCGCCGGCCAGTTCCTTCGTGTCACCGAACTTCTTGCTGTTCTGCACGGGGCCCACCATGCGGATGGTCAACTCCTTGGCAGCCATAGGTTTATCGATCATGATGTGGGTATAGCCGAGCGTGGCGGGGGTGACGCCCTCCCAGACCTTCTGCTTGCCGGCATAGACCTCGAGGGGATAGCACTTCGAGCGCCAGCCTGTCAGTTTCAGGGTGATCTCGCTGACAGCCGCACGGCGCGCCAGCTTGTAGGTCACCCAGGCATTGTCGCGCTCGCCGTCGCTCTGCCATTGCGTCAGTTCGTTGTCGTCGTAGCTGTTTTTCAGGTCGGCGGCGTTGCAGCCGGATTTTGCGTCAACGATGTTGACGCTTACGAGGGAAGGCTCGTAGCTTGGGGTCGAGGGGGTCTCGCCGCGCACGAGCGACGGGCGCAGCGTCAGGGCGGGCAGGTCGTTCGGCTTGTCGCAGGCGCGGCTGCTGAGGTTCAGGTAGGCCGGGCGCACGCCGTCAGCCTGGACGGAGAGACCGATCTCGCCGGCGTTGGGGGTGGTGCGGATGAGCACGCGGTTGACGCCGCACTCCACGGGCAGCGACATGTGGCCGACGTAGTTGTCGCTCGTGTTCCGCTTGTTGGCCGAGTCGAGCAGCGAGGGATCTTTTTCAGATTGAGAATTGAGAATTGAGAATTGAGAATTATTGCGCGGGCCGATGCCGCCGATCCAGCGGGCCTCGCCCCACAGCGAGAAGTTGACCAGGCGGTCGTCGAGCGGACAGCGGCGGCCCTGGCGGTCGACCACCTCCACCTGGACGAGCACCATGTCGGCCCCGTCGGCCTTCGTGCCCTCAGGATCCTCGATGGCCGTCAGCTTCAGCTGGAAGGGTTCACCGGCGGTCTCGATGCTAACAGAAGCCCCCCCTACGGCCCCCGAGGGGGCTTCTATTGTATTGTAGCGGTAATAAGGTTTGGCCTCAATCTTGCCGGGTTCATAGGTGACGCTGGGCCAAGTGAAGAGCCACTCGTAGGAACGGCGGCCGAAGCCCTGCGACTTGCCATTGACGAAAAGCTCCACAGAGTCGGCAGTCGAGACGACATAGACGGGCTTCACCAATTTCTCATTTCTCATTTCTCCTTTCTCATTTCTCTCGTAGTTCCAGTGCCCGATGATATGTGTGCGGTCATGCTCCGGACTGACCCATCCGTCCCACATCACCTGGTGGGCAAAGAAGGCATCCTTGGGCAGACGCATGGCGTCGGTGACGCCGCTGGTGCGATAGTTCGACTCGCCGCGGTGGTGGGTGTTGGTGTCGCTGAAGACGATCTTCACGCCGCCCGAACTGACGCGCCGTCCGGTGCCGGGACGCTCCAGCCAGTACTCATGCCAGCGCTCCACCATGCCGCAGGCCAGCGCGTCCATGTTGTGGTTGTAGTCGGGCGCCGGGGCGTTGCGGTAGAGCGGACCGTCGCCCTCCTTGTGATAGGGATAGCTGTACTCATCCCAATATTTGCGCAGACCCTCGTCGCGATAGTACTCCATCGACCACATGGGCTTCGTGGCCGACTTGTTGATGTAGAGCATCTCGCCGCCGTATTCAGCCTCGGGCCGGTCGAGCATCTCGCGCGAGCCGATGGCGCGGCCGCCGTAGGGGTCATACTGGTCGCGGATCTGCTTCATCTCCTCCATGTGCTCCTTTGAGATGCGGAAGTTGCCGCACTCGTAGAAGATGATCGAGGGGTTGTTGCGGTTGTAGATGATGGCATCGCGCATCAGCTGCGTGCGCTGCTGCCAGCGGGCGCCGTCGACGTCCTTCTCGGCATCGCCGGCGGGCATGGCCTGCATCAGGCCCACGCGGTCGCACGACTCGATGTCCTGCTTCCACGGGCAGACGTGCATCCAGCGCACGAGGTTGCCGCCCGACTCGACGACGAGCCCGTTCGAATAGTCGCTCAGCCAGGCGGGCACGCTGATGCCCACGCCCGGCCACTCGTTGCTGGTGCGCTGGGCATAGCCGTGCACCATCATCACGCGGTCGTTGAGACGGAACATGCCGTCCTTGAACTCCGTTTTGCGGAAGCCCGTGCGGATAGTAACCGGGTCGCGCAGCTGGACGACATCGCCACCGCGCGACACCTCGCGCAGGCGCGTCTCGACGGTGTAGAGGTAGCCGTAGCCCCACGACCAGAAGTGGAGACCCTCGACCTGCTGCGCGGCGCGCAGGGTGACGGTCTGGCCGGGCTGGATGGTCACGCTGTTGACGTCAGTAGACTGGGCGACGACCTGTCCGTCGAGGTCCTTGATGGTGAACATGAGGGCCACCTGCCGCTCGCGGTCGTCCTCGTTGCGCACCTGCGACTCCACGTGGACGACGGCCTTGCGCCGGGCCACGTCGATGTCGGTGGCATAGACATAGGTGCCGGTCGTGCCAAGATTGCTGTAGAGGGGCAGCGTCTGATAGAGCTTGCCGGTCAGGTGCAGATAGACGTTCTTGGGCAGGCCGCCGTAGTTGGCGTTGAAGTTCTTGTCGTTCCACTGGTAGCGGCTGTCGAGCACCCGGTCGCGATACTGCCACGAGTTGTCGCAGCGCACGGCGATGACGTTCTCTCCTTTAATAATATAAGGTGTAAGGTCGAAGCCGAAGGCCATCACGCCGTTGTCGGAGAATCCCACGTGGTGGCCGTTCAGATAGACATCGCAGCCCTGGCGCGCGCTCTCGAACTCAATAAAGCACTTAGCCCCCCCTACGGCCCCCGAGGGGGCTTCTATAGTTTCAATGGTTGGGTCTATTGTAGCCCCCTCGGGGGCAGAATGGGGGGCCACCCTGAAGTGCTTGCGATACCAGCAGACGGTGTCGGTCAGGTCGACGATGTCCACCTTGAAGGCCTCGTTGCCGTTGAAGGCGTAGGGCAGGGTGACGCGCTGCCAGCGAGAGTCGTCGAAGGCAGGCTGGCTGGCTTCGGCCACGTCGCCGACGCAGAGGCGCCAGTCGGCATTGAAATTCAACTTCTGCCGGTCTTCGGCATTCATGCCGACGGCAACAAGAGCGACGATAAACGTCAGAATCAGCTTTCTCATAGTCATAGCTTATTGGATGGTTTCGTTGTTGACAATCACGTTCGTGAGCTTGAGGCCGTCGATGGGCCGCTGCGTGAAGGCGCGCTCCTTGGCATAGTCCTTGACGTCGATGTTCTCAAACGCAAAATCCTTGAGCGCATACTTGTCGCTGCCCTGCACGTTGAAGAACACGTTGCAGGTCATACGCACGTTGCGGAACGTGACGTTGTTGCACTGCGACAGGGGCATATCCTCGCGCTCCTGCTTCTCGTAGAACTGCGTCCAGGGGCGGATGAGCAGACAGTTGCGGCACTTGCCCGTGAAGTCCTCCACCACGACGTACTCGTAGTGCTGGGGCGTGTCGGGGCGCATCTTCAGCCAGAGCACGTTGTTGGTGTCGTCGGCCTGGCAGCGGCGCATGATGACGTTCCAGTCGTGCACCGACTCGGAGCCGAGCGTCATGCAGCCGTGCACCGTGCCATAATGGCAGTCCTCGACCAGGATGTTGTAGCACGGGCCGTTCTCGGGGGCCTGGTCGGCAAAGGTGCCCTTGCCGCCCTTCAGCACGACGGCGTCGTCGTTGACGTTCATGTAGCAGCCGCGCACGACGACGTCATGGCAGACGTCGATGTCGATGGCATCAGTCGAGGGGCCCTTGATGCCCGTCGTCGAGGAATAGATGTAGAGGTCAAGATAGCGCACGTGGTCGCAGCGGTAGATATGGTTCGTCCAGAAGGGCGAGTTGATGAGCCGCACGTCCTGGATGGTGACGTTACTCGAATTCGAGATATAGGTCAGCCGGGGCCGCTGGGCGTCCTTGTTGGTGCACTGGCGGTTCCACTCGCGGCGGATCCAGAACTCCTGCCAATAAGGCTCGCCCTGACCGTCGATGGTGCCGTGGCCGCAGATGGTGAAGCCGTTGATGCTGTCGGCATTGATCAGCGCCGTGAAGTACTTGCACGTCTGGCCCTCGATGCGCGTCTCGCGGATCTCGAAGTCGCGGATGCGGTCGCTGCCTTTCAGCACGCCGCCCTCCTCGACATAGAGGTGAGTGCCCTGGCGGAAGAAGAGCGAACCGCTGTAGAACGTGCCCTTCGGGATGACGACGACGCCGCCGCCGTCCTTGGCAGCGCGGTCGATGACGGCCTGCAGCGCGGCAGTCTGGATGTCGGTGGTGCCCTGGCGCACGCCGTACTTCGTCACGTCGTACTTCTTGCCCAGTGTCTCAACATCCACCTTGCCCTGCTCCGTAAACCAGGCGGCCATCGGCTCGCCATTGGGCCACAGTGCGGGTTGCGTCACTTTCTTTTTTCCCATAGCCAGCGTGCTGAGCGTCAACAGCACCAAGCCAAGAATCAGTCGTTGTTTCATGTTTAAATTTGTTCTATGATTAGTTAGTGGGCACAAAGTTAATGAAAATCAAGCGAAAAGCCTCAAAAAAATCATTTTTTATAGCTCGAACCAATTTTTTTTCGTATCTTTGCCCTCTGAAACCTAACAAACGACATCTGGAAAAAATGAAAGAATTCTTCAAGTACACCCTGGCCACCATCGTGGGCATCGTGATTCTGTCGGTCATCGCCGGCATCATGTTTATGATTTCTATCGCCGGCTTCGTGGCCAGCGGCAGTGCCTCAACAAAGGCCGAAAAGAACTCCGTGTTCGTCCTGAAGCTCGACGGCACCATCAGCGAGCGCGCCGAGGACGGCGGTCCGCTGGCAACACTGCTGGGACAGGCCGACATGGAGGCGATGGGCCTCGACGATATCATCAGCGCCATCCGCAAGGCCAAGGAGAACGAGAACATCAGCGGCATATACATCGAAGGCGGCGCCGCCGTATTTGATGCCCCCGCCACGGCCCAGCAGGTGCGCGACGCCCTGAAGGACTTCAAGGAAAGCGGCAAGTGGGTGCTGGCCTATGCCGACCAGTACATGCAGTCGGCCTACTACGTCTGCTCGGTGGCCGACTCGGTGCTGCTCAACAAGACGGGCATGATCGACTTCAAGGGCCTCGGCGGCAAGGGCTACTACCTGACCGGACTCTACGAGAAGGTGGGCGTGAAATATCAGGCCACCCGCGTGGGCAAATACAAGAGCGCCGTGGAGCGCCAGACCCGCAAGGAGATGAGCCCCGAGGACCGCGAGCAGCGCGAGGCCTACCTGCAGGGCGTCTGGCAGCACATGCTGAAGGACATGGCCGAGAGCCGCGGCGTGAGCGTCGAGCAGCTGAACCAGGTGGCCGACGACAGCATCATGATCTTCGCCTCGGTCGACGACTACGTGAAGGCAGGCCTCATCGACGGCTACATGTATCCTGACGAGGTGAAGAACATCGTCAAGCAGAAGCTCGGCATCGACGAGGACAAGGACATCAAGCAGCTGACACTGAGCGACATGATGGACCTGACGACAAAGAAAAAGAACAAGGGCGACAAGATTGCCGTCTACTATGCCTATGGCGAGATCATCGACGAGGTGGCCAGCGGCTTCACGACTGAGCATAACATCGTGGGGCAGACGACTGTCAACGACCTGAAGGAACTGGCCGACGACGAGAAGGTGAAGGCCGTCGTCATGCGCGTCAACTCGCCTGGCGGCAGCGCCGTGGCCTCGGAGCAGATCTGGCGTGCCATCAAGCAGCTGAAGGAGAAGAAGCCCGTCGTCGTCTCAATGGGCGGTCTGGCTGCCTCGGGCGGCTACATGATCAGCGCTCCGGCCAGCTACATCGTGGCCGAGCCCACCACGCTGACCGGCTCAATCGGCATCTTCGGCCTCATCCCCAACGCCAGCACGCTGGTCTCCGACAAGCTGGGCGTCACGTGGGACGGCGTCACGACCAACAAATACGGCAACTACGAGAACGACATGATCTTCGCCAAGGACAACGCCGAAGTGCTGAAGTATATGCAGACCTATGTCGACCGCGGCTATGACACGTTCCTCGGCATCGTCGCCGACGGGCGCGGCATGACCAAGGAGGAGGTGAACGAGATTGGACAGGGCCGCGTGTGGGTGGCCTCCGATGCCCTGGGCATCAAGCTGGTCGACCAGCTGGGCTCGCTCGACGATGCCGTCAGCAAGGCTGCCGAGCTCATCGGTTCCGAGGAGTACTACACGGCCACATATCCCGCAAAGGGCGACTGGTTCGACAGCATCCTCTCGAGCGACGACGACAAGGGCAGCTATCTCGACGCTGAGCTGAAGGCCACGCTGGGCGATCTCTATCAGCCCGTCATGGAACTGCGCCGCGACATGAGCCGCAACCGTCTGCAGGCCCGTCTGCCTTTTGACGCGAAGGTCAAGTAAAAACAGAAGATGGAAGGCGATTTCATTAAAATCAACAGGAAGCTCATCCCCCTGAGCTGGCTTTACGGACTGGGCGTGGGCATTCGGAATTTCGGCTTCGAGGTCGGAATCCTGAAGAGCCGCGCCTTCAGCGTGCCCATCATCTCCGTCGGCAACATCACCGTCGGGGGCACGGGCAAGACGCCCCACGTGGAGCACCTCATCCGTCTGCTCAAGGAGAACTGCCGCGTGGCCGTGCTCAGCCGGGGCTATAAGCGGAAGACGAGCGGCTATCAGGTGGCCACGGCCGAAACGACGGCACGCGACATCGGCGACGAACCGCAACAGATGCACTTGAAGTTTCCGGACGTCACCGTCGCCGTCGACAAGAAGCGCGTGCGGGCCATCGAGCGGCTCACGGCCGACGACCCTGAGCTCGACGTCATCCTGCTCGACGACGCCTTCCAGCACCGCTACGTCAAGCCCGGCATCAACATCCTGCTCGTCGACTACCACCGCCTCATCATCTACGACCGACTGCTGCCGGCCGGCCGACTGCGTGAGCCCCAGTCGGGCAAGAACCGCGCCGACATCGTCATCGTCACCAAGTGCCCGCGCGAGCTGAAGCCCATGGACTTCCGCGTCATCACCAAGGCCATGGACCTCTACCCCTACCAGCACCTCTTCTTCACGACGCTCGACTATCAGCCCCTGCGCCCCGTCTTCCCCGACGAGGCCCCCTCTGTGGCCGGCGATTCTGTCGCCGACACCAACGTGCTGCTGCTCACGGGCATCGCCTCGCCCCGCCAGATCATTGAGGACCTCACGCCCCGGATGCCCAAGCTGACGACGCTCAGCTTCCCCGACCACCACAACTTCCGTCGGCGCGACATCGAGCGCATCAACCGCGAGTTCGCCGCCCTGCCCCAGCCCCGTATCATCGTCACCACCGAGAAGGACGCCGCCAGGCTGAGGGGCGCTGAAGGACTGAGCGACGAGGTGCGCCGTAGCCTCTACGTGCAGCCCGTCAGCATCACCTTCATGCAAGCAGACCAAGAAGAAAAGTTTAACCAAAACATTATAGGCTATGTACGAAAAAATTCTCGAAACAGCATCCTGGCTAAAGGCAAGGATGACCACAAAACCCGAGACAGCCATAGTGCTGGGAACGGGACTCGGACAATTAGCTTCCGAAATAACTGACGCCACCGAATTTCCATACGCCGACATCCCGAACTTCCCCGTCTCGACCGTCGAGGGCCACTCGGGCAAGCTCATCTTCGGCAAACTGGGCGGCAAGGACATTATGGCCATGCAGGGCCGCTTCCACTACTACGAGGGCTACACGATGAAGGAGGTCACCTTCCCCATCCGCGTCATGTACGAGCTGGGCATCAAGACGCTGTTCGTCTCGAACGCGGCCGGCGGCATGAACCCCGCCTTCAAAATCGGCGACCTGATGGTTATCACCGACCACCTGAACCTTTTCCCCGAGCACCCGCTGCGCGGCAAGAACTTCCCCACCGGCCCGCGCTTCCCCGACATGCACGAGCCCTACGACACGAAGCTCATCAAGCTGGCCAGCCAGATTGCCAAGGAGAAGAAGATCCGACTGGTCTATGGCGTCTACACCGGCGTGCAGGGCCCGACGTTCGAGACCCCGGCCGAGTATCGCATGTATCGCAAGCTGGGCGGCGACACCGTGGGCATGTCGACCGTGCCCGAGGTCATCGTGGCCAACCACTGCGGCATCCGCGTCTTCGGCGTCTCGATCGTCACCGACCTGGGCGGCTTCGACGTGCCCGTCGAGGTCTCTCATGAGGAGGTGCAGGAAGCAGCCAACAAGGCCCAGCCCATCATGACCGAACTGATGCGCGAAATGATTCGCCGCAGCTAAATTGTCCCGTATGTTGCAGTATCACTGCAACAACAAAAAACGAAAAACCCCATGGAAATAGCCTCCCTCGGTGAGTTCGGCCTTATCGACCGGCTCACCAAAGACCTTGAAATAAAGAACACCTCCACACTGCGCGGCGTCGGCGACGACTGCGCCGTGCTCCACTACCCCGACACGGAGGTGCTCGTCACGACCGACATGCTCATGGAGGGCGTCCACTTCGACCTGACCTACATCGACCTGAAGCACCTGGGCTACAAGTCGGCCATGGTCAACATCAGCGACATCTTCGCCATGAACGGCACGCCCCGCCAGCTGACCGTCTCGCTGGCACTCTCGAAGCGCTTCAGCGTCGAGGACCTGGAGCAGTTCTACGAGGGACTGCGGCTGGCCTGCGAGAAGTGGGGCGTCGACATCGTCGGCGGCGACACCACGTCGAGCTACACTGGCCTGGCCATCTCGATCACCTGCATCGGCGAGGCCCGCCGCGAGGACATCGTCTATCGCAGCGGCGCCCGGCCCACCGACCTCATCTGCGTCTCAGGCGACCTCGGCGCCGCCTACATGGGCCTGCAGCTGCTCGAGCGCGAGAAAAGCGTTTACTACGCTCAGGTGGAGGATGCCAAGCGCAAAGGCGACAAAAGGGCTTTGGAAGAACTTGCTCACTTCCAGCCTGACTTCAGCGGAAAAGAATATCTCCTGCAACGACAACTGCAGACTGAAGCCCGCGGTGATATCATCGAGAAGTTGCGCCTGGCCGGCATTCGCCCCACGGCGATGATGGACGTCAGCGACGGTCTCTCCTCTGAGCTCCGCCACATCTGCAAGCAGTCGGGTACAGGCTGCCGCATCTACGAAAAGGAACTGCCCATCGACTACCAGACGGCCGTCATGGCTGAGGAAATGGACATGAACGTGACGACCTGCGCACTGAACGGCGGCGAGGACTATGAGCTCGTCTTCACCGTGCCCATCGGCGACCTCGACAAGGTGCGTGCCATCGACGACGTCCACCTCATTGGCCATATCACCGAGGCAAACCTTGGCCACGTTCTCGTCACCCGCGACGGCCAGGAGTTTGAACTCAAGGCCCAAGGATGGAATCCCTTGGCAAAGGAAGAGTGAATAGCGAAATAAAAACGTCGCCTGTTGGACAACAGAAAGATGCGCTGATTGAAGTAAAATCGCACTTTTTTATTATTGCTGTCCGATAAAAGTGCGAAGTAGTATAGATTCCATAAAAATAGGGGGCCAGACCTGAGCCTTTCCCCCAAGATTTTGTAATTTTGCAGCGACCAAACAACAAAACTTACAAAATCATGGACAAAGGTACAACAA